>CALQFT020000001.1 GCA_943329925.2 Opitutus sp. GAS368
AAACCCGAGGTGAAGCCCGTGCCCAAGCCTGAGCCAAAACCTGAGGTGAAGCCTGTTCCCAAGCCTGAGCCAAAACCTGAGGTGAAGCCCGCGCCCAAGCTTGAGCCAAAACCCGAGGTGAAGCCCGTTGCCAAGCCTGAGTCTAAACCCGAGGTGAAGCCTGCTCCCAAACCTGAGGTGAAGCCTGCTCCCAAACCTGAGTCGAAACCCGCGCCCAAGCCTGATGCGTCCCCCCCTAAAGTCGTGGTCGCTGGAGGGAAGGGGGACTCCGCCGCGCCTCCAGCCGTTCAAGTGGTGCGTGCAGAAGTAGTTCGGCCCGGAAGCGGCGGCGGCACTTCGGGAGATGGATCCGGTGGCTCCGCTCAGGGCCGCTCAGGCGCAAGCGGTTCAGGCAACGGCGTTGGTTCCGGAGGTTCTGGCAACGGCTCCGCAAGCGGCAGGGCAGGTGGCGGACCAAGTGCTTCTGATCTAGGTCGCTACAACCAGATGATTCACGAGCGTTTTTACGGCGTTTGGGAGCAACCAATCTCGGTGGTGCGTTCCACGCAGGACTTCGTTACTATTTTAAAAATCCGCATCCGCAAGGACGGTGCCATCGTCGGCCGGGAAATCGTTAACCCCTCGGGCAATCCCGCCATGGATGAATCTGTTCAACGCGCGGCGGAGAAAGTACAGCGCATCGAGGCGCTCCCGACTGGAATGACTACGGATCCTTACGAGGTGCGCATCGCCTTTAAACTCGACCAAGGTTGAGTTTAGCCTTGCCCGCACGTGGATCGAATTTTTCCCCAAACGAGTTGCCAGTTTTCTGGGCGGCGCTGACTTTTTTGAGAAAAAACATCCGAGAAACGACGCCTTCCGGACAAATTTTGTTACTCACCCGGCATTGGAACGCAAGCATCGCGTCAGCGGGTTCAAGGGCGACTGCCAGAGATGGTGCGTTGCAGCCATCGAGGGTGATGGAAACGCCCTTGGCTTCGTCCCAAGCTTCCCATTGAAATTGAAGCGGCGCCTCTCCCGTGGCAATAACCTCCATTTTAACGGGTTCACCCACCGGTGCGCGCAGTACTATCGGAGTCGTTGAGTCAAAACTGGGCGTCCCTTTGGGCTGTGTTTTGGATTTCACTCCCGACTCCATCTCCAAGGGCAGAGCCTGTTGCTGTGTGGGAACTGCCGCCATGCGCTTTGGCGGAGCGTAGGTCTGCGCAAAAACCGGGCTCGCCGTGGCAGGTTCTTTGGAGCGAGCCACGGTGTCGCTTGCTAATTCTGCAGAGCCGGCTAATTGCTCCTGGGAAAAAGGTTCGCCACCCTGAGTTGGCGGCGTTCCTGTGGGAGAGGATGCTGTTGCATCGCTGGTAACGCCCACTTCGGAGCTGCCATTTGGCGCAACCCCGCCATGAACTTCCTGTCCGCTTGGCTCTTCATTTTTCACAGCGGCCGCCGCTCTTGCGTACGCCTGCTTGATGCTGGAGTGAAGGTCCGGCCGTGGCGGTGCCTTATAAGGTTGTGCTGGAAGTGGTTGGGTGAGGTGTATTCGCCTCAATGCCAGCGTGTCGTCCTGGGAGGACTCCGTGCCGATTTCCACAGGGGAACTCTGCAGGGAGGCATCCACGGGCTTTGCCTCCCGTATAGACTTTGCAATTTTCGCTAACCGAGCCGCCCGCTCGGTGGTCAAATGGCGCCTGAAATTAAGGCACTCCGACTGTGTGACGGGGGGCACCCACTGGAATTGAGCCAATCCCGAAAAAGACTGCCAATAAGGATTTTCCGGCCAGCGACTGAGCACTTCCCCTTCGGAAAGGCCAGTGAGCTCTCCTAGAATGATCATGGACGCTAGTATCCAGATTTTCCCAGCACTCAATCCCTCTTGGGTTGCCTCAGGAAACAAACCCACCACTTCCGCCCAATCCAGTTCCCGCGTCACCCTGGCCAAAGGGCGGTTTGGATCGATAAAATCTAGAAGCTTGGGTTTCACTAGATTGAGAAGCGTACACCATTCCTTCGTATCTTGGAATTACGGAGAGAGACGTTTTTTATCACCCATGCCTTCTTGCCGGATTCTGAACAACCCATCACGCTTTTGCCATGGCTCTCGTCCCTAAATTTCCCTCAGTGGAAACCCTGTCTTCAGTTCAGGGAAATCCTCTTGATTGGGATAGGGCCCATGTCTGGCACCCCTTTACCCAAATGCAGGAGTGGTGTGCCACCGACCCGCTTTGTATAGTGGAGGCTCAGGGAGCGCGCCTTTGTGATTCGGAGGGAAACTGGTACATCGATGGCAACGCCTCAATCTGGACCAACCTTCACGGGCATCGCCATCCTCGGCTGGATTCCGCCCTCCAAAAGCAGCTCGCTCGCTTTGCGCACACTTCGTTTCTCGGCCTCACCCATCCTCTGGCCGCTCAACTCTGCGCAGAACTCTGCGCGCTTTGGCCACCAAACACGCTCACTCGCGCATTTCTTTCCGATAACGGCTCCACCGCCATTGAGGTCGCATTGAAAATGGCGGCCCAATACTGGCAAATGCTCCAACAGCCTCAGCGCCGACGTCTTGTTGCGTTTCATGGTGCCTATCATGGAGATACCATGGGCGCCTCAAGTCTGTGTGGTGTCCCGCTATTCACTGAACGCTTCGGCGCTTGGCAATTTCCTGTGGACCTTGTCGAATCCGCCGAGGCCCTCGAGCAACTTCCAGGCGCAGAGGTTGCCGCCGTGGTCATCGAGCCCCTCGTTCAAGGCGCAAACCAAATGCGCCTCTGGCCCGCGGGCCTGCTTTCCTCCGTGCGCGCATGGTGTGATCGGCATGGAGTTTTACTCATAGCCGACGAGGTAATGACGGGCTTTGGTCGCACGGGCACCCTTTTTGCGTGTGAACAAGAGTCTGTGGTCCCCGATTTTGTAGCCCTCGCAAAGGGGCTTACTGGAGGGTATATGCCACTCGCAGCGACCCTTACCACAGAGCAGGTTTTCCGAGCCTTTCTTGGTGGGCCGGAGCGCACCTTATATTACGGCCATTCGTATTGTGGTCATGCACTGGCTTGTGCCGTCGCGCTGGAAAATCTCGCCATTTTCCGCGAAGAGGGTGTGTTAACTCGGCTTCAGATTCAGATTGCACTGCTTAAATCACTTTTGGAAAAAGAGTTGCAACCATTGCCTCATGTTCATGAAACTCGTCAGCTCGGGTTTCTCGCAGGCATCGAATTGCGTCACCCGGATGGCTCTCCTTTCGCACCGGAGCTGGGTATGGGCTGGAAGGTTTGCCGCGCAGCTCGTGCATTCGGACTGCTGACGCGTCCCATTCGCGACACGGTGGTCTTGATGCCACCCTACTGCATCACCGATGCCCAACTAGGGCAGGCTGTAGGCGCAATCGCCGCGGCTTTGCGATCATGTTGTTAGGCATGTGTGCTTTCGAAAAAGGAGGCCTCCTCACCGGCTGTTTTGCATGTTTAACCAAGACATTCGCCACAAAGTCCTTGATCTTCTCCTTGATAAACCTCGTTTAAACATGAGGTTCAAACTTTCTCCCAACTTTTTTATTAACCGTTACAATTGACTCTCATGGACCGTTGGACAGGACTCAAATCACAGGCGCGCGCAGCGCTTTCTCAACGCAACTATTCTGCAGGTAGTCTCTTGGAGCGCCTAGGTTCAACCGGCGTCGCCGCTGTCGAACTGCTCAACGCTGAGCGCTCCTCTTTAGATGCGGGGTGGATTCCAGGCGTTGAATTTGTACCGCGCCGCGTATTCCGGCAGCGGCACCGCGGTTTTTTCGGAGAGTTTGTCAGGGAAGGGAAGGGGATCACCGGCAATCTTGCCCTATGGCCCCGCCAATGGGCTTCCGCGCGTATGTTTGCCGGCACGGCGAAGGGCTTCCACATCCACCCGCCCCATATTCCGGAGGGGCGCGAACCTACGGCCTGGTTTGAGTATCTGTACGGAAAAACTCCGGCACCCGTCGCCGAACGCCCTTACGACAAGGAGCAATGGGACGTGATGTTTTTTGTTCAGGGTAACGTGGAGATGCTGCTTGTGGATGAACGTATTGGTTTGGAGCGGAGGATCATGCGCTTTGTCCTTGAAGGCGATGACAGCGCAGCGCCCCAGCACGCTGGAGTGGTTATTCCAGCCGGGGTTTCTCATGCATTGCGCGTGGAGGGGGCTCTCGACGCCATCATGGTGTATGGTACTTCCACGGTGTTTGACCCTGATGCGGAAGGTCGCCTTGCCGACGATGTGGAGCGTGCCCCGCTCCCAGTTGAGTGGCAGTCTTATCTTGATAATGCGTAAGGAGGAGTGACGGCTCCTTGCTTTGTAACAAATTTATCCATGCCTATTTACGAATATGAACCGTGCTCGGGCGAATGCCGGGTTTGTAAAAGCGGGTTCACTTTAACCCGTCCGCTGAGTGCGCCGCCTGTGGTGAACTGTCCCCTCTGTCGGCAGCCGGTGCGCAAGCTCATTAGCACGGTCTCCTCACCTAAAATTACCAAGCCGCTCTCCGTTTCGGCTGCGAAGAATGCTGGCTTTAAGATATTTAAGAAAGTCGGCAGTGGTGAATACGAGCGGCAGTAGCCTGTGTAGCGGTGCGTTTCAGCTGTTTCAGCTGTCGCAGGGTTGCCGGGAACTCGATTCTATCTTTCTACCAATTCGGTGCTTACATTAAGCATCCGCGTATGGTTTAGCGTAAAGCGGCCCACAATTTTCGTGCCATCCGGAAGGGCGCAAACCAGTTGTGGCAACCCGCCTTCTCGGTGCTCCAAGGAAAAGGCGCAGTTCCGCTGTTGTAATGAAATGGCCAGCGCCTGCATCCGCGTGTAAAGTGCTGGCGGAAGCCAGTCTGTAGGATCTGTCTTGAGGGTCTGCGCGTCGCATTCGATAAAGTTTCTAAAGTCGCTAAACACCATCCCGCGCCCGTAGCCGCGCCCCATGAAGCTGCTCAGTCCGGCAACTGCGGCGCGCGCTTCCAGATCCAATGAGGAGTCTTGGGGTAACGTCAGCCAGAACGCACGCCATTTGGATTCAAAGCCTTTGGAGCTTCCAAAGGTCTCTGTCCAAGCCTTTTCCCTTGAGGAACCGCGCGCTAATGACTGGAGAAAGCGCAGAAATGGCCCCCGGTATTTTCCCTCCTCGGCGTTGGCGAGGAAGTGCACCATCGCCCAAGCTTGGTCGTAATTTGCGCCCTCCAACTTGGTGTTCCATGACTCCTGGCTCATTGTCATCATTTTTGGAATGCTCACAAAGCGTCCGCTGTTCAGTCCCTGCACCATCTGCTGGGCGCGTCTCCGGGGAATGACCCCGCTCACCATTCCATCCCCAGTGAAGATGGCTTCCTCGAAGTAGCTGGCCAGCCCCTCGTTGAGCCACGGTGGAAGACTGTAGCGTATCACCGTGGCTGCAAACTGGTGGAAGCCTTCGTGTTGCATTACACGCCAAGTCCGCTCGCTAATCACCTCCGCCGCGTCTCGCTTTACCACCACAAAAAGCGCGTCTCCGGTAAAAACTCCAGCGCTATCCGGATCGAAGCCAAATTTGCGATAGTCCTCCGCTTTCGAAAACAACACAAAGGGCATGCGCTGGCGGGCCTTGATGACAAAAAGCTTTTCCAAGCGCGACTGATACTCTGTCGCCATTTTCTCCATGCGTAGGACTGCCTCCGAGGCTTCGTCGCTGGGAACATCAGTGTAGAGGCTGTAAAATGGGGAGTCGTATCGTTTGAAGTCAGCGCTCAAAAGTTGAGGCAGGACTTCGCTGAGCGTCACTTTGCTTGAAGCAAAGCTCTCCAGCCCGAAGGTGAGCGTTATTAAGATAAATAATATGAAACGCATGAAGTCGATTTCGGGATTTTGTCCCACCATTGCATAAAAGGCTAGCTTCGAGCGAGTCCTGTCCCATTTCCAGGGACTTGTACTATCTCATTCCTAAGCGCAATCCTCAGCCTCTGGAAAAAACCTCGTTTCAATTCATCGCGGAGGTGGTGTTTTGGCCGCGCTTTTGTTTCCTTATTCGGTCCTATGTTTTGGTGCGAAGAAGTTGCTGCTCAGTGTCACGGTCCGCAGATTATTAATGATTCAAAAACGCCCTCAGGCCGCGTCCATGTGGGCGCCCTGCGAGGCGTGCTGATTCACGACGCAATTTTCCGAACGCTCCGCGCCAAAGGTATTGAAGCTAAGTATTTATTCGGAGTGGATGATTATGATCCCTTGGATGAAATTCCAGCGGGCAAGGATGAGCATTTTTCTCAGTACCTCGGCCAGCCCCTCTGCAACGTTCCCGCTCCCGATGGTTCCTCCGCCACAGACATGGCCGAGCATTACATGGGGGAATTCTGGGGCGTATTTCGCGAGCTAGGCGTCGAGGTCGAACCTTACCGCATGCGGGATATTTATCGTTCGGGCCGTTTCAACACGGCCATCGATATCATCTTGCGTCACGCCGACGTGGTGCGCCGCGTTTATAAAGAGGTATCCAACTCGGACCGCCCGCCCACATGGTATCCCTTTCAGGTCGTGTGTGAAAACTGCGGCCGCATAGGCACCACGGAGGTGTTTGCTTATGCCGATGGTAAAGTCAGTTATCGTTGTCGTGAGGATTTGGTTAAGTGGGCCCGCGGTTGCGGTCAACAGGGCAGTGTATCGCCCTTCGACGGTCGGGGTAAGTTGCCCTGGAAGTTGGAGTGGGTCGCTAAGTGGATCACCTTTCCAGTCACCATCGAGGGCGCAGGAAAGGATCATTCAACTAAAGGCGGTTCGCGCGATGTTGCCGCCGCCTGCCTGCGTGCCATCTTTGCCAAGGAGCCGCCCGCGAACGTTCCTTATGAGTTTTTCCTAGTCGGCGGTGCTAAGATGTCCTCTTCGCGAGGGCTTGGCGCCAGCGCCCGAGACATGGCTGATTTACTTCCCGCGGAGGTGCTTCGTTTCCTGATGATTCGCACCAAGCCGAATTCGCCTGTTAATTTCGATGTGAACGAGGATGGTATCGTCAAGCTGTTCAATGAGTTCGATCGGTATCATACGCGCGTGACCAGAGACAAAAACGCCACTCCGGACGAGACCCTTGTCTATCAACTTGCCGAGACTAAGCCAAAGGGCGATTATTTTCTTCCCAACTTCCAGCTATTGAGCACGTTGGCTCAGATGCCTCATTTGGATCCGATGCTGGAGATCGAAAAACGCCACGGCCTGCCGCTTACGGAAATAGAGCGCAATGCCTTGGATCGCAGGCTTAAATCGGCCGCATTCTGGGTCGAACATTACGCCAAGGAGGAGGAGAAGACCCGTTTGCAGGAGTCTCTGCCTGCGAGCTATGTGAGTTTATCTGCGACGCAATGCGCTTTCTTGCAAAGGCTTGGAGTTGCGCTTGCTGATGTAGCCTGGGAGGATGAGCAGCTTCAGTCCGCAGTCTTTGAGACCGCACGCCTCACCCCAATCGAACAGCCGCTCGCCTTTAAGGCCATATACCGCGTGCTTCTGGACAAGGAAGCCGGCCCCAAGGCTGGTAATCTTTTCGCGTATTTGGATAGTGCTTTCCTACAAAAGCGCTTTGGGGAAGTGCCTCTGGATAAAGCTGTTTTCTGGAAGGAAACAGCGCTCACGCAGGAGCAACTCGTGGAGTGGATGGTCCTGCAAAGACCGAAAATTGCTGCCTACGAGCACGCCATTCAAAGCGCTGAATGCGGTCACATTCTGGAGCTGACCGTGACGATGTTGGACGGCAAGAAGCATATGCGCCGCGTCTGGCTTCCCGAATCAGGGGAAAGCACGAGCGTTTTAAGTGCCTTGGTTTAGGCCGATTCGCTGCAAGGCGCACCCTAGCGATTCGATCGCCTTTAGGGAGTGCGCCGCACTGAGCGTCACCCTCAATCGAGCGGTGCCCTTGGGTACTGTTGGGTAGCGAATGGCGGGCACCCAGAACCCGAGTTCCCCCGGAGCCGAGGCAGATTGGAGATCTTTACTGGCGGATAGCGCCGCCTCATTTTCACCCACTAATAGCGGTACGATAGCGCTTTGTGTCGGTCGGGCAATGTTCGCGCTCAACTGAAAGTGATGGATGTTACTCCACAGTAAGTGTCTGCGTTGTCGCGCCGCCTCCGTGCCCATCCAGCGGACTGCCGCCGCGCCGACCGCCGCCTGGGCTGGTGGCGGCGCGGTCGAGAACATGAAACTGCGCGCCTTGTTAGTAAGCCAGTCCACCAAGCTGCGGCTTCCGCACACGTACCCTCCAGCGCAACCCAATGCCTTGCTAAGTGTTCCCATGTGAATCTCAATCCGCTCGATAAGCTCCTCCGCCTCGGCGAGCCCCGCTCCGCTTTCCCCATGGACCCCCACGGCGTGTGCCTCGTCCAGCAAAAGCCATGCTCCATAGCGCTCCTTGAGTTCGACCATATCCCTTAACGGTGCACAATCACCGTCCATGCTAAAGACGCTTTCCGTTGCGATAATAATCCGGCCGCGTGGATGTTTAGCCCGCGCCCACCGCAGCTGACTTTCCAAACGCTCAAGGTTGTTATGGGGAAAAACGCGAAGGGCCGCCCCCGAAAGTCGCGCGCCGTCGATGATGCACGCATGACAAAGCTTGTCTAAAATAACAACGTCCCCTGAACCTGCTATCGCCCCCAGAACTCCAAGCGCCGTCGCGTATCCACTTGAAAATGCCAACGCCGCCTCACTCCGTTTCCATTTTGCGAGTTCGAATTCCAGCTCGCTGTGAGGCGAGAGCGTTCCGCTGATTAATCGGGATGCTCCAGATCCAGTGCCGTATTGCGCGATCGCCGCGATGGCGGCCTCTGCTAAAAATGGCTCCGTTGCGAGCCCGAGATAATCGTTGCTGGAAAAGTTCAGCAACCGCACTCCATTTACATCGACTTCAGGCCCTTGTCTTGAGGCAATGGGACGCAGTTCCCGTTTCAGTCCCGCTTTTTCCAGCTCCGAAAGCGCAATCGCAAGCTGTTGCTGCATAATTATTAGCGGCTGCTAGCTGTGCGGGGATCTTCACCAAGACCCCACTGCAAAAGTTTCTGGGAATCACTCCACACAAACGCTTTCTCGTCTCCGAGTACTACAGAGATCACGTCTTTTGAATTATTGTTAGCGCTGGAAACAAGGCAGAATTTTGCAGCTGCCGTGTAGCCAGTTTTCATTCCATTGCAGGATTTCAAACTTGTGAGAACTCGGTTTGTATTGTGAAACTCGCTGATGTGTCCGTCGGGATGTTGCCAGCGCAATACCTTGAGACACACGATGTCGCGGATTGCTTTCTGCTTATACGCGGCAGCTGCGAGTTTTGCCATGTCGCGAGCAGTGGAATGCTGTCCTTCAGCGGGCAGTCCATTGGGATTGACGAAATGTGTGTTCGACATTCCAAGTTTCTCCGCCTTTGCGTTCATCTTTTTCGCAAACGCCTCAATGCTTCCGGCGTTGTCGCGAGCCAAGGCCCGAGCCACGTCGTTCATGCTCTTCACCAAAAGAATGCGCAGTAAATCGCCTCTCCGGTAAGTCTCGCCGGGTTCTATGTCCAATTTCGAGGGCTCTGCAAGGGTGTCCACCCTCTCCACCTTCACGATATGATCCGCCTCGCCCGCCTCCGCCACCAGCAACGCGGTCATGAGTTTCTGGGTGCTTGCCACCGCACGGGTCGCGTCTGGGTTGATCGCGTGCAACACCTTGCCTGTTTGGGCGTCGATGAGAATTGCGGAGATGGCGTGTACCTTTGGCGGGCCTCCCGGCTTAACTGGCGCAGCATCATCGTCTTCAGGTGCTGAAGCTTGCGCCGGTTTCCGGGGGGCGGACGATTTTGAAGTTGCCTTCGACGCTGCCGCAATTGGCTGCTTTTCAGTAGCGCAGGCGGCGAGAGGAAGCAGCGCGGCGGCGATGAGGCCGAGACGAAGCATGGGATGATGAAAACGGCTCATAGGACGTGTAAATGGATTCAGACAATGTGTCCCAAAAGCCGGTTCTGTCACGCTGAGCGTGGAAAAATTAATAGAGTAGTGGGACGCGTGTATCTTTGGCCAGCCGCGCCGAGGCGCAACGCCATATTCTAGCGGTGTTCTCTAGTCCTGAACCAGACGAGGCTCACGCTTGGAAGGCGGTGTGCGCCGCAATTGAGATGCAAAACCGTATGGAGGCGCTCAATGCTCGGCGACGGGAAGCTGGTTTGGTTGTGTGCGAAATGGGTATTGGGGGCCACACGGGCGAGGTGCTGCATGGGTTCATCGGAGCCGAAGAGCGACTCGAGTACACCGTCATTGGCGACACGGTGAACAAGACCTCCCGCTATTGCAGTGGAGCGGGCGAAGGCGAAATATTAGTCGGTCCTGAAACCAACGCCGCAATCGCCGGGTACATTCCGACCTTACCCAGAAGTGTATCGACCAAGCAGGAAGGAGATCTTCCTGCTTTCAGCGTCGATTGGAGAAACGTCGTGTGGCAATGATGCCGCGATTTGTCTGAGAGCAACGCCGAGTGCCGCCGGTTTTCGTGCGCCATGTTGCAGGCACTCGTGCGTTGGTCCGTAATGGGGTTGGGAGACTTACTTGACCGCCCCGTGGAGTCCCGCCTTGTGAAGGGCTGTGGTGAGATCCTTGGTGCTGAAGTCGCCTTCTACGGTGAAGGATGCGGCGCCTTTGGTGGCGGTATGGGAGGAAAATCCGGTGACGGTTTTCAGTGCGGTTTCAGTGGCTGTAACACACTTGCCGCAGCACAGATGCAGTCCAGTGACGGTCGCGGATTTCACTTTGGCGTCGGCCACTTCGGGGGCCGTTGCGCCTTCTCCGTAGTAACCGGCGGCCACGAGTGAGGTCATGGCCTGCTTGGTGGTGGCATCATCCTTGGCGGTGATGGTGACCTTGTTTTTTTCCACCAGCGCGGTGGCGCCTGTGACCTTTGCAACGGCCTCAGAAATTCCTGTGTCGCACTTTTTGCAGCAGTTGTGGACGCCGTTGAGCACGAGGGAAGAGTCGGCGCAAGCGGAGAACGCGAGGGCCAAGGAGAGGGAGACGGTGAGTAGGGGTGTTTTCATGTTGAATCTTCTCGTTACACCCATTCGGACAAAAGGAAAGGTTGTTTTTTGATGCGAAATGTTTGCCCGGAGGCCTCCTTTGAGTTGGGAATTCGCGCAGCGGGTGAGGCTTGGCATTGCTGCAATGGCGAGTTGGCTTTAGAGAATAGGAATGGCGCACGCTGTTTTTCTTTGGCACATGCATCAGCCTTATTACGTCAATCCGGCGACCCGGACGGCGATGATGCCCTGGGTACGTTTGCACGCGGTAAAAGGTTACTTGGACATGGTTTCCATCATCGAGGAGTTTCCCGAAATCCGGGTGAACTTCAATATGACTCCAGTGCTTCTTCTTCAGATTCAAGAGCTTGCGCAAAAAAAGGTGCGCGATTTGTGGGGGGATTGGGCGAGGAAGCCCGCCGCACGGTTGGAGGAGCACGAGAAATTGGGGATTCTGGAAAACTTTTTCAAGATCCACTGGGACAATTTATTAAAGCCGTATGCGCGTTATTTCGAGCTGCTCAACAAGCGCGGTCTCACCTTTGAGCTCGAGGAGGTTCGGCGCGGCATCCGCTACTGGTCGGCCCAGGATTTTTTGGATCTCCAAATGTGGTTTAATCTAGCCTGGTGCGGGTACACGGCGGAGCGGCTGTATCCGGAATTAAAGGCGTTTAAACTAAAGGGGCGCCATTTTACCGAGGAGGAAAAAGGGCGGGTACTGGACATTCATCAGGAGATTCTTTCCCAGATCATCCCTTTGTACCGGCAGGCCGAGGAGCGAGGGCAGGCGGAAATTACCACGACGCCGTTTTACCATCCGATCCTGCCGCTGGTATACGACAGCGCAATGGCTGAACGCAGCATGCCTGGGCGCAAGTTTCCCAACCGTTTTCACTGGCCCCAAGACGCCGCCGCCCATCTGAAATTGGCCGTTCAGCAGCATGAACAACTTTTTGGACGACCTCCGCGGGGGCTCTGGCCCAGCGAGGGTTCCATCGCTCCGGAGTTGGTGCCGCTGCTGCAAGAGGCTGGGATCCGCTACCTCTGCTCGGACGAAGACAATCTGTTTCGTTCGCTTTCACAGGATCCCGAAGCGCACGGAAAGGGGCCGGATCATTTGGAACTATTCCAAGGTTGGACCATCGAACATGGCGAGGCATCTGTGCAGGCTGTGTTCCGAGAAAAGCCGCTTTCGGACTTCATCGGGTTCATGGCTGCGAAAAATGGGCCGGAGGACGCCGCCCGTCATTTGCTGCATCACCTCAAGCACATCGCGCAGGTGTTGCCCAAGCAGCGCGGTATTATTCCGCTCATTTTGGACGGAGAAAACGCCTGGGAAACTTTTTCAGACGGCGGGCAGGGTTTCTTGCGGGCATTGTACTCAGGAGTGCTTGCGGAGCCGCTTTTGAAATCAGCGACCATTGAGGCTGCCCTAGAGGCCGAGCCTCCGAAAAAGACGATTCACACGCTTCACACCGGGTCTTGGATATCGAGTAATTTCGACATCTGGATCGGCGAGGATGAGGAAAACTGCGCGTGGAACTTGTTGGGGGAGACCCGTGAGTTTTTGCAAACCCAAGTTGATGCCGGACATCTTGCCCCCGAACAACAAGAAGCGGCTTTCCAAGAAATCTACGCCGCCGAAGGCAGCGATTGGTTCTGGTGGTATGGCCCGGATTTCTCCACGGACAACGACGCGCTCTTTGATGACTTGTTCCGGCAGCATCTCAAAAATGTGTACACGCTTTGTGGCAAACTCCCTCCCTCAGTTTTGGAGGAGCCTATTACTGCAATGCGCGTGACCCCGCTCTACCGCAAACCCGAGCAACCCGTGTTCCGGAAAGTGACCGGGCGGCAATCCTCTTACTTTGATTGGATGGGGGCGGGGTGTTATGTCGCGGGAAGCGAGCAGGGAGCGATGTACCGCTCGGATCGGATGCTCAAGCAGTTCCATTTCGGAAACGACAACGAAGCGGTGTACATTCGCTTGGATCTTGCGTGTTGGGAGAACGTGTCGTTGCGCATTGAATTTCACGGCGCCACACAGGCCGCACTGGTGATTGGCTCTCTGCAAACAAAAGGGCAGGGGACTTACCGCTGGATTGCTGCCGATGGAGAGGAGTCGGACTGTCCGGGGGTGGCGGTGCAGGAGGTCGTGGACTTGGGTATTCCGCTGGAGAAGCTGGGGTTAAACGGGAGTAAAGCGGTGCGTTTTCAAGTGAAGGTACTTGAAAAAGGGCTGGAGCGCGAGTGCTACCCAGAGCGGGTTCCCGTGGAGTTCAACTTAACGGGAAGCGAGTACTCCTTACGCAATTGGATGGTCTGATCCCCAGCTTCATCACTCCCTCAAAAGTGCGTCTGCGCCCTCCTCGCACACGCACTTTTTTCCCACTACAGTGAATTGAGGAAGGCGAGCAGCGCCTGCCGCTTCGCTGGTGCCAGTCCCACGTAACGGTCGCGAACGATCTTTGCTTCGCCGTCGTGTTCCCGAATGGCGAGATCCACGGTCGAAGCGCGGGCGTCGTGGAGGAAGGCCTCCCGCAGACGCAGGCCCCACAAGGGGGAGGTGCGCATCTCGCGTTCCTTGGCGGCGCCCTGAACCATGCCGTCACCCAGCTTTCCCATGTCATGGAGCAGGAGGTCGGAATAGAGGGGCACCCTTTGGCCGGAGAGCGCTGCGATGGTGGAGCGCCCGGTGGTGAGCGAAGGGGTGTGGCACACCGCGCAACCGACTTGCGTAAAAACAGCCTGGCCATCGAGGCTGGCGCTCGTCGGACTCGCCGGCGGAACCGGTGCGAGAAGGCGCATGTAGTCGGCGGCCAAATTGAGGTCGGACTTCACTGCGCCTGCCGCCAGAGCATCTTCGGGATCGAGCACCTTATCTGCCTTGGCCAAAAGTGCCTTTTTGCCGTTGGGTGCGTTTTCCACGGGGAAATAGCGGTTGGTGACCCCGATTTCGTTCAGGTAAGCGTCTGCGGCGAACCCGTCCAAACTCGAGTGCTGGGCTTTCCAACCGAAACGCCCCACGTGCATCTCTCCGCTGATGGGATCTTTCATCATGGCAGCTTTTCCCTTAATGCCGTCGGGCTTGGTGGTGGCTGCGCTGGCTAGGAGATTGGCGTCTGGGATGGCCTCTATCAGGCCGGCCCCAAACAGCGGCGTGGTGAGCCGTTTAGCGATGATGGTCGCCTCCTTTGGGACGAATTCCATAAATTCCGGAGCGATTGCCCGGCGCTGCAAAAGCGGTCCGCCGAATTCGGTCATCGGATCGAAAACGCCATCAAGCAAACGGGCAAAGCGGGTCACCGTAATGCGGCTGGCTCCTCCGGCGCCGCCTTGAAAATGACAGGCCACGCAGGAGACATCGTTGAAAATAGGACCCAGGCCGCCCTCTACTGTCTCGACGTTGAGAAACTCGACCTTCCCATTTGCGAAGTCAGTTTTCTGTGCGGCGGTGAGTCCCGAGAGGACGCTGGCGAAGCGGCCGGCATCGGCGATGGCGCGACCCGGAGGTGGAGGCTGTGGCGGGGGTGAGTGCGGCGCTGGTGGAGGCGGCTGCGGGGCTGCAAACAAGGAGGCGGGGAAGCTCAGTGCAACGGTGAGGAGGGTAGCTGCAGTTTTCATAGAGCGGATTTTGGTATACCTAGGATGATTCGGGAGAACCATCGCTGTGCCCATTAAAGCGCCCTTATGTTAAGCTCTTATTTCGAATTCCCGCCTTTTGTGTAATGGAAATGTAAAGGTTGCCCTCCGGGCGGAAATGCGGCGAAACAGCGGCGTACTTGAAGCGGGTTCTCTGCAAGCTGTGGCTAAGTGTCAGCCGTTAAATGCGTTTAATGGCGACGGATGTCGTATGTTTCATGACCCGCACAGCAGGGGTGAGCCTTTTTGCACGCGCTAAGGCGTCTGGGGGGCACCGGCGTAGAAGTAGGCCAGTCGCCATTCTCCTCCAACTTGTCTCCATGCCAGCTTCGGACCTTTGTAACTTTCTTTTCCGGAGTTTTTTGGGACCTTCATTAACCCGTTGCGAAGCACCGGTTTTTCCTTCAAAAGTGCGCCGAACTGAGGCCACAATTTGTGCCGGTTCCAGAAATCGTAGGGTTCTTCGTCCAACGGCGCATCGTCCTCCCGCCAGGCGAAATCCGGGGCTAATAGCGGTTGAATGACGGCCTGATCTCTTGTGATGGCACCTTCCATCAGCTTGACCCGGGTCGCCTCGAGGTTGGCGTCCAGCTTGACCTCACTCAGAGTCATGCAGCCGTGGGTGGCAATCATCACCAGGCTGAATGTAAAAAGTTTGGCAGCAGTGGGTAACGCTTTTTTAAGTGAGAGCTTAATGGACGCTTGCATGGTTTGGTTTAGGCGCGGATCTGACCGTTTCCCCGCAATTGATACTTGTAAGTCGTTAATTCCTCCAGCGCCATCGGTCCTCGGGCATGTAACTTATCCGTGGAAATCCCAATTTCCGCCCCGAACCCGAACTCGCCTCCGTCGGTGAACCGTGTGGACGCGTTCCAGTAGACTGTTGCGGAGTCAACTTCCTGCAGGAAACGTTCTGCAGCCGTTGGGTTTGCTGTGATAATTCCGTCGCTGTGGCGGGAACCGTGCTCTTCGATGTGCTCGAGGGCTTCCTCTAGACTGCCAACCACTTTAAGCGCGAGAATCAGCTCCAGAAATTCAGTTCTAAAATCCTGCTCCTGAGCCGGTATCGCATGGGCCTTGAGATCCTCAACCTGCACGGTGGCTGCCAGCGACTCGGCGTCACAGCGCAATTGGACCCCGTGTCGGGCGAGTGCCCTGCCGGTTTGTGCTAAAAATTCATTCAGAACGTCACGGTGTACCAACACGGTTTCCACCGCATTGCAAACTCCAGGCCTCTGACACTTTGCGTTCACCACGATGGCCTCAGCCATAGCCTGGTCCGCAGCCTTGTCCACGTACAGGATGCAAATGCCGTCGTAGTGCTTTATCACCGGCATACGGGCTTGGCTCACAACGGTTTCAATCAAGCTCTTGCCTCCGCGCGGTACGATCACATCGAGATAACGATCCATGGCGCACAGGTGGGAAACCGCTTCCCGGTCAGTAACCTGAATCAGCTGAATGGAGTCGGCGGGCAACCCGGCTGCTGCGAGCCCCCGAGATAGAGCCGCTGCGATGGCGATGTTGGAGCGGATGGACTCCGAGCCTCCGCGCAAGATGGTCGCATTGCCCGTTTTAGTGCAGAGAACGGCGGCGTCGCTGGTGACGTTCGGGCGGGATTCGTAGATGATTCCAACCACGCCAATTGGCACGCGCACCTTACTGATTTCCAATTGGTTCGGACGAGTCCAGTGGCGGATAACCTCGCCCACCGGATCCGGAAGGGCCGCGACCTGGCGCACCCCCTCGGCCATCGCTGCAACCTTTTTGGGATTCAACGCCAAGCGTTCGAGCATCGCTCCCGAGAGGCCGCGTTCCTTCGCCTGCGTGAGATCAAGGGCATTGGCGGCGAGGATCTCCGCTTCGGAGGCCACCAGCGCGTCTGCCATGGCAATCACTCCGGCATTGCGCTGCTCGGTAGAACTGCGGGCCAGCACTCGAGCGGCGGCACGGGCCCGGCGGCCGTAATCTAAAATGGTCTCAGCCAGAGTACTCATGGTAAGTGGGTTGCACGAGTTAGGGGCAGGAAACGCGTGCCCACATTGCGGCCCGCTGTGAGAGCGGCGATCTGTCCCGCTTTGCGCCCGCTGCAGATAGCCGTTGGGATGCCCGCGGAGACTGCCAGTTTGACCGCCTGCAATTTGGACACCATTCCGCCCACTGAAAGGCGCCCCTTTTCGTCATGTGCAAACTTCGCCACGGCATCAACATCCTTCACTTGGGGAATGCGTTTTCCGTGACCGTCGAGCAAGCCCTCCACGCTGGTGAGCAGCACAAGCAAGTCGGCATGCGCGAGGATGGCGACTTCGGCAGAAAGCCTGTCATTGTCACCAAACTTTAATTCTTCAGTAGCGACTGAATCATTTTCATTAATAATGGGTACTACTGAGCCATTCTTTAAAATGTGGGTGAGAGTGTTGTGTACGTTGCGGGAACGGGTGCGACTGTCTATGTCTCCATGAGTGAGAAGGAGTTGTGCGACCTGCATTCCGTGCTCGGCGAAACACTCGGCATATTGCGCCATGAGTTTGGATTGGCCCACCGCAGCGCAGGCCTGACGAAGCGCAAGATCCTCGGGGCGATTGGCGATTCCCAGAGCGCCGAGCCCAGCGGCAACGGCCCCACTGGAGACGAGCAAGCATTGGTGGCCCGCCTTAATCAAGGCGGCGACTTCCGAGGCAAGGCGATGGAACTGCCTTTTGTCTAAGGTGTTACCCTTGACTGAAGCCAGAATTCCGGAGCCAAACTTCAAAACGATGCGCATGTTTATTGAGCGTAGTCCGCCTGAATAACGCAGGCGGGATCGTGTACTGAAAACAAAGGCACCTCTGCGGGCAATGCTAAAGAGTTGCTCCGGCTTTTCCTTTTGAGCAGGAGCTCTTATTTCGCGGCTATTTTTTAAGATCGTAGCGCAAATTGAAGCTGGACGTATTGGAGGGTTTTATTTATTTATCGATGGCTCGAAGTACGGGCACTTTGGTCAAACCCCTAAATCCTAAAAAACTATGGCTAAACACGACCACCATCATCACGCCGCGCTTCATCACGAAGCCGCCGCTCATCATCACCGCCAGGCTCATGCTCATCATGAAGCCGGTGATCATCACGCTTCTTCGCACCACGCCCATCAGGCGCACGGTCACTCTGTTCATGCGCACGAACACCATGAACATGCTTCCAAGCACCACGCGAAGCATCATTCCTCGCACCATCCGGAACACGCCAACCACGGCAAGCACTAAAGTGCTGGCGGTCGGATCGCTTGAGGCTCGGCCCGCAGGCTTCTAATCGCCGTTTTGGTGGTAAGAGCCAGTTGCTGTTTACAGCAACTGGCTTTTTTTATGTAAGCGCCTCACGCAACGCCGGCGCCAGCTCAAGAACGCTTTACTGTTGCTCTGTATGGCCGCCTCAATTAAAGCAGTCTGCGCACAACGCAAAAAATATTATGGCAATTCCATCCGGCATCAAAGCCCCAGACTTCTCCTTGAAGACCAAGACCGCGGAAGGTCTTCAAGACATCAAACTCTCCGACAATATTGGGCACCGTAACACCGTGTTATTGTTTTTCCCACTGGCCTTCACCGGCGTCTGCACCAAAGAGATGTGTGACATTTCGGGCGGGTTGAAAGCCTACTCCGACCTTAATACGCAAGTCATCGGCATCAGCGTGGACAGCCCCTTTGCACAGGAAGCCTGGGCCCAGAAGGAGCATATTTCCGTGGCGCTCGCCAGCGATTTGAACAAGGAGGTCGCAAAGGCTTACGACGTTCTTTTACCAGATCTCGTGGGGATCGGCTCGGCCTCCGCTCGTGCGGCCTTTGTCATCGATAAGGAAGGCATCGTGCGGTACTCGGAACAGACACCGACTCCCTTGGAGCTGCCTTCTTTCGCGCTGATTACCGCCACTCTTGCCCAGTTGCAGTAGCCTCGGGCGACGGGTACTCGAAAATTCAGTCGGCCCCGGGCATGCGTGCCCGGGGCTTTTTGCATCGGCCACAGCGAAATAATCTGAAATGGTAATCTGGTCCGTATTTACGCAGATCCTCCTTCCCATCCTGTTATTGGTTGGAACGGGGTGGCTGCTGGAGCGCAGTTTTCGTCTGGATTTGGGCACGTTAGTGAAGCTCAACATTCACTTGGTGGTGCCCGCATTTATCTTCCATCAGATCGTAAGCTCGACGTTGGATGGTGCGCAAGCAGCGCGCGTTGTTGGTTTTACGCTATCGGTCATCGGTGTGATGTTTGTTCTTAGCGCACTGGTGGCGCGTGTCTGCGGCTACGGACGAGGCCAAATGCGAGGTCTTCAGCTCGCCACAATGTTTTACAATTCAGGAAATTATGGCGTGCCCTTGATGGCGCTCGCCTACCCTGCGGTGGGCCCTTTGCTGCAGGTCTTTGTTATTGTTACCCAGAATTTAAGCACCTTCACCATTGGCCTCATGCTGGCCTCGGCCACGGGAGAGGCTCGCCGAGCGCCGCTTCCCATTTGGCGTCAAATCTCTATCTGGGCGGTGGTCAGCGGGTTGCTCGTTCGCCTGTTTCATATTCCCGTGCAGGAATGGCGCTGGCTTTGGGCGCCGGTGGATTATTTGTGGCAGGCGCTGGTGGGAATTGCGCTGGTTACCCTCGGTGTGCAGCTCGCTCAAACCAAGGTGAATCAAAGTCTCAAGCGGCTGGGTTGGGCGGTCGGGTTGAGGCTTGTGGCTGGGCCGTTGGTGGCCGCCGCGCTTGTTCGTCCCTTTGGATTTCATGGAGCGGAGGCCATCGTGATGATCCTCAGCGCCTCGTTCCCCACAGCAGTAAACACGGCGCTCCTTGCCCACGAATTCCAGGCAGACTCTGAATTCGCCGCAGCCGCTGTTTTCTATTCTACGCTCGTGAGCATGATTACGGTGACTGGCGTGATCATCATCCTGCGCCTGCCTCAGGTCGTGGCGGTGTTTTGAGGCGGCTGCCCGGGCTCTGCGCTTGCGAGACGCTCCCGTTTCTTAACCGTCTCACGGCAGGCTGGAACCAGGTGGTTGCACGCTTCCTGGCAGATGAGTGGAATTTCTTGGAAGCCCGGAGCGCCCGCTCCAGAGGGCAGTGTGCGTGCCTCCGCGGCGAGTTGGGAGAGGGGTTGGCCGGGGGCGAAATCCCAGAGCGTCCGCTTCATGCATTTCTCCAGTACGCAGTGCCATCCGACGAGCTTTTGACCCTCATCGTCCTGCAGGCGTTTGGCTACCGCGTACATTCCGGTTTGACGTTCCAGAGTTTCCCTCAGCGGCACGAGTCGCAGTTCGCCCTTGAGGTGACTTAGCCAGATGGCCGTCATGGCTGGGTAGAAATAATCCAGCGCGTGGCGCAGCGCAGTGGAATCGGGCAAGGTCAACGACCATCCGTGGCGCAGGGTTGGCGCCGTCTTTAAGGGGCGATAGACGTCGGAGTCGTCGAAAAAAGAAAGTGCCCTGGCGTCGGACGCTTCTGAGTATGTGGTGAGGTCATTGCGGGCGATGTCCTCGGTGTGGCGCAATTCGTACCGGCCTTCTGGAAGCGGCGTAATCTGGATTTGTCCAATACTGCGGCAACCTTGCGCGATCCAGGATTCAATCGACTGCGTGAGATTCCGATTCACTTGGAAAGGTTATGGGTTGAGGTTTCGGGCGAGAAATCAGCTTGGTGCTGTAAGTCAAAAAGAGTGACTTGATCCAGTATGAGCTCGGCAAAAAGCGGTTCTGTTCCAATGGCGCTGGCGTAATATAACGTTTTGTTTCTCAATCGGTAAGGATTTTGACGGAAGACGTCCCTCTGGCTGGCTGCGAGTCCCGTGTCTTGCTCGATTCCCAGAAGGACTGGGATGTCCTGGTAAGAGTGTAGGCCGTCTGCGATGAAGAAGGGAACAACCACCACGTTTGGTCGGCTGGTGCAGGTATCCCATTCGCTCACCAAGGGAGCCTCCTCCATGTAAGTGTTAAGCACCTCCCCGTAAATGCCCAGGTCTCGGATGCGGTCAACTTCCCGTTTTGCGGCAAATGCGGAGTTGTCATTTAGGTTGGTCCCGTGCCCGACAATCAGTAGACTGGTATCTGCCGGATTCACTCCCGGAGCCACCTCCGCCGCGCGTTTTAGCAAAAGCTCGGACATGCGCGGATGATTGCCCACGGACTCGCAGTACTTCAGCGTCCGTCCGTTGCGGCGGGTGACTTCGCCGTCCAGCTCCAGCTCCCGAGGGATCACCGTGCGGGTGAAATAGCCTTCGCTAATAAAGTTAGTCACTATGTAAACCTCCTCGCTGTCCACCATGTGGAGCACCTGCCGTAGGCTGGGTTCCTCTTTCCAGAAGGCGCAGTGAACTTCCTTGAAAATCCCCATGCGCAGAATGGCTTCCGCGTGGTCGAATGTGGGTGCGCTTGAATCCGGGTTGACGGTGGAGCCGTGCCCCACGAGGAGCAGTGCGCTGTTGGGCTTGTGCAGCATAGTTCAGTTTAGTGAAAATAGTCTCTGGAAAGGAAGTCGAACCCTTCGCCTCATTTCTCTTCCAAGGCGCCGAGTGCGACGCAGGCGTTGATGCCGCCAAAACCAAACGCATTATTGAGTACGTGTTTGACCTTCGCTGGGCGCGCGGAATTGGGCACCACGTCAATGGCGCAGCGCGGATCCGGGGTGCGGTGATGAATGGTGGGCGGCAGTATTTGCTCCTCGATAGCGAGAGCGCAAAGCGTCATCTCAATGGCGGCGGTTGCACCTAACGGGTGCCCTGTGATGGCCTTGGTGCCGCTCACGGGCGGTGGACTCGAGCCAAAAATAGCTTCAATGCAGGCCGCTTCGTTTGCGTCGTTCATCTGTGTGCCGCTGGCGTGGGCATTGATGTAGTCGATGGCTTCCGGTTGCAGGCCCGCATCGGCGAGCGCGTCCCGGATGCAGCGGATGACCGACGCGCCCCCAGGCAGGGGGGAGGTCATGTGATACGCCTCGTTGTTGAGCGCGTAGCCCAGAACCTCCGCATAGATGTGGGCGCCGCGTCGTCTGGCATGTTCGTATTCCTCAACCACAAGGCAGGCGGCGCCTTCGCCCATCACAAAACCCTGACGATTAAGGTCAAATGGCTGGCAGGCGTGTGCCGCAGGTTCTTGATCCCAACGACTCATTGTTTTGATAAAGTCGAAGGCTCCGTAAGTCAGCGGACAAAGCGAGGCCTCCGCGGCACCCGCCACAATCACATCCGCCATGTCATCCCTTATATAACGCAGCGCTTCGCCCACAGATACAGCGCCGCTGGCGCACGAATTGGAGTTTGTCGTTCCCGGGCCTCGAAAGCCGCATTCAATGGCAATGTTGGAATGTGCTGAACCTCCAAACACCGTGAGCGCAAGGGTTTGATTCACGGCTCTGGGCCCGCCAGAAATAAATGCAGCGTGTTCTTTTTCCGCGTGGGCTATGCCTCCTAGCGCCGTACCAAAGGAGACGCCGACCCTGTCCTGTGGAACCTCCTTGCTCCAGGGCAGACGCGCGTCCTCCAATGCGAGTAACGCCGAGGCCACTGCGAATTGAGCGTATCGATCCAGGCGCTTTAATCGGTGGGGTGGAAAAAAGCGGGAGGGATCCCAGTCTTGTATTTCCGCTGCATGATGGGCGTGGAGTTTGGAGGTGTCAAAAAAAGTGACCCGGCTAATTCCGCTGCGACCTTGGAGAACTGCCTGCCAGAGAGCCTCTTTGCCGATGCCTACTGCTGTGATCGGGCCTAGACCGGTGATGACTGCCCTGCGTTTTTTGGGATTGGAGCCACTCACTGTTTGGCCTCCAATAATAGTTTGAAGCGTGCAAGCGTTTTGTTTGCAACGGGTTCAATGAAGCCAAAGCGCAGAGCGGGCTCCATGAACCATGCGAGCGCCCGGAAACGAAATCGGAGTTCGTGCAAAATTTTAACGTGGGTCCCTTCCGGAAGCGGAGTCAATGTCCACACCACCCGCATGCCCTTGGTGAAGGCGGCTGTGTGCTCGAAATGGAGTTCGAGTGTCTCCGAATTGCTGCGGTAGAGTGCCCGCCAAGTCGCTGGAAACCACCCGCCAATCGCCGACATATGCAGATGCAAATCGGAGGGCGACGCCGAGATTGCGCCGTCCTTAAGCTCCCGCACAAAGCGGTAATGCGGCAAGAATTCGGGCCAACGAAGCAGTTGGCTCACCATGGAGAAGACCTTCTCTTTTGGCGCATGAATGAGGATCGTGGAAGCAGAGTGCACTGGAGTTGAGCTTAACCCAAACTAAGGCTGCGTCTAGTCAGGGCTGGGAACTCCGGCTGGGACGAGAATCGCATCTTTCATCCCGTGGAGAATTTTCTTATCTGGGGGACAGAGTGTTGCCAGGGCTCCTGCGAGCGTTGGCTTTTCGTCTAGCGCAAAGTAGTAGGGACACAGTCTGACTTTACAAGGGAAGGGGAGGATCGCACCGGAGCACTCTTCGTACACGGGGTGAGTGAAAGTTTTTGGCTTGTGAAAACGTTGCAATAGATGTGGTTGAGTTTGGAATGACAGAAGCGCTTTTTCCACCGCGTCCTTCCAGACTGATTGCGGTTCGTCGGCTCCAATGACCACGCTGCGCGCCCCCCAGGCCAATTCGGAAAAACCGCTGGCCTTGATTACCAACTCCCGTTCCTTCTGGCTGAACTCGCTCAGTTCACTGAAATCATGAATTCCAAGCCCCGGGATTTCAGCGTGTGGAGGGAGCGCTTGGGGATCCAGTACCCACGAGCGTGGAATAACTTTCTGTAAAGCAAGGTAATGCCGCTCAGTGAGTGCGCGCCTCCAATACTCCCGCAGGGGGCGCATCCAGAAAAGGGCGAACCACAGCTTTTCTTCCAAGAAGGGTTTAAAGGGCGGGGTAATGGTCGAGGATCCTTCGAGTACGGCTCGTTGGAGCTTTTCGATAGCTGGAATGTTTTCGAGGTCAAACAGCTCGAAGAACCGGTACGCGGCCGTCGCGCCGTCGGTCCGATCTCCGTAGGCCTCGGCGTCGCAGACGCGCTGGCCAGTGCGTTTTGCAAGCCATTCCATTTCAGGACGGTACGTCTGTGCCTCGCGGGAGACAAGGATGTCACCCATTGGAACTAGTTGGGCAAAGGCAGCCTGCATGCCTCTTGCTCCACCCACGACGTGGGCCCCTGCCTGCGAATAAATTTCGTTGAGCCAAGCGGTGAGCCCAATGCCGCCCGGAATCGAGTCCAACTCGCTCAGGATGAATCCGTCTTGGGTCAGAATAATGTCCGGGCGAAGGACTCGCGGCAAATGGTGTCGGAACGCTTTGGAGCGGCTGAATTCCACAAGCTCCGCTGGCTTTCCTTTGTCGAGCAGCTCTGCGATCCACGCCGGTTGGCGGCCCGAGGCAGAGAGCGTGTACAGGTCATTGCACGCCTTTTGGAAAATCCAAAGTCGCTCGCCGAGAGCGAGCAACTCGCTATGAAGTGTCGCCGTGAGTGGGAATGGAGTTGGGGATAGGCGCCACGATTTTCCCGCAAATAAACCGGCTTGAGGAAGTGCGTTTTGGAGCGTCTTTAGGGCAACGGAAGGCTCGTTCATTACGCCAGTCTTTTGAGCGCCTCGCGTACCAATTCGTCGGAAGGAATCTCCGCTCCGGGATGCGCCTCGGTTGCCGCATGTACCGCCTTTTGGGCGTCGATCTGTTTGTAACCCAGTGCAATCAGCGCGAGAACTGCGTCGTTCATTTCCAATGCACGTCCGGTTGGCGCATTCGTGGAAGATGCCGCTTCCCAAGCTGCGGCCACACCGACTTTGTCTTTGAGCTCGACTAGGATACGTTCGGCTGTTTTTTTCCCAATCCCCTTCACTTGTGAGAGCGTCTTGGTATCGCTCGCCACCACCGCCGCCTTAAAGCTCGTCACCGACACACCGCTTAAAACGTCTAGCGCTGTCTTTGGTCCAATCCCCGATACGTGATGGATGAGTAACCGGAAAAGATCCCGCTCGGCGCTGGTGGCGAAGCCGAAAAGCACGTGGGCGTCCTCCCTGATTTGGAGGTGTGTGAGAAGTTGGATCCTAGTTCCCGGACTGGGTAATTTGTCGTAGCTGGAGAGTGGGATGGAAACGTGGTATCCAACGCCATGCACGTTCAACACCACATGAGTGGGATACGCCTCGGCCAGGATGCCTTCCAGAAAGGTGATCATATGCGCAAGGATTTAACGCGACTCACACGAAGGCAAGCTCTCCAGCGAATCCTCTTTGGATTGCCCTTGCTTGCCCCAGTCCCTTGCCTGCTCGCGGCCGATCCGGATTGGCGCATTTGGTTGGAAGGGAGGTTTATGGCGCCTCCGATTTCCGCCCCTGTGGAGGGCGCGCAGCGGAGTGTGCTTTGTGGCGGGCGTTGGGACGGGGCTCAACTGGTTCCTTTCACTCGTCTCCAATGGCGCGATATGGGCCTAAACTGGGCGCAACTGGAGAAGATCGCGAGGAAAGCCTCTGCTGAGGACTTGCTACAATGCGCTGTGACTTTCAAGCGCGATAAGCGGCAGGTTATAGAATACGCTGAGGTTGGTTGTCCGCTGCCGTTGGTTGCGTCGGGAGTTCTAGCCCCGGAATTCGCCTCGCGCTTTGCAGAGACCTTGGGCGAGGTGCTCCATCTCGCGGTGCCCAATCGCCACAAGGCGTTCGTTTTTCCGCAACTCGGCTCGGATCTCACCCGCTACTCTGACCTTGTTTTAAACGCCTATCGAGACAGCACCTACCCAGTCAGCGTTGAGCTCTTCGAGTTGCGCAACGGAATTCTGCGAGGTTCAGGGATTTTTGAAAGGCAGCATTAAGCACTATGGGCCAGCTAGTTCCGCGCACGTTGCCTTGAACCATACGATTGATTTCGTAATTTCAGCAACCGAGTCTTCCCAGTTAAACTCGTATTCGACGCAGATAGCACCGTGGAACTTTTGCCGTTTTAACTCCGCAAGCATACCCTTTGCGTTGCTGATCCCGGTCCCCCAGGGAACGTCGTGCCCCGAAAGCTCTGCCTTATCCAAATCTTTGAAGTGCAATGCGATGACTCTGCCTTCTAGTTTCCGAAGCGATTCTACCGGATCCAGTCCAGAGCGCACCCAGTGTCCTACATCAGCGCACGCTCCCAGTAGCGGACTGCGCCCCGCAACGGCGGCGGCGACGGTTTCAGGGTTCCAGTAAAAACTCTTTGGTCCGGGATGGTTGTGGATGGCCACTTTGATGTTGTACTCCTTCGCGAGTTTTTCCACCACGTCCATGACCGGCCCGAGTTCTTCCGTCTTGCCGTGCACTTCCGGCTCCGCCACCAGCACGGTGATTCCCATGCGCTTTGCGCCTTCAAAAATCTTACGGGTTTCCGCTTCATCCAGCACCGGCTTGACTACACCCATGTTGAGGAAGGTTGGCGAGATGCCCTTTTCCTTCATGCGGGATTGGATGTTGGAAAAGTCTTTTTCCGTGAGGGTTATCGTGGACGACTTGGTGAATTTTCCGTCCGGCTCCGCCACGTTGACATTTCCCGAGATGCTCATGTGTTTGGCCCCGACTGCGGCAGTTTTGTCGATGGCGTCGAGGAGCGAAAACTTCTGGAATGTGTAGGAGTGGACGGCCAGCGTGAAACCAAGTTTTTCGGCGGGCGTTTCAGCCAAAGCCGTAAAGGCGAGGGCGAAGAAGGCGGCGATCTTAAAGATGTTTTTCATGGGGGATTAGACTTTTAAGCTAGAAGGCCAGCCTTACAGGTCGGCCCACGGAATGCAGTCAGAATTTTAACGCGCCATCCGCACGACTCAGGGGCGAATCGCATTGGGGAATGCCTTGCCGCCGGGGCGATGCTTGGTCATTAATCCACCGATGCGTAATCGGATAATCGTCACCACCACGCGCCCTTGTCCTCTGACTGGCGCTCGCCAAGCTCACGTCGTAGCGGGAGTAGACAGGCACGGTGCGCCCCTGAGAAACGTCTGCTGGGTGGACAGTGGTTTTATTGGGGTGGATCCAATTCCCATTGAGGATGTTTCTGCGTTTTACAAAAACGAATACAGGCAGCAGTACAAAGGTTCTTTTACTCCGCAAAATCGGCATGTACTTCGTGCTGCGCGCTGTGCGCTCGATCGCTTTGAGCGGATTAAGTCCCACTTGCCCCAAGGCTCCGCGCCCCTTCGCACTTTGGACGCTGGGGCCAGCAGTGGAGAGTTTGTTTACCTGATGAAAAAACTAGGCCACGAGGCAGAGGGGATTGAGCCCCACGTGGGTTACGCGACGCACGCAAGCTCCAGTCTCGCCCTCAACGTGACTAACTGCACGTTTTCTGAGTTTCCCCCGAAACCGGATGCGTTTGAACTCGTCACGCTGTTTCACGTTTTAGAGCACCTCGAGTTTCCAGTGGTGGATCTTTTGAGGCTTCGTAACATGTTGAACAAAAATGGGATATTTGTAATCGAGGTGCCGAATATTTTGTATCGGGGAATGAAATTCTCCCATAAGTGGCACAAGGGTCACCTCAATGGATTTACTGCTGCCTCCTTGAAACTCACCGCGGCGATGGCCGGCCTTGAAGCTATTGAATGCGGAGAAATCGGCGATGGCGGAAATTTATTCGGCGTGTTTCGTGTCGCCGCGCCGCTCTTGTTGGACGAAGCGCGTGCCCAATTGCTGGGACACGATGAAAGCGCAATGGCGGCCATCCAGCTTAATTCGGACGCAGATTATTATTCACGTTGGGATACTTGGGCAAAGATTCCGCGCAAGCTCCGCTCTCAGATTGAGGAGCGGCGCACGGCACCAAAGCACCTAGATGCTGTTGCCATTTTGAATAGCGTCTATCGCTCGGCGCATTGACGCGCGCGGGATCGAGAGGAGCTCAAAGCGACTCTGCAAAAAAGCGCAGAGTCTTTTCCAAGTGCTTCTCCCAGTAAGGCCAGTCATGGCCGCCGGAGAATTCCTCGTACAGGTGCGAAATGCCCGCCTTCTCCAACCCCCGATGCAGAGCCCTGTTCGCTTCAAGCAGGGGATCTTCCGTTCCGCAATCAAAGCGAATTCTTGGGAGCGTCGTTTTTTGACGTAGAAAAGTATCCAGCACCGAGCGGTCTTCCTCCAGTGCTGTGAAGGTGTAGATGGGTTCCTCAACGTAATCACTGAGGTGCTCGAGGTGGGTGGCGGATGAATGGCCTGAGGCGGCGCAGAAAAGTTCAGGGTGCTTGGCCGCTAGTCGAAGTGCCCCAAAGCCGCCCATGGAAAGGCCCGCGATGAACATTGGCGATTGCGCTTCAAGGCAGGGTGCAGCGAGGCTCGCTGCGCATGGAACTTCCTCGATGATCCAGCGTTCAAAATCTTGGGTGCGATGCGCGAGATACCCGCTTCCGTCCCCCCAAAGTCCATCGCTTGGCATGGCCAGCACCATCGGTGGAATCGCCCCTTCTTCGCACAGACGCGCCGCGGTTCGGTGCGCGCCACCCTTAAGTGCCCATGCCCAATGGCTGCCATACACGCCGTGGAGCAAAATCACCAGTGGCACGCGTTGTCCGGACTCCGCCCCCAAACATGCGTACACGCTCAGATCGGCGCGTTGTCCCAGCGCCGGGCTCTTAACCGTCATGTGGCGCAGTCCTTCGCACTCAAACCGTGGGTTGGAAATTTCCACGGTGCGGAATTGAACGGGTGTGCGGATGGCCATTGGAAGTTAAGGGGTCGGCGCTGCGAAATCCCTGTCTCCAAGCGCCCGCAGAACAAGCTCCTGCGGAACTACTTTCTCATTCATCTGCGCAAGGCTCACAACGGCTTCCGCAACCTGCTGCGCGGATAGAAAATCTTCAACGGGCATCGTGCGAGCTGTGGCTCCTTGCCAGAAAGTTGTGTCTACGCCGCCGGGAAGCAGCGCCGTCACGCGTACACCAAAGGGAGCGCCTTCTTCGCGCAGGGCTTGCGTAAAGCCTCGCACGCCCCATTTTGCGGCACAATACACGGCCTCGCCCGGGATGCCGCGTAACCCGGCGGTGGAGATTATGTTAATGATGTGACCACGGCGCTGGTGGCGCATGACGCGCAGGGCGGCTTGACTCCCGAGAATGGTGCCCTTCAGATTCACCCCCAGCATCAAATCGATTTCCTCAGGGGAATAGTCGGTGATGGCGCGGTGTCTGGCCAACCCCGCGTTGTTGATCCAAAGGGCCACAGATCCGGCGTGGCCGGCGGCCGCAGCGGCGAGGGCGGCCATGTCCGGTGCTGAGGTGACATCAGCCTGGAATCCAATCGCCGCTGAGGTGCGCAACTCCGCAACAGCAGCTTCCAAAGCAGGGGCGTCAGAGTCACTCAGGACGACTCTGGCCTGTGCCTCCAAAAGCATCCGGGCGGTGGCGAATCCGATTCCGCGCGCTGCGCCGGTCACCACGCAGCTAATGGTCTTTAAGTTCATAAGAGATATACATTAAGCAGACGCGCTCAGTTCGCGCAGGTCAGCTCGTATGGCAGAGTAGTTGGTTTCAAAAGCGAGCACCGCGGGATCCGGTTCTTTGGCATGGACCCGGCACCATTCGAGGTAAAGCGGCCGCCACCAATTGGTGTGTTGGGTGAATCCCTCTGCGCGGTATTTTTGCCAGTCAATGAGCACGCGCGACCAGCATTCGTCACCATAAGTTATCGCCTTTTTGGAATCACCCATTTCCTTGACGTACCAGTCCCGGCCGATGCGTGCATGAAGGACCTCATCGGCCCAGTCGAAGTCCTGGGCGAGTCCGGCAAAGGCGTCGCCCGATGCAAGTCCGAGCTCCCATTCGAAGCGCTTACCGGTTTTTGGCATGAGGCCCTGCTCGATGAAATAGAGCACGGCGTGACGTTCCAGTGGGAGCAATTGAGTGTTGAGTGCGAGGGACCAGGTGAAGTTGATTCGCACCAGTGTGCGCCAGTCCACGCCGGCTTGTACAAAACCCACTTCTCCCATCATGGCGTGACGGGCTTCGTCCCAGAGTTGCCGAGTGAGGTCCACCGTGTAATCCCAAGGCTTGCCCGTGGTTTGGGCAAGAATGGACGCGATTACTTCCGGCACATCTATCTCTCGAAGGCGCTTGTAATAAAGCATTAGCGGTTTGGCCAGTGCCGGCAGCGTTGCGTCGTATAAAAACGCCTCGGCATGCACTCCCATGTTGTAGGGGTCAGGGAAACGTTCATCCCGTTTGGGTACGGGGTCGAAGTGGTAGGGTTTTGCGGAGAACATCCGGCTCGGAACCGCTTCGGTGCGTGGGGTGCTGCCATCCAGAGAGCCAGCCTGTTGGAGGAGTTCTTGGAGGAGGCTCTCCCAAAGTTGCATCTTCTCTCGCTCCGCGGCTCCGGCCAACTGCGCCACGCACTTCCCGCCGTATTCTGCCATTTCCTCGACTTCCAAAAGTGCGAACCGACATACGCGTATGGAGGGATGATCCACGAGGGGATGCGTGTCGGCGAGGTAGCGCTGGAGAGCCTCCCGCAGTGCGGGGATGGCGTGTGTGTAGATGCCGGTGAGGAGGGCCGCGGTGTCTGGGGCGGCTAAAATTTCATCAAAAAGCACCTCCAACGCGGCGTCGGGCGCGTGGTCCAGTCCGAGGGGCGGTTCGCGCAGTTCAGACACGCGCTTACGCAGAGCGGCGGCATGTTCGGCGCAATAATGGGCGTGCAAACTGAACGCCATCTTCAGCTCGTAAACGGGCTCGGATGGGAGGCGGTGCACAAAAATTTGGTTCAACCTGCGCAGGGTCCAGTGAAGACGTTTGAGCCGTCCCACGCACGTTTCCACGGAGAGTCCGGGTTTGGCTGCTGCGTCAAAGCTAGTAATGCCGGCAAGAGGGGGCAGGTTGCGGTGGGTATGGTAGTCCATGGGTTGGGGTAGCGGCCTGAGCGACTGGTTTTAAACCGTTTCTAGTCAAGATCCAACCTGTTTGGTGGGAGTTTACTTCCGGCGCGTTTCTGAATCAATGACCTCACGAAAAATTGCGCGACCCACGAGCGGTTTAATTACTCTATAAGAGAGGCGGTCATTGTGGGGTTGTTTTTTGGTTCGCCACGGCGGCTGCTGCTAAAAACGAATATAAGACTCCTGAGCCACATCCATTGTCTACATCCCGTGCAACTTTATCATTTCATACCAGCACTGGCGTTCTTCTTTGCCCTGGTATCATTTACGGCCTGCCGCTCGGCAATCAATGACACCACCAAAGGCGGCGGAGCTATCGGGGGCGAGCCGAATGTCGCAGCGAAAAGCTTCTTCACCAGCCACTACGACTTTTACTGCACCGATCCAAATCTCATCAAATCGTTACTCACACCAAGAGCTTTTCGTATTTTGAAGCACCATTACGGCAATTACACGAACAGGCATGAAATTGGTGTTCTGGATTGTGATCCTTGGATTAACGCTCAAGACGGCGAGATTTCCAGGCCCTTTAATTTCGTGACACTTCAGAATCAAAATTCCGAAGTCATAACTCGCTTCGATTACACATTCAGAACCGGTTTCAAAACATCTCGTCTTCAATCAGTAATTGTCAAATTTCAACGTTCGCCATCCAGCTCAACATGGCAACTCGCTGACTTCATAATGCCAAATAATGAGTCGCTCCTCGATTGGCTCGAACGAACCCCCTGATTGTTTGGTTGCGGATCGGTTGATTCGTATTGAAGCCAGTTCTTGTCGTATTGGATGATGGTTTGGGCGTTTGGCGCCTTTGAGGCTATCTTTCCAGTGCGCGTGATCTACCACCCAGTAACGCGCTCATAGGGAGAGGGCGGTCACGTCTATCGATATTCAGTTAGGCTGGAACTTAGCCGCAAAACTTGTGGGTAATTGAAAGGTTGGCTGTGCGATACGGTAAAACTCGAAGAAGCGGGCAAGAGACCGCCTTGCCTGAATGGACTGATCGCAAGCAGGGAGCTATATTTTGGTTTTATTTACACCGCTGGACTGGGCTGTCACTAGAGAAGTGACGCGGCTAGTGATCCATTCCAAAAGGGCTGGTTTGGCGAGTTCAAAGCCCACCTTGAAAAGCTTTGAAAACAATCCCGCCTGCTGGGTGGGGCTGGTGCTTGAATTGCCATTGACGCTGGATTGAACCACGCTTTGCGCGGGATGGCCGAGACGGAGTGCCAAAATTTTGGACAGCAGCCAACCGCCCAGCGCGGCGCCCGAAAGCCAAGTTACTGGATTATCGCGCACGCTCTGGCGCACTCTGGCGGCTAGGTCCAGCTGGTATTCACAGGAGCGAAAAGCGTTCCGGATTTCGCTCCGGGAAACCTCTAGCTCGGCAATCAGCGTGGCTTTTCTGTTGTCGATCTCAACCATGCGTCATCCTTTCGAAATTCTTCCAGCGTTGTGGCAAACATCGGTTTACGCAACCATCCTCGGGCACCGCGCAACACCCCCCATGCGAGCAATAAATGCAGGCAGCCAGTGGCCGCCGCAATAGAAATCCACGCATGCTCGCTGCCGGCAAGGCGCGCGATGCCGAAGACCAGCGCCAAACAAAGCAGCAAATACCCTGCAATGCTCAGCGTAATGGCCACCGCAGCGAGCACAAGCATCCCACCTAAGCGCGCCACCGCCTCTTTGCCTTCCAAGCCGGCCAATTCCAGCCTAGCCCTTAAATAACTAAGGGCTGAGAGGCTGAACAGCCGCAGGGGGCCGCTTAGGTCTCTGTCCTGCGCGCTGTTTTTTTGAGGCTCACGGTTCATCCAGAGGGGCGGTGTCTATAGGGCGGCGCTTCGGGGCAATCAGTAGTTTGTCAGTCGGGGCAATGCGATGGGGCACCTAGCGGTGTCCAAGAGCACTCAACTGGCAGATTGGCTGCTCTAGGGCCTAGCGGCGGGCGAGGATCCCCACAACAAAGCCGGCTCCGAGGGCTATGCACACGGCGGTTAAGGGGTTTTCTCTTACGTAACCTTCTGTGTCATGGCGCAGCGCCTCGGCACGGACCTTGGCGTCGGCATAAACGGCCTCGGCTCGCGCTTTAATTTGGGCGGCTTTTTCATCGGCGGCGTGGAGGAGCTCTCTGCCCTTGATCTCCATCGCTGATTTAAGTTCGTCGGCGGCTAGGAAGTTGGCAGCTCCCAAGGTGTGGGGACGGTGGACGGCCTCGGCAGAAAGCTGAGGGTTATCGTGGTGGGTTTCAGTGATAGGCGTGGATGCGACGTTGGTTGTCATAGAATCTCCTCTTTTTAATTTCCTAATCAGTCAGATTTTAACACAATAGAAAGTATCAGATGGCAACTGGGGGAAATCGGGGGAAATCGGGGGAAATCGGGGGAAATCGGGGGAAACCAAGGGCGGGAGGCGCGCCAGCGAGGGGCTGGAAAATTAATAAGGCCTAGGATTGCGAGTTAAGGGGTTGCGGTTTTAGAGGGCTGCGCCGGAGAAAACTCGGGTGGGGAAAACTACGAAAAACTACGAAAGATGGGAAAAGTTACACAGAGCAGCCATGGAGCTTAATGAGCAAGTTTTGACCCAAATTTTTGACCCAAGTTTGAACTCAAGTTTGAACTCAAGTTTGAACTCAAGTTTGAACTCAAGTTTTAACTTAGTTTCTGAACTGGTTTTGAGCCAGTTCTAGATCAAGTTGGCCCTCACTATATGCTACGGAAAATAGTAGGGCGAGGGGGCTATGAAAATTAAAATTATTTGGCTCGGAAGGTAATTCGAGCCTTTGAGAGATCATACGGGGAGAGCTCCACTTCCACATTATCGCCTGGCACAATACGAATGAAATGTTTCCGCATTTTTCCCGAAATGTGAGCGAGCACCAGCGCTCCTTCTTTAAGTTGAACTCGGAACATGGTTCCGGGAAGTACTTCCTTGACGACTCCCTGAGTCTTAATTGCGTCCTCTTTACCCATAGTCGTTCAATCATGCCTATGGATTGAATGGAAAGCAATACCGCGTATCCAGACATTGTGGGGGCTTCGGGACTCTTTTTTGTATTCGCCTTGCCAACTGCATCTACCGCTGAATAACCCGTCGCTGCATTCTTACCGCAATGCAGCACTCCATCCCAATCAATTGGCGCCGCAGCGCGTCTGAAATCCGCACAATGCGCCCGCCTTTGTGCGGCAGTCGATGTAACTCCCTTAGATTAAAGGAGTGGTGCTCACGAGAGGACTCGAACCTCCACGGTATTACCCATACGGTTCTGAGCCGTACGCGTCTGCCATTCCGCCACGTGAGCTTTTGCAGCCGCTGGCTGGTTGATGGCCGAATCCAGCGGTGAGAGAAGATAGTAATCTCCTCGGGCTGTGACGCAATCTAAAAACATGTCTCGATGATTAATTCTCGAGACATGAAGACATCCCTAGACAGAGTGTCTTTGAGGATTGGAGTTTCTTTTCCCCCAAGAGGTTAGCTCACGCGCATGGGCATGATCACATACAAAAAGGGGCTTTGAATCTTGATGACGCCCGGACTCATTTCGTCGATCAAATCCAAGAAGACTTCATCTGTGGGCAAGGCCCGCAACGGAGCCATGAGATACTCCGGATTGAAGGCGATGGTCAGATCGTTTCCTTTGTAAATGACAGGGATGGATTCCCTTGCTTCACCGATATCCGGCGTGTTCGCCGCGATTTCCAAATTGTTCTTGGTGAACATCAACTTCACTGAGTTGCTTTTTTCGCTGGCGAGTAGCGAGACGCGATGGACCGCCGCCTGAAAAAGTTCACGCTCCAAAGTTACCCGTTCGCGCACTTCGTTGGGGATGACCTGCCGGTAGTTGGGGTAGTTGCCTTCCACCAATTTGGAAACAAGTCGCGTGGTGCCAACATCAAAGGCCACCTGGTTCTGTGCGACGTACATTTTCATTTCACCCGAGTCACCGACTAGGCGGGCGAGTTCGTTAATGCACTTGGTGGGAACAATAACGTCAACTTCCTCACTTTGTGGGAATTCGACTTCTCAATCAACAAGGCCCAGGCGGCGGCCATCTGTGGCGACCATGGTCAAGCGGCTGTCTTTGAAAGAAAAGAGGATGCCGTTGAGCACGTAACGCGTCTCGTCGGTGGAGATAGCGTAGGAGGTCTTGCGCAAGGCGTCCTTGAGTTCGCCCTGCTTGAGGGAGAATAGTTTGCAATCGGAGAACTCGGGAAAGGGAGGAAACTCGTCTTCGGGAAGGCCGTGGATTTTGAAGAAAATCTGCCCGCAGCGCAGAGAGGCGATATTCTTGCCTTCAACCTCTACATGCACTTCGCCGGCTGGCAGTTCACGCACGATGCTGGCTAGGCGTTTGACAGGCAGGGTGGTTCCACCGGGGCGGTCAACTTGGGCTTCTGCAACGCAGGTGACACCGACATCCAGATCGGTTGTGGTGAATCGTAACTGGCCGTCGGCAGCCTGGATGCGGACGTTGGAAAGGATCGGCAGGGTAGTGCGCGAACTCACGACGTTCTGCACAGTTTGCAGACCAGCGAGGAGTGTGTCTCGGGCGACGCTGAATCTCATAATATCGTTCTGTTTTGAAAAAGGAAGTCGGGGAGGCAGGTTATTCTTAATCTGCCAAAGGTTGTCTGACCAAGACTAATCCCATCTAGCGCTGGAGATCTCCATCTAGAAACGAGACGACTTGGCGCAGGTGGTCATCTTTGGAAATTTTATCACGCACTTGGCGATGGGCGTGGAGGACGGTGCCGTGATCGCGGCCACCGAAGGCCTCGCCGATTTCTGAGAGCGAGGAGCGGGTCAATTCGCGTGAAAGATACATGGCTACTTGCCTGGGGAATGCGATGTTGGCTGGGCGCCGCTTGCTGGACATGTCCGCGAGACGGATGTCAAAGTGGTCTGCCACACGGCGTTGGATCTGTTCAATGGTCACCGCCCGGCGCGCTTCCTCCTGAAGAATGTCCTTGAGGAGCATCTCGATTTTCTCTGGGGTCGGCATTTTCCCCTCGTTGAGCGAGGCGTAGGAAGCCACACGCATGAGGGCGCCTTCAAGCCGGCGCACATTGGTGCGGACGCGTTCTGCCAAGAAATTGATGATCTCTGGGGTCAACTTGACCTGCATGGACTCGGATTTTTTCCGAAGAATGGCCGTGCGGGTTTCTACGTCTGGTGGCTGCATTTCAGCCGTGAGCCCCCATTCGAAGCGTGAAACCAAGCGGCTTTCCAGGCTGGCGATTTCTGAAGGAGGCCGGTCGCTGGAAAGAACAATCTGTTTATGGCCGTCGAATAAAGCGTTGAAAGTATGGAAGAACTCCTCTTGGGAGCGCTCTTTGCCAGCGAGAAACTGGATGTCATCTATGAGCAATACTTCCGCTTGGCGATAGCGCTTGCGAAACTTCGGCAAAGTCCCCGCCTTAATAGCCTCGATGAACTCGTTGGTGAAAAGCTCCGAGGTGATGTAGAGGACCTTGGCCTTTTTGTTCGTCGCAAGTATATGATGTCCGATGGCATGCATCAGATGGGTTTTCCCAAGCCCCACTCCGCTATAGATGAAAAGCGGGTTGTAGGTTTTACCCGGCCCGTTTGCGACGGCGGAGCACGCGGCATGGGCAAACTGATTGTTGCTGCCCACCACAAAGGAGTCGAAGGTGTTTCGTGGATTTAAGCCGCTTCCATTTAAGGACTTGCCCGGTGAGGGGTCCTCGGGGGCGGAATCCGGCTCGGAAATCGCACTCATTGCCAGAGACGCCTGCGTCTCGGGGGTAGGAGCGAAGGTGTACTGGACTTGCCTGCCGTTGCCGGTGGCAAGCATCAGGGCCGAGCGCAAAAGAGACTGGTAGTTACTCTCAATCCAGAGCTGGTGAATGGAGTTGGGGACGCGCAGCGTCAGGGTCTTGTCATCGAGCGCGACGGCTTGGATGTCCTGAAACCAGCGTCGGAAGGTGTCGATACTGACTTCCGCGCGCAGAGTCTCAGCGACTTCGCTCCAGATTTTGAGAGCGGATTCAGGGCAGGGGAGATTTTCGGTAATTTGCGCCACGGAGAGTAAAGAAACGCTAGTAGTGCACAGGGGGTGCATAACGTTTGTTGGAGGTGATGTAGCTGAGGCTCTTAAGAGGGCTTACAGAGGGGATTGGATCAGCTTAAGGATTCCTAATAATTGGGCTAGTGCCTTGTAGGAGAGCTGGTTGGGTTTGTTTTTTAAAGTGATTGATTTGTTACGGACTTGTGAAGAGCGCTTAACTTTGGAAGCGCTCTGAAGCGAGGGATTTCTGAGTTTATTCTCAACTTATTCGATGTTTTTCACAAGTTATTCACAGGCCTAGGGAGCCCAGCCTGCGCAGAGCACGGAGGGTAAAACGCTCTGGAAATCGGACAAGGAAAAAGGCTGATTTGCGCCGGGAATAGTTTTGTTTTGGAAGACGATTGCAGTTGACGCACTGGTCGGGCGCGTGATGCAGCCCATTCAAGCGCGTGTTCACGAGCCATACCGGGTTCGGACGGCTTCCAAGTGGGCTTCCGCTACGACCAGTTGCGCTTCCGGGGTGCGGAAGAGCAGAGCGACGCAGGTCGTAACAATCGAGCCCACAGCTACTCGCCAAGGAAACTCAATGGTTGGCAGCCAGTACGGCGCCCAGAGCACAGGTGCCTTCGACCCGACGGCGGCCACCGGATGGGCGAGCGCCCAAAGGTCGTTGTGCAGCCCGCTGAGCAGGGACACGGCGACGAACCCCGCCAACATCGCCACCAAGTTGCCTGTCTCATTGCCGCGTCGCTTGGTGAGCAGTCCTACTAAAAATATCCCGAGCAGCGAGCCGTACGTGTAGCCGAAAATCCCCAATACAATGGGAATGATACGGGCGTGGAGGATGATTTTTGCGTAAGCGGTGCCCGCGCCGATGAAAACTAGAATCAGAGAAAATACCACGGTGCTAATCCTTGCCGCTCGCAGCGTCTGCGCGTCGGTGGCTTGGGGGCGGATCATGGTCTTGTACCAGTCCTCAGTGAAGCTGGTGGCAAGCGCGTTGAGGGCGGTGCTTAGTGAACCCATGGCGGTGGCGAATATCCCCGCAAATAGGATGCCTCGCACGCCGGGGGGCAAATCGTTGACGATAAAGAAGGCGAAGGGGGCGTCTTTGCCCGGTTCGCGGTAATGGACCCAAAGGAGCATCCCGACCAGTAGAAAGCAAAGGACCAGAGGGAGGTCCGCCAACCCGGAAAGAATAAGCGAAAGCCTGGAGCGTTGATGGTTTTTCGCCGTCAACATGCGCTGCACCATGTCTTGGTCGGTGCCGTGGGTGGCCATGGTGGTGAAGGTGGAGCCGATGAGCGCCGCCCAAATCGTGTACTCGCTTTCCAAAATATTGCGTACATTGGTCCAAAAGCTCGCACCCGGAGTGAGTCCAAGGTCGATGATGGCAAAGTCCTTTGGGCCGCTGAGCACATCGGTGACCCCCGTCCAGCCATTGGGAATACGGGACATAAGAGTCCAGATGGCGAAGCCGAGGGAGCCAAACATAAGCGTGGCCTGAATCAGATCAGTCCAGACGACGGCCTTGATCCCACCCACAGCGGTGTAAAGAGCGGTGATGGCGGTGATGATCAGTAGCGCGACGGAGTAGACGGCGACCTGCGAGAGCGGGGCAAGGCTCACGCCGGTGATCTGCTCGTAGGTCATCACAATGACAATCGCCGCCACGTAAAGCCGTGTGCCGCTCGCAAGTGCCCGTGTGACAAGGAAGACAGCGGAGGAAGCGTTGCGCGTCCGAGACCCGAAGCGCAGCGACAGATACTGATAAATCGACACCACCCGGAACTCATAGAACGGTTTGATGAAAACTCCCGCGATGATCAAGCGCGCCAGAATCGTTCCGATAGCGAGCTGAGCGTAGGTAAAGTTCCGTGTGGCGTAGCCTTCGCCAGGGGCTCCCAGAAAGGTCGCGGCGCTGATTTCTGCAGCGAGGATCGAGGCCATTACAGCCCACCACGGGATGTTGCGATCGCCCACGGCGAAGGACTCCATGGAGCGTTCCCCTCGCCCGGCGCGCAGGCCAATGGCGGTAATGACAATGAAGTAAACTGCGACAACGAGGCCGTCGATCCAGAGATTGGACATGGGGGTGGTTGCGGTTGAGGCCGCTTAATCCGGGAGGGTGGTTGAAACCGCTAGGGGCGCAATCGCGGTGTCTTTGCGCATGATTTTAGAATTGCGGCCGCTGGCCTCCCATTTGCGGCGACGTTCGGGCGGCAGGGCATCCGGGCCAACCTCGGTGAAGCCTCCCTTTTGCTGGAAGAAGTTGTAAGCCTGAGTGGAGAGTGCCAGCAGGTGGCGCGCTCCTTTTTTGGCGGCAAGTTGTTCTGCAAAGGACATAAGCTTGCGGCCGTATCCCTTGCCTTCGTGGCTCTTGGAAATGTAGAGGCAGGCCAGTTCCGCGGTTTCTTTCTCCGGGTAAAAGTGGACTGCCACACAACCGGCGAGGTTGCGGTCGATTTCCAAAAGCCAGTAGTCATCCAGCGTCGCGAGCAAATCCGCCCGCGAGCGTTTCACCAGTTCGGCGTTGGCCACGGATTCGCGAATGAGAGCCATGATCGAGCGCAGATCCTTTTTTAACGCTCGGCGCATCTGCTGGTACTCATTGGAGTAGACCATGGTGCCGATGCCTTCGTGGCTGAAAATTTCGCTTAGAAGCGCCTCGTTTTGGGTCCCGTCGAGAAGGTGCACCCTAGCGATTCCGCTGCGACAGGCGCGCGCTGCGTGTTCGAGTTTGCTCACCATGGAGGGCTCCAATTGGGCCCGCTTTTTGCGCAGCACTTCCTCAGTCTCGGCCACCGACAATTGTCGCACCATGGTGTCGCCCAAGCGCAAGGTGCCCCGGTGTGAAAGGTAAATGATTTTGAGCGCGCGCACGGCTTCAGCGATTTCCAAAGCCATCGAATCGGAGTTTACGCGGAAGGTATGTCCCTCTCCGTCGAAGCCTAGGGGCGGTATCACCGGAATGATTCCCTCATTTAAAAAAAACTGGATAGTAGCGGTGTCAACCCGTTCAACACGTCCGGTTTGCAGGGTGTCGACTCCGTTGAGGATCCCCGCCGGGTGGGCGACAATGACGTTGGCGTAGGCGGCGCGCAAATCAACTTGGGCGAGGCCCTCCATCAGTTCCTGAAGCACCGCGTGGCTGGCCTCAATGGCGAGCTTGAGCGTGGGCTCGTCGGTCACCCCAGTGCCATCTGAACTGGATACCTCAATGCCCCGCTGCTGGGCGAGCGTGAGCAACTGCGCCCCGCACCCGTGGACTAAAATCACACGAATGCTCAGCGAACGCAGCACGGCTAGATCCAAAAGCAGGTTGCCGAGGTTTGGGGACGCAGCCACCTCGCCATCGAGTGCGACCACGAAAATCTTTTCCCGAAACCGGGGGACGTATTGCAGGATGCCTCTAAGATCGGAAACTTTCATCAGGGTGAGTTCTAAATTAGAAAGGCGAAAATCACAAAGGAAGCAAAGGGTAAGACGCGAAAACATGGCTTTTCCTTTGCTGCGGTTTGGGGCGCGCGGGGTCGACTACCTGCAATTTAGAGTAATTTACGCTCGCTCCGCTGCCTTGGAACGGTTTGAAACTTGGGAATGAGCAGTCGAATTCTTGAAGGTAAAGTCGGCGTTGTGTTCGGTGTGGCGAACAAACGATCTATCGCGTGGGGTATTGCAAAAGCTTGGGCAGCGGCTGGTGCACGCCTGATTTTTAATTTTCAGGGCGAGCGCCTGAAAGAAAACGTGGAGGAATTAGTTGCCGAATTTGGCGGCGATGTTCCGTTGTATCCCTGTGATGTTACCAAGGATGAGGAAATATCAGCTTTCTTTGGAAAGGTTCGCGAACACACTTCGCGCATTGATTTGATGCTCCATTCGGTGGCCTTCGCGCCCAAAGAAGCGTTGGAGGGTGAGTTCGTCAATACGACCCGACAGGCGTACGCCATGGCTCACGACGTGAGCGCTTACTCGCTTGTGGGGTTGGCTCGGGAAGCTGCGCCACTGATGACCGAAGGCGGTTCCATCGTCGCGATGACCTATTACGGTTCCGAAAAGGTGATTCCCCACTACAACGTCATGGGCGTAGCCAAGGCGAGTCTTGAGGCTTCCGCGCGCTATCTTGCTTATGATCTTGGTGGTAAAAAGATCCGCGTGAACTGCATATCCGCCGGTCCCATGCAAACGCTTGCCGCTCGCGGTATCTCGGGGTTTGGCGAGATGATGAAGCACTATCAGGACCACGCGCCCCTGCACCGTTCCTGCACGATGGAAGAGCTCGGCGCAATGGGCGTATTTCTTGCCAGTGATGGTGCCGCATCAATCACCGGACAGGTCCTTTACGTCGACGGCGGCTATCAGATCATGGGGATGTAATGGACCGGCAGTGGATTGCTCAAAGCCTAAGCGATGTCCGCGCCCAAAAAACGCATTCCAACCTCCGGCCCGCAATCCGGTCTCAACTCCGCTTTTGCGGGGTTGAAGCTGGACGGTCTTCCGTCGGGCCCAGACGTGCCGGAAGTAGTCGCACTACATGCTGTTAAACCGGGGCGTGTGGTGCTTAGAAGGGAAACCGCGCATCGCGGGGGCAAGACGGTTTTGGTGCTGGACGGGTTTGGGGGGCAGCACTCCGCGGCTGCTATTGAGGCGCTCGCCAAGCGTTTGCGCACAGGCTGCGGTTGCGGCGGGACGGTGCGCGAGCGGACCGTGGAGTTGCAGGGCGACTTTCCAGCGAAGGTTCGTCATTTGCTTGAAGCAGAGGGTTTTGTGGTCGCTGGTGAACGTTAAGCGGGATGTCGTTATGAAGGAGAAAATTCCAGGAGGGTTGCTGGTTGTGGTCGAAGGAGTGGATGGTTCGGGCAAAAGTTCCGTGCTCAGGCGCTTGGCCGCCTATTCCTTAACGCTTCCGATAGAGGTAGTGCAGGGCAGGGAGCCCACCGATGGTCCATTTGGTAAGCGGCTCAGGGCGTCTGCTTTAAGTGGCCGCTATTCGATGGAGGAGGAACTCGATCTCTTTATGGCTGACCGGCGTCAGCACGTGGCTGAAGTTATTGCTCCGGCGCTAAGTCGCGGAGCGCTGTTGTTGCTGGATCGATACTATTTTTCCACCGCAGCCTATCAGGGCGCGCGCGGCGCGGATCCTGACGCAGTGCTTGCGTTGAACGAGGCCTTCGCGCCCAAGCCGGATTTGATGCTGCTTTTGGACTGTCCGCCAGTGCAGACGCTAGCGCGAATTAGGGCTCGAGGGGGCGGAGTGGATGCGTTCGAAAAGCAGGAGGAGTTGGAGGCTGTGCAGCGCATATTTCTGTCGATTAAACGTCCGTTTATACGGAAGGTTGACGCATCGCTTTGCGAGGAAGAAGTTGGGGCCCAATGTGTTGCTTTAGTGCAAGACGCCTTCTTGCAAAAGCGGGCCTCCCCGTAGAACACGACCGAAGCGGCCTCCTTAAACGATGGGGAGGATGAGGCGGGCGTTTTCCTGTCGGGTCTCGAAGGCGGGAGCGGGAAGGGAGCGGTTCGTCGAAAACGTCCTTGCGCAGCTGGAATACTTCCGGCGTGCAGGGCTACAGAAAATCGAACTAATGAAGAGACTAGGATTGTTTGGTGTTGGGTTGTTTGTGGTCGGGATGCAAATGGCACCTGCTTTATTTGCGGCAGACCAAAAGACTGACGAGAAGGCGAAGATGAGCGAAAAGACGGCGGCTGTACTGCCCCGGGCTATTCCGTTCCAAGGGAACGTGGTGGCAACGGATAGCGTGGCGCGCACCTTCACCCTGAATGGCAAAGCTAAGGAACGGGTCTTTAAGGTCAACGACCAGACGGAGATTTTAATCGACAATAAGCAGACCCAATTTGGGGCCATCACCGTTGGTTCCATTGTGCGGGGCACTGCGCTTAAGCAGGAAGACGCATGGGAAACCAAGCGGGTCTCCATTGGACCGAAGGAGCCTGCAGCACCGACGCACGCGGCGCCGGGTTCTGATGTAAAGAAGTAGTCTTTTTGCAACGGGTTGTGTTTAGGAAATTGAGGTCGCTGGACTTGTTCCAGCGGCCTCTTTCTCGTGTTCCAAATCAGTCCAAATAAGAAAAATCAAAACCAAGGCTTGCGTTTGTATTCCGCTGCCCGCAATCTCCCCTCCCTTTTTCTTAAGTCGCACATAGCTATGTCCACAGAACTCATGACGGAACTGCTCGAAGCTGGAGTCCACTTCGGCCACCAGAGCAAGCGCTGGAACCCAAAGATGAAACCCTTCATCTTTGAGAAGCGTAACGCCCTACACATTATTAATCTGGGCGTGACCGTCCACCAGCTTGACGCTGCCACAAAGTTTCTTTCCAACCTCGCGTCTCGCGGGGGGAAGGTGCTTTTTGTGGGCTGCAAAAAGCAGGCTCAGGAGGCTGTGAAAGAAGCCGCCCAAGCTTGCGGGCAGTTCTACGTTAATCAACGTTGGCTCGGCGGCACGCTCACCAACATGACGACGATTCGCAAGAGCGTCGCTCGGATGACCTACATCGAGACACTCGAAAGCCAGCCTGAGTACTCCAAAATGGGTAACCAGGAAATCTCCGCGCTCCGGCGTGAGGGAGAAAAGCTCAAGCGTAATCTTGAAGGCATTCGCACGATGGAAAAGCTTCCCGACGCGATGATTATCATCGACTCGGTTCGCGAAGGCATCGCCGTGGCGGAGGCTCGTCGCCTGCACATTCCTACCGTGGCGATTGTTGATACCAATGCGGATCCCGCTTTGATCACTTATCCTATCGCAGGAAACGATGATGCGATTCGCGCTATCCGCGTACTGTTGCAAAAGCTCGTCGATGCGCTCTTCGTCGGTTCTGGCGCAACCCGTCCGGTTGCTGCTGCCGCTGTGGCTGAAGCTGAGGCTGCGCCGCAGGATTTGACGGCTGTCAGCGAGTAATTCGTCGACAGTCTGTTTTGTCCTTTGGGCCACCAAAGGACCGCGCTCGGAACAACCGGCTTATGCGAGTGATCACCTTTGTGGTTTGCTCGATAGCCGGTTTCTCCTTAGTTAGCGGCTCGGCGACCACCTTAATTGCGGTGGGCGAAAGTTTAATTAAACCATTTATTTTTGAAGTATGAGTGAACTAGTGATTGATGCCCAATTGGTGAAAACGCTGCGTGAAAAAACCAGCGCTGGATTGATGGATTGCAAACGCGCGCTGGCCGAGACCCATGGCGATTTAGAGGCGGCTGTGGATTTGCTCCGTAAAAAGGGCGTCGCAAGCGCCGCGAAGAAAGCGGATCGTGAAGCAAAGGAAGGCGTTATTGCTCAAACCATCGTGCACAACGGCAAGGTCGGGGTGCTCGTGGAAGTGAATTGCGAAACGGACTTCGTTGCTAAAAATGATGCGTTCAAGGCCTTCACTGATTTGGTGGCCAATGCCTTCGCCGAAAACAACACCGCTGACGCTGATATTGAAGCGGCCCGCGTCAACGCGGTGCAAACTCTCGGCGAGAACATTCGTGTGCGTCGCCATGCGCGCCTCGAGGTGCATGGAAACGGCGCGGTAGCCTCCTACATCCACACCGGCGGTAAAGTCGGCGTCTTGCTGGAAGTCGGAGCGGCCAACGATGCCACCGTCCAGACCGAGGAGTTCAAGCAGTTAGTCCGTGACATCACTTTGCAGATCGCGGCGGCCAACCCAGTGTGCGTTTCCCGCGACAGCGTGCCCACGGTGCTGGCAGACCGGGAGCGTGAAGTGTATCGCGGTCAGGTGCCTCCAGGGAAACCTGCGAACATTGTAGAGCAGATCGTGGAAGGGAAGATGAACAAGTTCTACTCTACGTCTTGTTTGCTGGAGCAGGCTTTTATCAAAAATCCTGATCTCACAATCACTCAGTTGGTAACTGAAAAGAACAAGGTGTTGGGTGAATCTATTGCCGTGCGCAATTTTCTTCGCTTCACAGTAGGAGAAGAGCTTCCAAGCGCCTAAGTTGCCTATGGGGAAGATTTAAGTTCAATCTGAGAAAAGGCGATTGCCGGTATGCGACTTTTCATGGAATCTTATTCAACCCCCTAATGAGCATTTTAAAAAAAATCCGCCGTTCAGCTCTGCTGGCGGCGGTTTTTTTGTGTCCAATGCTCGGGGGCAGTTGTTCCAACAATCCCTATCCAGCTCCGACACAAGAGACTGGTGCCGACGGCTCTCCTTGGAAGGTTCGCTACGGCGCGTTGTCGGAAGATCCGCGTTCACTGGATCCTCAGGTGTGTTACGATACTGTCGGAAAGCGTGTGATTGAACCCGTGCAGGAGTGTCTGCTGGAGTATCACCCATTCAAGACGGACCCGTACGAGCTCCAGCCTTGTCTTCTAGAAGCCCTTCCCGAGCGCGTTGCAGGTGAGGGGGGCAAGACGACGTTTCGCTGCACCCTCAAGTCGGGGATCTTATTCCATGACGACCCTTGTTTCCCCGGCGGTAAAGGGCGGGAAGTCGTCGCCACTGACGTCCAGTATGCCTTTCAGCGCATCGCCGATCCAAAAGTGGAATGCCCCGCTCTTTCCACGTTGCAGGATTATGTAGCGGGTTTGGGGGAAGTGTTTGAAGCCGCCCGTAAGTCAGGGGAGGCCGACTACTCCCGCGCTATTTCCGGTTTGCAAGTAACTGGTAAATACACTTTTGAAATCCATCTCACCCAGGTGTATCCTCAGCTGCTCTACTGGCTAGCGATGCCCTTCACCGCGCCAGTGGCTAGGGAGGCCGTCGAGTATTATGATGGGAAAGCTCACGATGGAATCGCTCGCGATCTCTTCCGTTTTCATCCTGTGGGGACCGGGCCATTCCAGATTTCTGAGTGGAAGCGCAACACCCGAATTCGTTTCGTTCGCAACCCACACTATCGCACCACGACTTTCCCAAAGGATGGCTGGAACCCTGCGCGGGCGGCAGAACTCGAGCCACTGGCGGGGCGCTCGCTTCCTTTAGTGGACGAGGTTTGCATGACGATATTTCGCGAGAGCATTCCGATTTTCCTGCTCTTTAGGCAGGGCTACCTAGACAGCATGAGTGTCGGCAAGGATGCGTTTTCCAGCCTGATTACTCCGGGCCGCGATCTGTCTGAAAAGTATAAGGAGCGTGGTGTCACGCTTCATCGCGATACGGAACCGAGTACTTATTACATGAGCCTGAACATGGAGGATCCGGTGCTGGGACCCAATCGCAAGCTGCGTCAGGCGCTCTCTGCGGCATTCAACACGCCGACTTATTTAGACATTTTTTACAATGGAGTTCCCATTGTTGCTCAACAACTTATGCCGCCTGGTATCGCCGGTCACAAAAAGGAATTCAGGAATCCGTACGGCTACAATCTTGAAAAAGCCAAGGCGTTGCTTGCTGATGCCGGCTACCCTAACGGTCGCGATGCCTCGGGCAAAGTGCTCGAACTCACGCTTGATACCAGTGGAGGAAGCGCTGACGAACGCCTCGGGGCGGAATTCGAGCAGCGCCAATTCGAGCAGCTTGGCTTGAAAATTAAGGTAGTGGAAAATCCATTTGCCCGGTTGATGGAAAAGCTCGATCAAGGCAGTTTTCAGATCGCCGCCGGGAGCGGATGGGGCGCGGATTACCCTGACCCTGAAAACTTTCTGTTTTTGTATTACAGCAAAAATATTCCTCCTGCGGGCAAGAATGCGTCGCGTTATAAAAGCCCTGAATTTGACGGGCTTTTTGACCAAATGGCGACGATGGAGAACGGCCCCCAACGGGAGGAGATTGTATCCAGAATGAACGCACTTCTGGCCGAAGACGTGCCCCATGTCTTGCTTATGCACCGTTCGTTATTTTCGCTCAGCCAGCCATGGGCGCCGCGGATCCAAAGCAACCCGATGCTTGAGGGAGGCCTGAAGTATGCGGTGCTCGATCCAAGGCAAAGGGGGGAGCTGCAAAAGCAGTGGAATAGCAAGTCGTTGTGGCCCATTATTTTGCTTCTTGTTGTGTTTGCAGCTGCCTCAGCGGCGGGGATCCGGGCTTATCGGAGGAATTAACCCATGTTTTCTTATCTCCTTCGTCGCCTTCTGTTTTTCGTCCCGATCGTAGCGGGAGTGATGCTTCTGACCTTTGCGCTCTTCTTCATGGTGCAGAGTCCCAAAGCCATGGCTCATCGTGTATTGGGGCCGAAGGCGACTCCCAAAGCGGTCGAGTTGTGGCTTCATAATCGAGGCTATGACAAGCCGTTGTTGATTAACCAAATCCCCGATCAACCGTGGCACGACTCGCTTTTCATCTCTCAAATGCGTCGTCTCGCGACGTTCGATCTCGGCAGATCCGATGTCACTGGGCGGCCCCTGTCTGAAGTATTTCGCCAAGGCGCGCTCCCCTCGCTGCTGCTGACGGTCCCCGCCTTCCTCGCTGGACTGGCCATGTCCGTGGGACTCGCTCTCTATCTTGTTTTTATTCGAAATGCGGCCGCAGATCTCTTCGCATCTTTGTTGTGCGTCGCTCTGATGAGCGTGCCTGTCATGGTCTATGTGATTTTTGGACAATACCTTGTAGCACAGGTTTTCAACTATTTTCCAGCGTTTGGGTTCCAGCTAAACGGGTGGTCCACCGCCAAGTTTTTGTTCCTGCCCATTGCTCTGATGATCGTGAGTGGTTTGGGTGCGGACGTGCGTTTATTCCGGGCGCTTTTTCTTGAAGAACTCGGCCAGGACTACATCCGCACCGCGCGGGCCAAGGGCGTTTCTTCCGCTGTGGTACTTTTACGACATGTTCTTAAAAACGGACTCATCAATTTGATCACCTTGGTGGTGGCCTCGCTTCCATTTCTCATCATGGGCTCGTTGTTGCTGGAGAACTTCTTCGGAATCCCAGGCCTAGGCAATGTGTTGTTCACCGCCATTCAAATGCCTGATTTTGCAGTGGTGCAGGCTTCAGTTTTCCTTGGCTCTCTTCTTTATCTTGGGGGCCTGCTTTTAACCGATCTCTGCTACGCGTGGGCCGACCCTCGCATCCGCCTGCATTAGCACTGTATGACCACTTTGCCCCAAGACTGGTTTATAAAAATCGACGCGCTGCGGTCTGCGGTTTCGGATTGGTTAACTCGGTCCTTCCTGCCTATTTGGCTGCCCAACTTAGCGGTACTGCTGGGCACCTTGCTCCTCGCTCTTTTGGTGTGGCAGGGCAACCGCTCGGAGCGTTGGGCCACTGCCTGGCGCCGGTTGCGAGGGGACCGTCTCGGGCAGGCTGCGGCGGTTGTCGCCTCGCTGTTTCTTGTTGTGGGGTCGCTAGAGACCGTTGTCTTTCCCACAGAAACCGGCTCGCGCACGCTGCTGCAAATGCTTCTTTCCGGTATCCCTCAGGAAAAGGGCTACGCAGCGCCTATGGCCACTCACGCGCTCTCGGTATCCGATCCTAAGCCGCTGTTTACAAGGCATATACTCGGAACAGATGCGCTCGGACGCGACACTCTCGTCCAGACGCTCCGGGCTACCCGCTCCGCGCTTTGGATCGGAGGGCTCACGAGTCTGGTCTACATTCCGCTTGGGGTTTTGCTCGGGATTCTAGCGGCGTATTACCGGGGCTGGGTTGATGATCTGGTGCAATATCTTTACAGTACGATCGCGGCGGTGCCGGAAATTTTGATGCTCGTGGCAATCCTGATGGTCCTCGGAAAAGGGTTGGGAACCATGTCGATAGCCTTGGGCATCACGGGTTGGGTCGGCATGGCTCGTTTAATTCGCGGCGAAACACTGCGGCAAATGGAGCGGCCTTACGTGGCCGCGGCGAAGGCAATGGGCCAGTCGCATTGGAAAATTCTCACAAGGCATCTTCTGCCCAATGTGATGCATTTGATCGTGATCAAGTTCGTCCTCGGTTTCTCCGGCCTCGTGCTCGCAGAGGCGGTCCTGAGCTATCTCGGAGTGGGCGCCCCCGTGGGAACCCCAAGTTGGGGCACTATCATAGACGCTTCCCGTTCAGAGCTTTCCCGTGAGCCCGTCGTTTGGTGGAATCTTGCCGCCGCTTCCTTCGCCCTGTTTTTGCTAGTGCTTTCTCTCAACATCTTGGGTGATGCTCTGCGCCGCGCATTCGATCCGAAATCCAACACTTAACTCACGGTCCTCATGCTTTCTGTACGCTCCCTCAGCATTGATTTTGGTTCCGGTCCCGCGCGAGTGCAGGCTGTGAAGGATATTAGTTTTTCTATTGCTCCAGGGGAGACTCTGGCGCTTGTTGGGGAGAGTGGTAGTGGGAAAAGCGTTACTGGCCTCGCGCTTACGCGACTGCTGCAGGAGCCTCCCGCGGTGTACTCCGGTGGGGAAATTTTGTTCGAGGGCCGGAATGTACTAAAGATGTCGCCAGCTGAGTTGCGCCGGTTGCGCGGCGGCAAGATTGCCTACGTCTTCCAAGAGCCATCCACTTCGTTAAACCCAGTCTTCACCGTGCGCAGCCAAATTGCGGAAGCCTTGAGCCTGCATCGGCCCGAAGTCAGTGATATTGATGCAGAGGTGGCGCGCTGTCTGGATCTAGTGGGGATCGTGGACCCGTCCAAGCGGATGCATGATTATCCACACCAGCTTTCCGGGGGAATGCAGCAGCGCGTAATGATTGCCATGGCGCTGGCGTGCCACCCGCAATTGCTCGTCGCAGACGAACCCACCACCGCGCTGGACGTCACCGTGCAGGCGCAGATTCTCGATCAGATGCGGCTGATCAAGCAGCAGATCAAAATGGCGATGCTGCTGATCACCCACAATTTTGGAATTATCGGCGGGATCGCGGACCGCGTGGCGGTGATGTTCCGCGGCGCGATTGTCGAACACGGGAGTACTGCAGAAGTGCTTCACAATCCGCAGCATCCTTACACCAAGGCGCTCATTGGCTGCATCCCTCAATTAGGGCAGCGCAGACGCCGCCTCACGACAATTGATTACTCCACGCTGGGTTAGCCCAGCGATGTTGAGTGCCGCACTGCGTTGCGGCCGCCTGTTTTTGCCTCACTCAGATCCCGCGTAATAACGCCTCGGTCGCCTCCCAATCAAGACATGCGTCTGTGATGGAGACTCCATATTTTAACCCCGCCTTGGCCGCCGATTGAGTGCCGAGGTGGATGTGGCTTTCAATCATCACCGCAACCAGTTCGCTGCGGCCGCCCTTGCGCTGCTGCAACACATTGCGCAGTACCTCTGGCTGCCGAAGCGGGTCTTTGCCGCTGTTGGCATGGCTGCAATCCACCATCACCGCCGCGAGCAATCCAGCTTGACGCAACTTCTCAGCGGCCGCGGAGGTGTGCTCCGGCCCGTAATTTGTTCCATCCCGTCCTCCTCGTAATACCAGATGGCTGTCAGGGTTGCCCGCGGTTTGGATGATGCTTGTCATTCCCTCCTGATCGATTCCCAGAAAACTGTGTTGTGCGCAGGCTGAGCGCATTGCATCAAGCGCCGTCTGAATGCTGCCATCCGTGCCGTTTTTGAACCCGACTGGCATGGAAAGGCCGCTTGCCATTTCGCGATGCGTTTGGGATTCAGTCGTGCGCGCGCCGATGGCCGCCCAGCTAATGAGGTCTGCAATATACTGCGGGATAATGGGATCTAGAAACTCAGTTCCCGCCGGAAGTCCCAGCTCTGAAATGTCCAGCAACAGTCTGCGCGCCAACTTGATTCCGTATTCGACGTCTGCCGAATCGTCGAGATGCGGATCGTTGATCAGTCCTTTCCAGCCCACGGTGGTGCGCGGTTTTTCAAAATAAACTCGCATGACCACAAAGATGCGCTCCTGCAATTCGAGGGCCAAGGTGGAGAGTCGCCGCGCGTAATCCATCGCCGACACCGGATCGTGAATGGAGCAGGGGCCTACAACCACCATGAGGCGAGGATCTTCACCGCGCAAAATTCGCCGGGATGTTTCGCGTGCGTTTAGAATGCGCTCCAGTGTCTGTGCCGATGCTGGAATTTCATCTTTGACCTGTGCGGGGGTCACGAGGCGTTTGACACCGTTGACGCGGACGTTCTCGATGCGGGTTTTGTGGAGTGGATCTTGGGGGTGAAGGCAGGCCTCTGAAGTCATAAGACAGTCTGGTATTTTCCACGAATAAAGGGCCACCTGCAACTAAAGATCTGTAATTTGCCGAATTCCGAGTGACGATTTGATGACGTTATGATCAGATAAAGGTCTTCAGTTTGAAGGAAGGAAAGCGACCCGCAGACCGGTCGATTCCTGACGAACACGAGCTGGGCCTGTAGCTCAATGGTTAGAGCAGGGGACTCATAATCCCTTGGTTGGGGGTTCGAATCCCTCCAGGCCTACTGTGTTTCTGTGGATGGTGTTGGTTTGTAAAGTTTTGCTTGGGTCTCCTTCCGGGTAGACTTGCATCTGTCCATGTCAGCCGACGTCGACTCAAGGTTTTGGGGCTTTTGGACATGTAAGTCTCATTTGACGTGGAATATGTGTTGTCGTTCTATTAGAGATTGTTATTCAACTAATCTGTCATCAGTTGGTTCTTGGATTATATGAAGCAAATCTCCCCCCTCGTTTGTTTTTTGAGTGTGCTGCTTGGTTTCACCGCTTTGGCGGAATGGAAAATTGAGACTATTGCTGGAGTGGGGACTCCAGGGCTCTCAGGGGATTATGGCAAAGCGCTTAACTCTTACTTATACAATCCTTTTGGTGTAGTGCGCGGGCCGGACAAGGCGCTCTGGTTTTGCGATTCGGGAAACAATCGTATCCGGCAAATTCGCCCTGACGGGATAATTTTTACCTTCGCAGGAAGCGGCTCAAAAGAGTTCACCCCTTCTGGAACTTGGGTGCAGGAGACGGCACTGAAACGCCCTCCGGAGCTTCGTTTTGATGCCAAAGGCGATATGTTTATCTCGGACATGGGGAATCATGTGATTCGTAAAGTTGATATGCAAACTGGCAAGGTAGACATTGTTGCCGGTACTGGTTTGGCTGGGTATTCGGGTGATGGCGATGCTGCATTAATCGCTCACTTGCGCCAGCCTCAGGGCATTCAATTCAGCCCTGAGGGTGATTTGTATATTTGCGACACCGGAAACAACGTGATTCGGCGTTTGGAAATGAAAACCGGCGTGATAACGACTTTTGCAGGCACGGGCAGTCCGGGGCTCACTCCGGATGGAGCGCCTATTGAAGGCACACCCCTTAACGGGCCTAGGGCGATAGATTTCGATCGAAACGGCGATCTGTGGCTGGCCACGAAGGAGGGTTCTCAAATTTTTAAATTTGATATGAAGGCCCGTCGCATTCGCTTGGTTGCCGGTACGGGGGCGAAGGGGATGAAAGGCGGACCGGGCAAACAGGCGACGTTTAGCGGACCTACGGGGCTGTCGTTGGATGCGGAAGGTAATGCTTGGGTTGCTGATACAGAGAACAGCGCGGTGCGCAGGATCGATGGGAAGTCGGGTGAGGTGAGTCTGATCGCCGGCACCGGAGAGCGCGGCGACGGGCCGGATGGCGATCCGCTGCAGTGCAAATTCTCCCGCCTCCATGGCATTTTTGCTGACGCGGACGGATCCGTCTTCATCGGTGACAGCGAGGCGCATAGGCTTCGTGTGTTGCGTAAAAAGTAATTTTATGAAAACCCTCAGTTTTTCCTCGTTGCTCCTTGCTGGTTCCTTTCGGAACGTTTCGTTGCTTTTAGGGGCCGCGATCTTCTGTTCTGGAGCGTCTGCTAAAGCCGACAAAATCGTCCTCTTTGCCGGCGGGGCCCAGTCCGAGTTGCCTGCGGCGGCGGTGGATGCCGCATTGCGTGAGCCATTTGGCACGGAGTTCGATGCTTTGGGGAATGCGTGGATTGTGGAAATGGTGTCTGGGAATCGGCTTTTGAAGGTGGATCCCTCAGGCAAATTGACCCATGCTGCGGGTCGGCTGCAGCCCGGTTTGAGTGGGGATAATGGCCCCGGCCTGAGCGCTCAGTTCAACGGGCCGCACAATCTGGCTATTCCCGCCGGGGCTCGCATTTTGGTGGCCGACACTTGGAACGGAAGAATTCGCGAGTATTTGCCCACGGCGGGAGAGGTGCGCGGCGTGCCGGGGTTTGAACTCGGGCCTGAACGGGCCAAGGGCGCTGGTCCTTATTGCATTACAGCGGATGATGCCGGACGCAAGCTGTATATTGCTGATTTAAAGCAAGTTTGGGTGTTGGATTTGGCGGGGGGAACTCTCCGGTTGGTTGCCGGAAACGGCAAAAAGGGCGTGCCCCAGGACGGTGCGCTTGCGGCGGAGTCGCCGCTTGTGGATCCTCGGGCGGTGGCGCCGGATCATTTAGGGAACGTGTATGTTCTTGAACGGGGCGGTAATGCGTTGCGAGTGGTGGACAAGGAGGGGCGTATTCGCACCGTCGTGAACGCCTCCGGCAAGCAGGGCGCTGGTGGGGATGGCGGGCCTGGATTGGATGCGCAACTCAACGGTCCCAAGCATTTGTGCGTGGATCGAGATAATTCTGTGCTCATTGCCGACGCTGAAAATAATCTGATTCGGCGTTACGTGCCGGAAACTGGACGTTTGGAACGCGTGGCGGGAACTGGGAAAAAAGGGGCGTCTGGTGTAGGTGGCCGGCCTCTGGAATGTGAATTAGCGCGACCGCACGGAGTGGTGATTCATCCGCAAACTGGCGAATTATATATTACAGACAGCTATAACAATCGTGTGTTGAGGATCATTAAAGATTGAGCAAGCCAGTCTGGTTGGGACTGCCTTGCTGTGTGGCTCCCTGATTGGCAGCGGATGTGGTGGATATGCTTGGTTTGGAGGAGCGGCCCCGCCCGAGCAGCGACAAAAACGGGGGGAGTGGTTTAGTGCGCTTTGAGCACTTGCGTGAAGGGTTTTCCTGTGCACCCGGCGGGTTCTGTCATGCCGAGGGTAGTGGAAAGAGTGGGGGCGAGGTCGCTCATGGGAAAGGAATCAGCGCAGCGGCCGGGCTTGAACGCCTGGCCAAAGAGCAGCACTGGAATATGGGAGTCGTACGAGTAGGGAGAGCCGTGGGTGGTGCCGCTGTGGCCGCCGCCCGATATCATAAACGCCTTGGAGACAAGCACTATGTCGCCGCTGCGTTCGGCGTTGTAGCCGTTAAGGACGCGCTGCCCCAGAGGGCCGGGGGCGCGGCCGTCCAGCAACTGGCTGCGAGAGTAGGCGGCTTGAAAGGACCCGGTATTCAGCGCCCACTCGCGAATGAAGACGGCGAGGTCTTCAGCGGGGATTTGTTTTTCACGCAGGGTATTGTGGTTGAAATAGAGGTTGCCGTCGCTAAGACGAGGGGAGAGCAAGTACTTGCCCGGGCCGAAGCGCGCTTCTAAGTGTGCCAGTAAATCGCCCATGAGCGGCACTGCGTCCACCCGTTTGCCGTCCAAGCCCTGCTCTACGGCGAACTCCGGGGTGGGGGCGACGCCGTGATCGGCAGTGAGCACGATGGTTAGGTTGGCGAGGCCGATTTTTTGGTCCAGTTGTTGGAATAACGCCTCCAGTTGGCGATCTAGGCGCAGGATAATATCCTGAACTTCCTGGGAGTAGGGGCCGAAAGCGTGACCAACCAAGTCTGTCGAAGAGAAGGAAACGCACAAAAGATCGGGATTGGGCCCCTCGCCGAGATGCTCTCCCTCAACTGCGGCCAAAGCGAAATCGGCGAGCAACTGGTTGCCAAAGGGCGTGGGGGCTATGGTCTCAAAGCCCTCCGTCTTTGAAAGTTGAACCGTATGATCAAAGGTTCCCTTCGCCTCGCCGGGTAGCCTTCCTTCGCCCGCCGCCTCGTCTGGCCAGAGATAGGCGCTGGGTTCCAGCAGCCGTTTCCAAGTCTGTCCGATGATTGCCGCGGGGCGTTTTTGGGCGTTAAACGCTTGCACCCATTCCGGCAGTTCTTTGCGGTAGTAGCTGCTGGTGATGAAGTTGCCGCTTGCAGAGTCGAACCAGTAAGCGCCTTGAGGCTTGCGGCCGGCGGGAAGGATGGCGCCGCGATCCTTTAGGGAAATGCCCACCACCTTGGACTGGTAGCGCAGGCGCAACTCGTCAGCGAAGGTCGAGCCGATGAAGTTGCGGGGCGAACGTTTACCCGCAGTGCCCGGGGCGCCGACGGTTTCCGCATCGGCATCGCCGACGCAGTTGAGCGCCTTGAGGGAGCGTTTATCAAACCAGTCGTTGGAAATGATGCCGTGACTGCTCGGCGTGGTGCCGCTCAGGAAGCTGGCGTGGCCGGGGCCTGTGACCGTCGGGGCGTAGTCGTAGTGGGCGTAAGTGAGGAAGGCTCCCTCTTGCATCAGCAGACGGAAGCCACGTTGGGAGAACTGGTTTTCAAAACGTTCGAGGTAATCGTAGCGCAACTGATCCACAAGAATGGCCAGCACTAGCTTGGGGCGCGGCTGCGCTTCGGCCTGCGCCAGTGGTGTTAGGGCAAAGCCGAGGAGGGCGATGAAAAGTAGATTGCGCAGTTTCATGGAGGTGGGAGCGACTCTGACTGGTCTCTTTGGTGGGTTGAATGACAAATCGCGAAAATCTCCTTCTTCGCCTGCAGGCTTGGATTTAGTCTCTTTCCAATGAGCACTCCGCACATCGCCCAAAAAGCACCGTTCCCCGTCGAAGTCCAAGCAGGCAAAACCTACTATTGGTGTTCGTGTGGCAAAAGCGCCAACCAACCGTTTTGCGACGGTGCCCATAAAGGCAGTGAATTCGCCCCGACACCCTACACGGCGGAAAAGGATGGGACTGTGTATTTCTGCGGTTGCAAACACAGTGCCAAAGGGGCGCTGTGCGACGGAGGCCACGCCAAGCTGTAGGCGCTTGGCCTTTAAACTTCCCGAATCCTTGCGGTTGCTCCGCGGGATTTACGGTTGGTAAATAGAGTCAAATACTCCGCCATCGGCGAAGTGCTTGGCCTGGGCTTGGCTCCAGCCACCGAATGAGCCATCGACAGTCACCATTTCCAGCTTTGGAAATTGCGAGGAGTACTTCTGTGCGGCCTTTTCTGCACGTGGTCGGTAGAAATTTTTCGCAATAATGTCCTGCCCTTCCTCGCTATAGAGATATTGCAGGTAAGCCTCGGCCACTGGGCGCGTCTTTTTGGCGTCCACATATTTGTCCACCACCGTGACGCTGGGTTCGGCGAGGATGCTGATGGAGGGGATGACTATCTCGAACTTTTCCGTGCCGAATTCTTTTAAGGCTAAAAATGCCTCGTTTTCCCAAGCCAAAAGGACGTCACCGATGCCTCGCTGGGTGAAAGTGGTGGTCGCTCCGCGTGCGCCGCTGTCCAGAACGGGGACATTTTTGTATAGCTTCGCAATAAACTCCCGGACTTTGGGCTCATCTTTATTGAATACTTTTTCCGCATAGGCCCAAGCCGCGAGATAATTCCAGCGCGCTCCGCCTGAGGTTTTGGGATTTGGGGTGATGACCCGCAACCCGGGCTTTACGAGATCACCCCAATCTTTGATTCCCTTTGGGTTTCCTTTGTGGACTAGAAAAACGATGGTCGAGGTGTAAGGTGCTGAGTTGTGCGGCAATCGCTGAATCCATTTCTCTGGGATCAAGTGTCCCTTTTCATACAAGGCGTCCACATCCCCAGCTAGGGCGAGGGTGGCAATATCTGCGCGCAGGCCGTCGATGATGGAGCGGGCTTGTTTTCCAGAGCCTCCGTGGGATTGTTTAATTATTACGGCTTCGCCGGTTTGAGACTTCCAGTGTTTGGCGAAAGCCGCATTGTATTCTGTGAACAATTCACGGGTGGGATCGTAGGAAACGTTGAGAAGTTGGGTGGCGGCGGATGCGCAGGGGGAGGTAAAGGCGAGGAGGCTCAGCGTGGCCAAGAGGCGTGAAAAAGACGAAGCGTGCATGGGGTAAAGCTAGATTGGGAGCCGTGGCGGGAGGTTGGCGTGGGTGATGTTTAATCTACGCTAATTCGGAATAGTTGGCGCAAGTGTTTTTGGGCCGTGTTGCCTCGGCTCCCCGCGCACCTCTCTTTACCATCGGCTCTAGTCAAACCTGCTGTGCAGCCAGGCGTAGGGGAAGCCGTCCCCAGGACAATCCGTGGGCCAGCGCGGCGGGTTAATTTCCTTGTGCGCCTTTACCACGGCGGGGTTTGTGTCAATTTTGCCTACCCGTAGGCGCAGATAGCGGATGAGTTCATCGAGTGCGGCGAGCTGTTTTTCGGTGGGCTTTTGCTGATTGAAATCACCCACTAGACAGATTCCAAGGGCGATATTGTTCAGATAATCGCTGTGTACATGGCCGCCATTGATCTGTTTGTCCCAGCGGGCACCCACTTCTATCTCACCGTCGCCCGAGTTGGTTCCGTTGCCGATTACGAAATGATAAGCCAAGCCGTTGGCCATTTTTCGCACGTTGGTGTGGTAGAAGTCGAAGGCCTTGGCATTGCCCTTTTTGGTGCCGCTATTGTGAACCACGATGTAGCGCCAGCGCGCCTTGCGGACCTGGGCGTTGTCGATGGACTGCCTCACGGAACGGGTGATAAATTTCCAGCGAGAAAACCAGCCGAAAAAAGGGACTGGCTGGGGATCTTCATTAAGATTGAGCCCTGATTTTTCAATGAGCAGAAGGGGCTCAGAGCCCTTTGGCAGTGTAGAGTTTTTGGCCTTGGGCTCAGGCCGTTTGGGACGGGGTTCTTCCTTTTTTTCGGAACGGCTCCGCTCGTCTTGGCGCAATTGTGCTGGGCCTTGAGTCGAACAGAGGATCGAGCACGTGAAAATAAAGCAAAGCGTAGTGCGGGGCGACACAGGGCTGGGGCGTATCCCGGAAGCTCCTAGTTTTAGGTAGGCAACCTCCGGTGGGGTGGGTGGCTGAGCGGGGGAAAACTCAGCGGGAAATATCCGACTGACTGAGTATTTCGAAGCCGTGGTGTTGAATGACGGAAATGGCACACTCGTTGTCCTCGACATGGAGGGCCAAGGCGGTGCGGCCCCTTGGACGGGTTAGCAATGCGTAGGAACCGAAGATGTTGACATCTGCGGCGAGGAGAGATGCCAAAAGTCGGCCCAGTTCGGTGGGGCCTTCGGGCAATTCCACCACCAATAAGTCGCACACGGAGTGGGGAATTTCGTGCTCTGCAAAGATGTCCTGAACGGATTCTGGATCGCTTACCACGATGCGCACAATGGCGGTGTCTGCAGAGGCTTGGACGCTGATGGCAACGACATGAACGTTGTGGTTGTTGAGCAGGCGCACGACTTCCATCAAGGCGCCCACTTTGTTGGGCAAAAAGACGGAGAACTGTGTGACTCGCGGGGTCCCCGTTTTTTCGGCTATGGATGAGTTTTCGAAGGGCATGGTTTAGTCAGGTTAAGTTTAAGAAAAAATAAGCGCTTAAGGCTTGGGCGCTGCGGTGACATCGTTGAGGGCTTTGGAGAGGGTGGAGGCAAGCGCCTTTACTTGTAGCTGGGTGGGTGCTTCGCCGTGCGGGCCAGCGAGCAGCAATTGGATCTCAAGAAGTTGAGGCCGGAGTTGTGCTAGAAGCGGAGTGGTGTTGAGCGCCTCGCCGAGTCGTTCGAAGCCGGCTTCCATTTCCAGTGCCAACGCGGGTTGCCGCAGCAGTAGGGCGGTGGATTCTGAGTAGTTTTCGCCCACGGTGCCCGCCACAACTTCCAGGCCACGCAACCACGAACCCAAGGCAATCAAGCGCACAATTCCCTCATCTTGATGCGCTCGGAGTCCCGCACTCAGCTCGGCGAGAATTGCTTCCAATTCAAGTTTTACCCCGGGCCAATCCCGGCGTTGAGCGGCTTCTCCCAGACTTCTCCCGCGATCAAGCACTTCGCTCTGCACGCCAAGAGTTTTGGCTAGCGCCAGCATCTCTTTGCCGGCATTGCGGCATTGTTGGGAATCCTCGGCTTGTGCGCCCAAATAGCTGTCCGCGAGAAAAATTCCCAGTACCAAGGCAGTTTGCACACGGCCCACAAGCGGGGCTGGATTTGGCGGGCGGAACTTGGCGGCCCAATCGGGTTTGGATTGCCGTGCGAGGCTGGAGAACAGTTCTTCCACGAAGCGAGCGGAAGGAGCTTGCGCAGCGGGTACAATTGCAGCTGCTGCCGCGGGCTTGGTTCCGGCTGGCGGGCCAGCGGGAGTCTGAGGCAGGGCAGAGGACGTCGTTGCTAAAAACGTAACAGTGCAGAGGAATTGCATTCCTCGGATGGGTAAATTGAGCCGTGAATAGCGGCGCGGCTTCATCACAGCACTCTAATCGAACTTCAGCGCTTGTCAGCCCCTTTTGCACCGCTACGGCTGGGCTGGGAGTGACCGCTTTAGCGCCTTTCCTCACGAAATGACGTGTCTTTTGCTTTTCAATGGCTTTTGAAGGCGTACATTTGGCGGTTTTCCAATGAGCCCAACTCCATCCACTGTTGAACTCTTCGACCAGTACGTAATGCCTACGTATGGGCGTTTCCCGCTGCAGTTAGCGCGTGGAGCCGGCTCTCGTATTTGGGACGAGGCGGGACGGGAATACCTCGATTTTGGGGCGGGCATTGCGGTGACGTCTCTGGGGCATTGCCACCCCAAGGTGAGCGCGCGCATGGCCGAGCAGATGGCCACTCTGGTGCATACGTCTAACCTGTATTACACTCGGCCTCAAGGCGAACTGGCCAAGCGCCTCGTGGAAATTGTCGGTGCTCCAGGGAAGATTTTCTTCTGTAATTCAGGCGCTGAGGCCAACGAGGCGCTGTATAAATTGGCTCGCAAGTTTGGTAACGAGACCAATGGGTTCGCCCATCCCAACGCTGGAACTAGCAATCCGGACGCCCCTTTACGCCGCGGAATCATTACGATGCTCGGCTCTTTTCACGGACGCACTCTGGGTGGAATTGCCGCCACCGGGCAAGACAAGGTGAAGAAGGGGTTTGAGCCAATGGTAGAGGGCTATCGTCATATTGCCTTTAACGATGCGGCGGCGCTCTCTGATGCCATGGATGATCCGGATACTGTGGCCGTACTTTTGGAGCCCATTCAAGGTGAAGGTGGAATTCACGCTGCGGATGCGGCTTACCTGCGCAAGGCCCGCGCACTTTGCGAGCAGCGTTCCTGTCTTTTGATGTTCGACGAGGTGCAATGTGGCCTTGGGCGCACCGGTGACTGGAATGGCTGGGACACTCTCGCTCCAGACATTAAACCCGACGCAGTTTCCTGGGCTAAGGGTATCGCGGGCGGCTTTCCCGTCGGAGCGGTCTGGGTAAGTGGGCGTTTGGTTCAGATGCGAACCGGCGAGGTGAAGCCTTTGTGTGATTTACTGGGGCCGGGATCGCATGGGACAACCTTTGGGGGGACGCCTTTGATGTGTGTGGGTGCTCTGGAAGTGCTTGGAATCATTGAAGAGGAGAATCTTTTGGAAAACGTGCGTCAACAGGGCCGTCACGCTGTGGCAGGCCTGCAGGCATTGCATTCTCCTTGGATTCGCGAAATTCGCAGCGTCGGGTTGATGCTCGGCATCGAGGTGGTGGCTGATTTTGCTGCGCGTTGCGTGCTTCCTGCGGGCAAGGCGCCTTCGATCTTTTTGGTGGAACGCCTGCACGAGGCCGGATTGCTCACTATTCCTTCTGGAACGCATACGTTGCGTTGGTTGCCTCCTTTGAATGTTTCTGCGGCGGAAATTGATGAAGCGACCAATATTTTGGGCGCGGTGCTTGCTGGATTACCCCAAGCCTAAGAGGGTGTGTGTGAAACTTATCTTCTCATGAAACATTTGCTTTCCATCGAGGCCCTTACTCGGGACGAAATTTACGACGTTCTGGATCTTGCCGAAACGCTCAAGGCTTCCCGTGGCCATCACGAGTTTCTGCCGCTTGCAGGGCAATGTTGGGCGCTCATTTTTAGCAAATCCTCTACCCGCACCCGGGTCTCCTTCGAGGTGGGGATCCGTGAACTGGGCGGCTCGGTCATGTTTTTGGCGGCAACCGACATTCAACTGGGGCGAGGGGAACCCATCGAGGACACCGCCCGCGTGATGGGCCGGATGCTGGATGGAGCGGTGATTCGGACGTTTTTGCAGTCGGATGTGGAGACTTTTGCGCGTTATTCGCAAATCCCAACGGTCAATGCTCTTACGGATGACGAGCATCCTTGCCAGATTTTGGCTGATTTGCAGACAATTCGCGAACGGATGGGTTCGTTGGAAGGGCGTTCCGTTTGTTTTGTCGGCGACGGCGCCTGTAATGTGGCTGCCTCGTGGATTTGGGCCGCCGCAAAGTTGGATCTTGAGTTGCGCATTGCCGCACCGGTGGGGTTCCAGCCCAGCGACAGTCTCTTGGAGCGGGCGCGGCGCACTGGACAGATATTGGTATTTGAGGATCCGGCTGAGGCGGCGCGCGGAGTGGATGTGCTTTACACCGATGTTTGGGTGAGCATGGGCAAGGAATTAGAGGCCGCGGAGCGGATGGCTTCGCTGGCAAAATACCAGATTAACGAGGCGCTGGTGGGTTTGGCCGCTCCCGGGGCACTGGTGATGCACTGTTTGCCCGCTTACCGTGGGAAAGAGATCACGGCGGAGACTTTTGAAGCACACGCTGAAACACTTTTTGATCAGGCGGAAAATCGCTTGCACGCACAGAAAGCAATTCTACAACTAATCGCCCGCAGAGCTTGAGTACTTACATCGAGTCGAAAAAGTTCGATGACTAGTTGTTTATTCCAAAGTCAAGACTTGGACTAAGGCAGAACGAGCTTCTGTATTTGTTATAATAATCAACCACCCCAAAACCACCCCCCATTTTCCCCTTATGAGTTCTCCCATGATCCCCGCCTCTTTTCTTGAAACCTCCGGAATTCCAATTGTGATTGTTTGTTCGATCATCGGCTTGCTCGTCTCGGTGGGATTGATCCGCTCAATTCTCAAAATCCGAATCGATCACCAGCGCATGCGGGAAATCGCGGCGGCCATTGAGGAGGGAGCGAAGGCTTACTTAAACCGCCAGTTGGCGTCGATCAGTGTGATTGCCTCCGTGCTTTTTGCGCTGCTGTTTTGGAAACTGGGCGCGGCAACTGCACTTGGTTTTCTCTTGGGCGCGGTGTGTTCGCTAGTCGCCGGTTTTATTGGGATGCGTGTTGCTGTACTGGCTAACGTGCGGACGGCCCAGGGTGCTGTTCACAGTCGGCGGGCGGCGTTGAAGGTGGCTTTCAATGGCGGGGCGGTGACCGGCTTGCTTGTGGTGGGATTGGCGTTGCTTTCCACGGCGCTTTTTTACCAGGGAGTGCTGGGTTGGCAGGGACAGGCGGAGGCGTTGCATAGTCTGGTGGGGTTGGCCTTGGGGGCGAGTCTCATCAGTGTGTTTGCCCGCTTGGGGGGCGGTATTTACACCAAAGCTGCCGACGTTGGCGCGGATCTGGTGGGCAAAATTGAAAGCAATCTCGACGAGGATGACCCCCGTAATCCAGCCACTATCGCGGACAATGTCGGCGACAATGTGGGCGACTGTGCTGGGATGGCCGCCGACGTGTTTGAAACCTACGCGGTCAGTCTGATTGGGGCGGTTCTCATCGCCGGCCTCACCCTCAAGGGCTTCCCAAACGCGATGTTATTCCCGTTTTTGCTCGGGGGCATTTCGATTTTGGGCGCGATTGTAGGCGTGGTTTTTGTGAATGTCACTGGGCTGGCGCCGGCTGCGGCATTGATGTCTGGTGTGGGGGTTTCGGGGATCGTCTCAGCCGTGGCGCTTTGGCCAATCACCCAGTCGCTCTTTGGCTCGGGTGTTCAATTGGACGGTAAAACGCTTAGCGCAGGGAGTGTGTATGGGGCGTCTTTGATCGGTCTGGTGATGACCGGGCTCGTCGTGGCGATCACTAATTATTATACCTCCACCCATTACGCGCCGGTGCGTAAAATCGCCAAGGCCTGCGAGACAGGCCACGCGACCAATATTATCGCAGGACTCGCAATGGGCCAACACGCTACGGCGCTGCCGGTACTTTGCATCGGGGCGGCGATTTTGGGTTCTTACGAACTGGCTGGGTTATATGGGATCGCGGTGGCGGTCATGGCGATGTTGTCCATGGCGGGCATCATCATTTCCTTGGATGCGTTCGGGCCGATCACCGACAACGCCGGCGGCATTGCCGTGATGGCGGGGCTCCCAGCGGAGGTGCGCATGATTACCGATGAACTGGACGCAGTGGGCAATACGATGAAGGCCGTGACCAAGGGCTACGCGATCGCCTCGGCGGGGCTGGCGGCGGTGGTGCTTTTCGGCACTTATGTCGAGGAGTTGCGTGTTCATCTTGAGCATGCCGGGCGCATGGTGGCGGGTGCCTTGGATTTTTCGCTCAACGATCCGAAGGTGATTATCGGTCTGTTTTTGGGTGGTCTGCTCCCCTTTGTCTTTTCGGCGTTCAGCATGGACGCCGTGGGGCGGGCGGCTGGCGCGGTGGTGGAGGAAGTGCGCCGTCAGCTCAAAGCAAAGCCCGGCATATTGCTCGGCACGGAGTTGCCTGAATACGGGACTTGCGTGGATATCGTGACCAAGGCGGCGTTACGCGAGATGATTATTCCCGCGCTGTTGCCCGTATTGTTTGTGGTTTGTATCGCGGCGACTCCGATGCTGGGAAAAACAGTGTTGGGCGGATTCTTAGTGGGCACGATTGTCACCGGACTCTTTATGGGGCTGGCTATGACTTCCAGCGGAGGGGCGTGGGATAACGCCAAAAAATACATTGAAGAAGGAAACCATGGCGGGAAGCACTCGCCGGCTCATGGCGCAGCGGTGACAGGGGATACGGTAGGGGATCCTTACAAAGACACTTCAGGACCAGCGATCAATCCGATGATCAAAGTTGCTAATATTGTAGCCATTTTGGTAATCCCAATCTTCTTTTAATGCCTAATTCTGAGGCAGGTGAGCCATGCGTGGAATGGGATATTAAACCACCCTGTGTGGGGAAAATAACCCATGTCGTATTTGATTTCGACGGCACCTTGTCTTGGCTGCGGCATGGTTGGCCGGATTTGATGCTCGAAGTTTTCGGGGAAAATATGCCACCCGGGTTGAGCGCACTGGATGCGGAAACGCGGGCGCAACTCACGACCTTGATGTTGGCTCTCAACGGAAAGCCTACTATCGAGCAAATGCGTGATTTTGCAGAGTGGTCGCTTTCTCGCGGCGGCGAGCCGCTGGATCCCGAGCGGCTTCGGGTTGTTTTTCAGGATCGCTTGGACGCCCTGATTCGCGAACGCACTGTGCAAGTTCAATCTAAAACCGCCGCACCGGACGCCTACGTTGTTGCTGGAGCGCGTGCGCTGTTGGAGTTCCTCTCCGCTCGGGGCGTGCAGTTGTTTGTTCTCAGTTCCACGCTGGAACATCGAGTGCGCGAGGAGGCCGAGCTTTTGGGGATCGCTCACTTTTTTGGAAGGCGCATCCACGGCTCTCCGTTGGATCCTTCGCAATTCACCAAGCGTGCGGTGTTTGAGCGTATTCTGTCGGAGGCCGGCATTTCGGGCGAACAGTTGTTGGCCTTTGGGGACGGTCCGGTGGAAATCGCCGAGGCGGTCAGCCTGGGCGGTGCTGCGGTGGCCGTGTGCTCAGACGAGTCGCACAACGGCTCTGGGGTGTGCGATCCGTGGAAGTTTGAACACCTGCGGGCGGCTGGGGCGCACGCAGCGGTGCCTGACTTTCGAAATGTATTGGGATTGATTCATCCCTTGTTGCTTCCATGAGTTCACCAAATGCACCCCATTCGGTCGTTCCTCTGGACCTCTCGAAATTGCGGGTGCAGCCGTTGGCGGATCGTCGGAGTTTGACGCGTTGTGAGGATGTCCTGCTCCCGCTGGACGCTACGCCGTCCGCGGTTTCAGAAGACGCCGCAATCCAGTTGGACCGCGCTGCAGCCGCGATTCGCGCCGCCAGGGAGCGTGGTGCTGCGGTCATTCTTATTTATGGGGCGCACCTTTTGCGCAATGGAGCGGCTTTGGTGCTGGACGCCTTGATGGAGCGCGGTTGGCTCACCCATTTGGCAACCAATGGTGCGGGGACCATCCACGATTGGGAATACGCGTGGCTGGGAGCGAGCACCGAGGGCGTGGCAGATAACGTGGCCACTGGTACGTTTGGTTGCTGGGAGGAGACGGGGGATTTCATCCATCTCGCGCTGCTTGCCGGAGCGCTGGAGGAACTCGGTTATGGGCGCTCATTGGGGCGATTTATCCACGAGGACGGCGTGACGCTGCCTGATCCGGGCGCGTTGCACACGCTGATTTCACAGGCCCCCGCCCATCCGCTCACACCTGCCCGCGCAGATCTGCTGCGCACGATGCTGGAGCGGGGTTGGGGTGCGGGGCGCATCGCCGTGGAACATCGCTGGAAGCAGGCGTCCATTCTGGCTTCGGCGTGGAAGCACGCGGTTCCCATGACGGTGCATCCGGGGATTGGGTATGATATTATCGCGAATCATCCCGCATTTAACGGCGGCGTTTTGGGGCGCGGGGCGGAACTGGATTTCAAATTGTTTGGCGGTTCGGTTGCAAATTTGGAGGGCGGGGTGGTGTTGTCCGTGGGGTCGGCGATCATGGGGCCGCAGGTTTTTGAAAAGAGTTTGAGCTGCGTGAATAACCTCCGTTTGCAGGACGGGAGTGGCCCCGTGACGGGCCATTCGATTTTTGTGGTGGATTTGCAGGACGGCGGTGGGTGGGACTGGTCTCACGGAGAGCCGCCTAAGAGCAACCCTGCGTATTACTTGCGATTTTGTAAAAGCTTCTCACGCATGGGCGCTCCCATGGCGTATTTGCAATGCGATAATGCGGCTTTCATCCAGCAGCTTTGGAAGCGTCTGGCTTGATTTGAGTCAGCGACACCATTCGATATGAATCAGGATCGGCTGCGGATTTTATTGGAATCATTTGCCAAACTGCGACTCGCAGTGGTGGGCGACTTTTGTCTGGATCGCTATCTTGAAATTGATGCTGGGCATTTGGAAACATCGATTGAGACAGGGTTGCCTGTTTACAAAGTCATTCGTGTCCGCTCGCAACCAGGCGCGGCGGGAACGGTACTGAACAACCTCGTGGGATTGGGCGTGGGAACGCTTTTTCCCGTGGGCTTTTACGGTGACGACGGGGAGGGGTACGAATTGGGTAAGGCGCTCGCTACGTTGCCTGGGGTGGACTTGCGCCACTTCCAGAAGACCCCGCTGCGCCGCACTTTTACATACTGCAAGCCGCTGCTCCTTACTCCGGATCAGTTGCCTCAAGAGTTGAGCCGTCTGGACTCCAAAAACTGGAGCCCGACCCCACAGAGCGTTTCCGCTAGTCTGGGGGAGTCCGTGGCGAGTTTGGCGGGCCATGTGGACGCCATTAGCGTCATGGACCAAGTCGATATTCCAGGGACGGGCGTGGTCACTGAGGGGGTTCGCGCGGAGTTAGCGCAACTGGCAAGAGTGTTGCCTGTTGTGGCGGATTCGCGCAGTGGACTGGGGCTGTATCCGCCATTAATTTTCAAGTTAAACCGCAGTGAGCTTTGTGCGTTGCACCAAGGTTCGCCTGCACTTAAAACACCGGCTCTGGAGGCTGCGCTGGAGGCTCTTGCAAGCCGTAACCAATGCGCTGCTTTTGTGACACTGGCAGAAGAAGGAATATTGGGCGCGTTGCCGGGCCAGAAGGTGGTGTCGGTGCGTTCGTTGCCGGTGCGCGGTCCCATTGACATTGTAGGGGCGGGGGATTCGGTGACGGCTGCGCTCACTGCGGCTTTGGCGGTGGGCGCTTCGCTGGGGGAAGCGATGGAGTTGGCTATGCTCGCGGCCTCCTCGACGGTTCATCAAGTTGGAACCACGGGCCAGGCACGTGCGGAGGAGTTGTTGGAAATCAACCGCGCCTTTGGCTCCGTTGCGTAGTCCTTGTCGCTGGGGGCGGTCTTCCCGTAGTCTCGCCGCTTTATGTCTTCCATTTGGAACCTCTCTCATCCCTGGCTGCGCGACTTGGTATCTTACGAACCCGGAAAGCCGATTGAAGATGTGGCGCGCGAGCTGGGGCTGGATCCTTCCTCGATTATCAAGCTCGCCTCCAACGAGAATCCGCTTGGACCTTCGCCTAAAGCGCTGGAGGCCATGCGTAAAACTCTGGAACGCAGTCATTTTTATCCAGACGGCGGCGGTTACTACTTGCGCGAAGCCATTGCGGAAAAATGCGGATTGAGCCGCGAAAACGTCATCCTTGGATGCGGTTCCAACGAGATCATCGAATTCATCGGGCACGCTTTTCTTAAACCGGGTGATGAGGTGGTGACCGCCAAACATGCATTCGTCGTCTACAAACTGATGGCGACACTTTTCGGCGCAACCACCGTCGAGGTGCCCGATCCGGGCTTCCGCCACGATTTGGATGCGATGGCGGCAGCGATCACTCCCGCGACTAAGGAACTCTTCATCGCCAACCCGAACAACCCCACCGGCACGCTGGTTTCCCAAGATGAAATCGACCGCTTCATGGACAAGGTGCCGCCCCACGTGGTGGTCGTTTTTGACGAAGCCTATTTCGAATTTCTCACCAACCCGCCTGATACTTTGAAGTTTGTGCGTGAGGGCCGCAACGTCGTGGTGTTGCGCACGTTTTCAAAAATTCAGGGCCTAGCGAACTTACGCATCGGCTACGGACTGGCTGCTGCGGAACTTATCAGCGTTCTTCAAAAAACGCGTCAACCGTTTAACACCAATGGCATAGCGCAGGCAGGTGCGCTGGCCGGTCTGCTCGACGTCGAACATCAGAACCGCACCCGCCAGATCACTGACGAAGGCCGCGCCTATTTGGAGGCAAGCTTCGGACAGCTCGGTTTGGAATACGTGCCGAGTCACGCCAACTTTGTGCTCGTGAAAGTCGGCAATGGTAAAACGGTTTTCGGCGCCTTGATGAAGCAGGGTATTATTATCCGCGACATGGCGGCGTACGGGCTTCCCGAATGGGTGCGCGTCTCGGTTGGTACCATGGAGCAAAATCGCCGCTTCATCGCTGCGTTATCGGAAATCTTGCCCGTGACTGGACCGACTTCGTAGCGTGGCTCTTCCCTTTCACATGGATACCGTAGCAGCCATAGCGACGCCTCCGGGGCAGGGGGCTGTGGCCCTGATTCGCGTGAGTGGGCCGGACGCCAGGGCGATCGCCGAACGCGTTTTTGTTTCGCGAGGTTCTCGGAAGACGTTGCGACCCAGGATGCAGCATTTCGGGGCGGTGATGGAAAACGGAGCGGTGATAGACGAGGTATTGCTCACGGTGTTTCCGGGGCCCGCGAGTTTTACGGGTGAGGACGTGGTGGAAATTGGGTGCCACGGCGGGGTGCTTGTGACTCGGCGCGTACTGGAGCTGCTGCTGCGTTCGGGGGCGAATGCTGCGGGTCCGGGGGAGTTTACGCGGCGGGCGTATTTGAACGGCAAACTGGATTTGACGCAGGCTGAAGCTGTGATGGATCTAATTGGCGCGCAGAGTGATATTGCGCTACGTGCAGCTGCAAACCAGCTTGATGGGCGTCTTGGGGAACGCATTCGTCTGTTACAGAAACAGTTGCTGGAGGTGCTCTCGCATCTTGAGGCCTACATTGATTTTCCAGAGGACGATATTTCCCCTGACACTGGCGCGGTGTTTCTCGAAAGAATGGGCAGCGTGGCCAGTGATTTGGAGGCGTTGCTTTCGACGGCAAGGCAGGGGCGTGTGCTGCGGGCGGGGGTTCGCACCGTTTTGAGCGGTGCGCCCAATGTCGGTAAGAGCAGTCTTCTCAACCGCTTGTTGGGGTTTGAGCGGGCCATTGTTAGCAGTACTCCCGGCACGACGCGCGACACTTTGGAGGAGTCTGTGATGGTACGGGGTTGGCCGTTGCGCTTGGTGGATACGGCCGGACTCCGGGATCAGGCGGATGCCGTAGAACTCGAGGGCATCCAGCGGGCGCGCAGGCAATTGGAGCAGGCCGATCTGGTTCTGGAGGTTTTTGACAGCACCACAGCTCCAGAACAGATACCTGTGGCTAAACGGGATAACGTGGTGGTTGTTCTTAACAAGGCGGATCTGCTTGAGCATCCCACGTGGAAAAATGTCGAGGCGGTGCGCTTGTCCTGTCTCTCAGGCGAGGGGTTGGACTGTTTGCAGGACGCCGTTGAACTCAAACTGAGCGAGGGACTTGGTCTTCACGATTCCGCCAACGACGTCGCTATCAACGCGCGCCATCAGGATTGCCTGCGTCGAGCGCTGGTATTTCTTCAAGCGGCCGAGTCGGCGCTGCACGCGGGAACGCCGCCCGAATTCGTTGCTGAAGAATTGCGGGCGGCGTTAAATGCGGCCGGAGAGGTGGTCGGCCAGATGGACACCGAAGATCTGCTCGGGCAGATTTTCAGTACCTTTTGTATTGGGAAATAGGCTTTGTCTACTTTCCTTGGGCTTTTACAAAATCAACGTAGGAAACGACATCTCCTACATTGTCTTCCCAGTTGGCTTCGTGTTCGACGGAGATAGGGCCGTCAAAGCCCACTTCCTTCAATGCCTTGAGCGCCGCGCCTAAATTGGCCCGCCCTTCGCCGGCGCGGACAACCTTGGTGCCGCCCATTTGGATATCTTTGATGTGGCTGGAAACCACGCGTCCTTTGAGGATCCGCACGCAATCGGCCGCGGACAAACCGGAGTTGGTCCAGTGGCCAAGGTCGGCGCAGGAACCAATGCGGGCATCTTTGCCCTTGGTGAG
>CALQFT020000002.1 GCA_943329925.2 Opitutus sp. GAS368
ATCCGATAGATAGCGTTCCTCCGCTTTTGAAATCATCGCCTCCTCCTTGCCCCGCCGCTGCACACTGCGACACAGCACCAAGCGACTATCCTCATCGTCCGGATCGACGCTCATCTTTACCTCAATCTTCTGCTGCTCACTACGCCCCGGAAGCTCTTCAAACTCTGCCGCCGCAAACGCTTTGGCATACTTGGCCCGGGTTCCACGAGTGATGTTAATGATGTAACTATAGCCCCGATTTTTAAGCATCGCGATATTCGCCTTGGAGGCAAATCCCGCATCGAGGATGACCACCGGCTTGATTCCATCCTTGATGACGGTGAGCCTATCGAGCATCAATTCCAGCGTTTTTGTATCAGCATTGAACCCGAGATCGGCAAGTATGGGAGTGAGGCCGAGTTTCTCCCAGGCTTCTAGCGCGACCAATTCCGGACCGAACTCCATGACTTGCTCGGTCTCGATTTGGTCAATAAGCACCCCATCGACTGAGGCCGTGCCGAGCGGATGCCTTCGATCGGGCTGCCAGGGAGACGATGCGTGCCACCCAATTTAGGGCTTCCTTTGAGAGGTCAGCCTCAAAGAGATCTTGCTCGCCTTGTAGGCGGGACTGGACGGCGAGAGCGATGGGGCGCTCCTCGTTTACTGGAAGTTGAGCATCACCGAGGGAAGCGATTACGCGTTGGCGCGGTTGGCCTTGCTCATCGCGAAAGTATTGAATGAGTTGGAGGAGAGGAGTGTCCTTGATGGACTTTGTTGGGAAAAACACACCGGTGAAAGTGAGGGGCAGTTAGCAAAAATAACTATTTATTTACAAATTAGGCACTACATTTTGCCTTTCGAAAATAACAGGGTTGATTTTAAACGGCTTGCGATTTTTGGCCATCGAAAAAACGGCATAAAAATGGACTCCGAGTGCAATTTTGAGAAACTTGGGTTAAATCCCGCGATCCAGTCTTCACTTGAATCTGAGCCTTGGCTCTCGCTGAGTGTCGCATTCCACAACAGCATGCAAATGAAAGATAGGTGCAAAAAGCACTCACCAGAAAATCTGACGTCAAAATAAAAAGCCCTGCAGGGAATGGAAATTCAGTCCCACCATGGACGTTCTCCCTCAAACGCGCGTTATTCCCCTTGAAGAAACACCTGCGCAGCGGCCATGGATTCGGTGTGCGTCAGACTCACTAGGATTTCGCAAACTCCGCGTTCTGCGGCGAGTTCGGCGCCCTTGCCTGAGAGCCGTATTTCTGGAGCACCTGAGGCGGTGTGGCGCACTTCAATGTCCTGCCAACCTAGTTGCGCGCCTATCCCCGTGCCGAACGCTTTGGCAATGGCTTCTTTGGCGGCAAACCTTGCGGCGTAAAACTGGGCGGGGGAGTGCTTGGAATTGCAGTAAAGCTGTTCGTGCGCCGTGAAGATGCGCTGGATAAAGGGCTCGCCATGACGCTCGATAACAGCAGCAAAGCGAGGGACTTCTACAAGATCAAGACCCACACCCAGCATGCGCGCGCGTGGTGCCGGGATCATAAGTGAGGTGGCTGAGCGGAGTTCATAAGCGCAAACATCTCGCTCACAGCAGGCTCCAATCCAATAAAGAGAGCGCGCGAAATGATGGAGTGTCCGATGTTAAAGTCAGACATTGGTCTCACATCCCGGATAAGCGCGATATTTGAGTAGTTGATCCCATGCCCTGCATTCACCTGCAATCCAGCTGCATCAGCCGCACGTGCTGCCGTCGCGAGGCGCTCTAGTTCCATCATCTGCTTCGCTCCCACGGCATTGGCGAAGGCCCCCGTGTGAAGCTCAATCATCTCGGCACCCAACCGTGCGGAGGCTTCTATCTGTTTAATTTCAGGTTCGATAAACATGCTCACTCGGATGCCCGCCCCGCGCAACGCTGCTACCGTGTCGTGAAGCTCCGTGCTTTGGCCTGCCACATCCAACCCGCCTTCAGTGGTAATTTCCCTGCGACTCTCCGGTACCAAACAGGCTTCTCGAGGCATTAGGCTCAGCGCGATGGCAAGAATCTCGGGGGTGTTGCCCATTTCGAAATTTAGAGGCAGGTGTATATGTTCTTTCAACCGATACACATCCGCATCCTGAATGTGGCGGCGGTCTGAGCGTAGATGAATGGTAATACTGTCTGCTCCGCCTTTTTGGCAGGCGATAGCCGCCTGCAGAATATCGGGCTCGCAGTTGTGATCGTCCAGAAGGTTCGGGTAACGGGCCTGGCGCAACGTGGCCACATGGTCGATGTTGACCCCGAGTTTTAGCGCGCCTTGAATGGTTGCGTTCACTGTCAATGTTTGAAGTGCCGGGTGCCGATGCAAAGCATGGCCATTCCGCGGGAATTGGCCGCTTCGATGACTTCGGCATCGCGTAGAGAGCCTCCTGGCTGCACCGCGCAAGTCGCTCCCGCATCGGCTGCTGCGATGAGCCCGTCGGCGAATGGAAAGAAGGCGTCGCTGCCAACGGCGGAACCCTTTAGGGATAGGCCTGCATCTTTGGCTTTCCAAATTGCGATGCGGGAGGCGTCGATGCGCGACATCTGGCCCGCGCCAATGCCAAGCGTGCGATCTGCCGCCGCATAGACGATGGCGTTACTCTTGACCTGCTTGACTACGCGCCAGGCGAAAAGCAGTGCCTTGAGTTCCTCCGCAGTCGGTTCGCGATGGGTCACGGTCTTTCCCGTAAAGTCCGCGAGCCCGGCGCATGGCCTGTCTCGCGTCTGTTCCAGTACTCCGCCTACGACGGAACGCAGTACCATTTCCTCGCTGGAATCCTTCGAAAAAACGGAGCTGAGTTTGCGCATCAGGCGGAGGTTTTTTTTCTTTTGGAGCAGGGCGCGGGCGTCTGGGTCAAAGTCCGGGGCGATGATGACTTCGCTGAAAATCTCACTGATGGCGCGGGCAAGGGGCTCGGTGAGGATTTGATTGGTGATGATGATTCCACCAAAAGGAGCTTGTTTGTCAGTCGCAAAAGCCTTGTCCCAAGCGAGTCGCAGATCGGGATCCGAGCCGACTCCACAGGGGTTTGTGTGTTTGAGAATCGCCACGGTGGGTTCATCAAATTCTTCGATCAATTCGGCTGCGGCCGAGATGTCCAAGATGTTGTTGTAGGAGAGGTCCTTGCCGTGGAGCTTCTGGAAGAAGTCGTCGAAGCGGCCGTACAGTGCGGCCTTCTGGTGTGGATTTTCACCGTAACGCAACCTCGCTGTGCAGGGCAGGGAGAGGGAGAGGGAACTGGTGGCTTCCTGAGCGTTGTTAAGATAATTGGCGATCGCTCCATCGTAACGGGAAGTGTTGACGAAGACTTTGATGCCCAAACGTTCCCTCAACTTCAGCGTGGTCGAACCGGCATTGGCGCGCATGCTTTCCAAGACATCCTGGTAGTCGGCGGGATCCACTACGACGGTGACTGAGCGGTAGTTTTTTGCCGCAGAGCGCAGCATGGATGGGCCGCCGATATCGATGTTTTCGATGGCCTCTTCGAGTGTCACTCCCGGCTTTGCAACGGTTGCTTCAAAGGGGTAGAGGTTGACGATGACCAAGTCGATGGGCCGTATGTCATTCGCCGCCGCCTCGGCGCAGTGCTCCGGATCCTCACGAAGATACAGTAACCCCCCATGGACTTTGGGATGGAGCGTCTTTACCCGGCCGGCAAGAATTTCGGGTGAACCGGTGAAGGAGGAAATATCCGTTGTGGTAATTCCGTTTTTTCGAAGCAGCGCGGAGGTGCCTCCCGTGGAGATGATTTCAACTCCCATGGCCTCCAGTTCGCGCACGAACTCCACTAAACCGGTTTTATCGGAAACGGAAACCAAGGCCCTCTGAATTTTCATTTGTCCCTCAGGTTAGGGAAACGGGGGCGCGCTGGTCAAGGGAGGCTATTTGCGGCTGTTATCCGGTGGTGCGCAGGCCACTCGCTATCGCGTTGATAGAGAGCAATAAATCAGGCAACATCGCGTCTGCGCCAAGCGTATCACCTTTTCGGATGCGACCCCGCCATTCCCTGAGCATCGCCACCTGCTGGCGGTGTAGCACGCCGAGGGCTTCGCTGCGCAATTCCAGCGTTTTGAGCATCCGTGGACGGCTGTTGGCTAACGATTTGCCTCGGATACGTTCCAGCATTTCATGAGTCCGATTCCATTCATCGCGGATGATCGCCGAAAACTTTTCACGAAGAACAGGATCCTCCACCAAGCCCTCATAAAGTTCCATGAAGACCGGATCCGCGCTCGCTAATGAGGATTCAACGTTGGTGAGAACGTAGCGCCAGAATGGCCAGGCGCGTAGGCGCTCCGAGAGCGACTGGACCTCTTCGGGTGAGAGGGCGGCGAGGGCGCTTCCCATCCCAAACCAGCCGGGGATATAATAACGTGCTTGGCTCCACGAGAAAACCCAAGGTATCGCACGTAGATCTGCCAGACTCGGCTGGCCGGTGCGGCGCGAGGGCCGGGAGCCGATGCGGCTGTGCTCCAGAGCATCAATCGGAGTGGCCTGCCTGTAGAATTCAAGAAAGCCATCGGCATCAAGCAGTTGCCTGTAAGCTACCCGGCTGGTGGTTGCGAGCTTTTGCATCAGTGGCGCGAACTCGGGCGCCTCTTCGAGAGGTACTCTGTGCCGCGCGGTGGTGGCGGCGACTCCCGCGAGAAGCATTTCTAAATTGTACGTGGCGGTAGCAGGGTTGGCGTATTTCTGCGCAATGGTTTCGCCCTGCTCAGTCAGGCGCATCTGGCCGCTGAGCGAGCCGTGGGGAAGGGCCTCCAGAAACCGGTGTGTCGGACCGGCGCCGCGACTTACGGTGCCACCTCGGCCGTGGAAAAAACGCAGTTCAACGCCGGCCTCGGCTGCGACTTGGGCCAGACGCTGTTGCGAACGTTGCAGGGCCCACTGGCTCGCCATGATTCCTCCGTCCTTATTGCTGTCGCTGTAGCCGACCATGACCTGCTGGATCAATTCGCCGGGCCGCGCGGCCACCTTGGCGTGATAGGCCAGACTAAAGTGCGTCACTGGTTGTTCCAAAAACACCTTTAACATTTGGGGCGCACCTTCCAGATCCTCTATGGTTTCAAAAAGAGGAACCACGGGGAGCAAGCATACAATCCCTTCCGGGAATGCACGTAACAGTCCGGCTTCCCGCGCCAAAAGATAAACCACCAAGAGATCAGAGAGCCGGCGTGTCATGCTCACGATGAGAGCCCCCACACCACTGGTGCCAAATTGATCGATGTGCGCGGCAAGAACCCGGTAACAACCCAGCACCGCATCGGCCTCGGGGCCGGCACTTGCTGAGGGATGCAAAAACGGGCGTGGTGAACGCAGTTCCTTTTCTAAAAAGCGCAACCTTTCGACTTCTGACCAGTCCTCCCAGTCGTCTGCAGACAAGCCGGTTGCACCTAAGAGCTGTGTGAGGGCTTTGGCGTGGAAAAGAGAATTTTGCCGGATATCCAGCTTCGCCAGATGGAGGCCGAATACCTCTACGCCGCGTCGCACAGGCAGCACTTCGGATTCCGCCAACCGCCGTGCTCCAACCTGAACCAGCGATTCATGCAGTCGATCCAAGTCGGCAAGAATTTCTTCGGCATGCCGGTAGGTGCCATCGACTTGGCGCAGTTGCGCAAGCTGGCCATGAGTGCGCGTGATTGGAAGTCGTGAGACCATGAGTTCGACAAACCACCGCCATGGCTCGTCTTTGCGGGATAGTCCGGGCAGGGAGTTTCCTAGAGCGGCTTCAAGGCGGGCAATGCCTTCGTTCAAAAGGGTCGGCGCCGATTGCATCCAAGAGGAGAGAGAGAGGCGTTCAGACAGAGATGTAAGTTGTTCGGCAATAACTAAAAGAGCGTTGACTCTGAGGCGCTCTAATGTCTCGCCAGTCACTTCGGCGGTGACGCCGGGATGGCCGTCGCGGTCGCCTCCAACCCAAGTGCCGAAGCGTAGTCGGGGTAAAGTCCCAGGCTCGCGCAGGAGTGCGACATCGTAGCCGGCATCGACCCAAGCTTGGCGTAAGCGTTCATCCAGAGCTGGCAACACGGCGGGAAAAACGTCCCGAAGGTAGTGGAGCACATTTCGTCGCTCGTCGGTGAGGGAGGGCTTTTCCAGCAAGATCTCCCCAGTACGCCAGAGTCTCTCAAGCGCTGCCTTTACCGCTTCGCGTACCGTTCGAGCTTCCGCTGCCGGAAGTGCTCCGCCAGACACTCGCTCCAGCAAGCCAAACAAAACCCGGTGCTGATCCAAGACGGATAGTCTTTTCGCTTCGGTTGGATGTGCTGTAAGTACTGGCTCCACTCGGACTTTGCGCAGTGTCGCCGCGAGAATCGCACCATCCGCCCCCTCTTTTCGCAGTCGGGCCAGGTGTCCTCCCCAGGCTCCGGGTTCAGCGCAAAACCCGTCCACGCGTTCCCGGAGAGAGCGTGTTTGAGCGGCCGCGTTTTCCTCGACCATGTTAAGCAATTGAAATGCTACGGAGAGCGCGAGGCCAAGACGCGGTGGCGCTTCCGAGTCTAGGGGCGCCTCTGCTCTCCACGGAAGATGTTGTGCGAGTTCTCCAAAGCCCATCTCCACCAATACTTCCCCGAAGCATTCCACGAGATAATGGAGATCGCGCTCCATTCGCGAAAACCCTAATTGCACGTAATCCGGCGTCTCAGCACTCATAGGGAGAATGGTTGTAGTTCGAATTACCTCAAAAGAACGAGACTTATTCTGAAAGGCTTGGCGAGGGTGTTTGCGCTGTGGTGCGCGCGGATGCAGCGCACCTCTGGCGCTTGAGATGTCTGGAAATTAGCCGCGCCTAAGAATGCTTTGCGTGGGTGCAAATTAGATCCATCGCCGGGTCAATTCCCCAGCGGGCCGCCACAGACTCCAATTCTGCCGTCACCTCCCAACGATCAGGCAGCGACTCGCCCTGATGTTCCGGGTTCCCTCCCTTGAGGCTCATGCACCCTTTGTTGTTGCCCAGCGCTGCAATCTCTTCGACCTCCTCGGCGTTTAGCTGGAAATGGGGCAGAGCTGCCAGATCGTCCACCTTGGATTCAATGCTGCGGGCTCCCTCTCCGATTTCCTGAATCAAAGTGGGGATCACGCTTTTAACGGGCTCCTGCGATAAGTTCCAAGCGCAAGCGAGCTGCAACAAGCTCAGTCCATGGCGTTTGGCAATGGGAAGAAGGAGGTCGATTTTGGCAGAGCCGCTCTCCACCCAACCGGCGGCCCGATAGCTGCGGTGGTCGTATTTGGCAAACTCGTGGCCTGGTTTGACGTCCCCGTGAAACAGACCGCCATGGTCCACGACGCGGGTGATGATCTTAATGTCCTGTTGTATAGCTCCTTGCAAGCATAGGTTTCCGGGCCAGGGCTCCAGCGGGTTGAGGATGACCATGGCCCAGTCAAGGATTGGGCCAAATCGTTCAAAACAAAGGAGTAAGTCTAATGAAAAGCCGTTCGCCGGTCCGGGTGCAACCCCCAGCCTGTGCGTCAGCTTTTGCTCCTTCACGCGCTCCATTCCCTTCCAGACTGCGTCGCTGCTAAAGCCCGTGAAATCTGGGTTGTGGAGCATCAGGCAGTCAAAGTGGTCGACTCCGCAGCGCTTAAGCTCCTGTTCGGTGGCCATTTCGATGTAGTCTGCAAAGTCCTGTGGCTGGCGAAGCGATGCGTCAGTGAAGCGAGGAAAGCCTTTGGATCCAACACGTTCTCCTTTGTAGAAATCGTGGCCTATCAGCCCCACCAAACAGTAGGAGTCCCGTGGTAGTCCGCTCAGGGCGCGGCCGAGCATTTCGTCAGCGGCGCCGTTGCCGTAGACATCGGAGGTCATGAAGGTACGAATGCCGGACTGGTAAGCATGTTGGAGGACGCTGATAAAGCGTTCATCGGAAAGTGGTTCTCCGAAGTGCATAAAGCGGCCGCCGTTCCAAGTTCCGTAAGCTGTGCGGGTCAAGTCCATAGAGTGTTGTAGGAGACTACTCCGTTTTGAACCAAGGTTAAGTCGCAATGTTGCCAGTTCTTTTTTGCGGGGCATGCTGAGGTGTGCCAATTCCACCCAAAGTCCAACGCATCCCTGAAGTGCTTCGTCTTCTCTCCCAGACATATCCAGAGGCGCACTGTGAATTGATTTTTTCCAACCCCTTGGAGTTGTTAATGGCGACTATTCTCTCGGCTCAATGCACTGATGTCCGTGTTAACCAAGTCACGCGCAGGCTGTTTGAATGCTGCACGAAAGCGGAGGATTACGCGAAAATCCCCCTGCCGGAACTCGAGGCAATTGTACAATCCACCGGTTTTTTCAGGGCCAAGGCGAAAAATTTAAAGGGCTGCGCGGAAGCACTTCTTGAGCGACATCACGGGGAGGTGCCACAGTCCATGGGGGAACTCACTGCATTGCCGGGAGTGGGGCGCAAGACTGCGAATGTGGTGCTTGGCGATGCGTTTGGTGCACCGGAGGGTGTTGTGGTGGATACTCATGTGCAGCGCCTTTCAATGCGGCTGGGTTTCTCCAAGCACAGAACTCCCGAGAAAATCGAATTGGATCTGATGCGCCTCGTTCCGAAGCCCCAGTGGGCGGTACTGAGTCACTGGCTCATTTGGCACGGCAGGCGGCGCTGCAAGGCGCTCAATCCGGACTGCGTAAATTGCGAACTGAAAGCGCTTTGTCCCAGTGTCGGTGAAAATGCGGTGAACATTGGGAGAAAAGCGGCAGCGCCCAAGCGCCCTGCTTCAACCCACAAGAATTCTAGTCGGAGCATCTCCAGGAGCGGCGCATAGAACCTCGACGGTTTCACCGCCACCCAGTGCGAGGCGTTCCCGGACCGTGCGCAGGGCGAGGGCGGGGGTGTTGCAGTCTTCGCTCAAATGTCCCAGCAGGACCCTGCGCAGGCTCCCGCCGAGGATCTCTGCAAGAAGCTCCGCTGCAGCATTATTCGAAAGGTGACCATGGCGTGATAAAATGCGCTGCTTGATCGCCCAGGGCCGCCGAGTGTCGTTGTGAAGCATGGTCTCATCGTGGTTGGCCTCGATGAGCAATGTGTGGACGGCGCGCACACGCTCAAGCGCCATGCGCGTGGCGTAGCCCAGATCGGTGAGAAACCCCACGCCCTGACCGTTGTGTTGTAAAACAAAACCAACGGGCTCCGCGGCATCGTGCGGGACGGAGAAACTTTGGATGCGCAAGTCGCCCAGATCAAAATCAGAGCCGGTGGTGAAAATGCGCCACAGGACCCCCTTGCTCTCGAGTTTGAGGGCCTCCGCGGTGAGGCTGTTTGCGAAAATGGGCGTGCCGTGGCGGCGGGCCCAAACTCCAATGCCCTGTGCATGATCTGAATGCTCGTGGGTGAGCAGAATGCCATGGAGAGAATCTGGAGAGACCCCTAGGAGTTCGAGTTTCTGGGCAATTTTGCGCGCACTCAGGCCCGCGTCCACAAGCACCCGGGTGGATGTTGTTTCCACGAGTGCACAATTACCTGAGCTACCACTGGCGAGAACGGAGAGATGAAGCATGACTGGCTTTGGGGAGTATGGAAGGCTTGGGGGCGAGGGGCAACGGGAAGCGTGTGGGTTGTTCGATTTTTCAAGTGGATGGAGTCTGCACGCGATCTCGTTGTTTTGCAGGGTTGCGCAAAGCGGGGTTTCACGCTTTTTAAGGGGGTAATGGGTTTGTTTCGCCGAATCATGGGTGCGCTCTTCAATGGGCCGCCTTCCAAGCCAGAAGAAATTGTTTTTGAGCCGATTGACGGCCCGATTGACGCGCCCTCAACTCAGTTGCTCTTTTCAAGTAAGCGCGGGATTCTTCAACGTGTGTCTCTCGCAGAGCTTATGCCGCGGGTGCCGTCTCAATGGAAGCGTTCGGGGGATTGGACGCCAGAGCGTCTCATCGAGCTGCCCGTAGAGGCCCGCCTTGACGTTGGAGCTGAGCGACCCCTTGCATTTTCCTTGCGGTATTTGGCGCGACAATACCCGGAACATTTCCGCGACCCGAGTGCGTCTGAGCTTGATGTGGGGTTTGATCTTTCTCTTGAACCCCTTCGGGAGCCGCAGCCGCTTCAAGCTGATATTCCTCTGGAGTCCTTCGCTGAAGCCGAGCAGGAGCGGGGCACTTTTTCGGACTGGGAGGAGGAGTTGCGTGCTTCAAAAAAGACGACAGCCGAGGCGCGTGAAACCATGAAGGCTTTGCGGGGAGTCCGGTTGCCGCCGCCGGAGGGGCCAAACCCGGAAGCCTTCGAAGCGGTTATGGAGCAGAAGAATACGGCAGACTCCCAGCCTCTTTCCTCTCGCGGCTCACAGAAAAAAGCACCTGCTGCCACGGGTTCAAATTCGAGATTGCGGAAGATTCTGGAGGCTTATGCGGAGTCCGTCCCGGAAGCGGAGCGCGTCACTCCGCCAGAGCCTGCGAGTGCTGCGGTGGAGCTCCCCGCAAAGCGGCAGTTACTTGAAATGCCGGCTCGCACCAGGGCTTCGGGAATCGAGTCCGCAACTGATTGGGCGAAAATGGATTTGGGGAGTGAGGTGGAGGCGCGGCCTCTTCGAGCGAAGAACGAGCTCGCTTCGGAGGTTCACGCTGAAGCGCGCATTGCGTTGCCTCATACACGCTTCGAGGAGTTGGGCTTGTCGCTTTCCAGGTTTCCTGAGGTGCGCGGTTTCGCTTTGTGGTTGGGGCAGGATGCATTGCAGACCGGAGAGCTCGGGTTTGATGCGCGTGGCAGTCTGATACGGCCCCGGCTGGAGAAGATGTTGGAAAACGGTTTTTTGGGGCAGCGGGGGCAGGATGGTTTTCTCAGCGTGACGGTGCACCAGGCAACCGGGGGAATTTCAATTTTCGGCGGTGGTCCGTGCCTTGTGGCGGTGGCGCATCACACGGAGGGAATGCCGGCACACTTGCGGGCGTGGTTATGCGGTTGGGTTTCTCAACCTCTGCGGGGATAGCGGCCGGTGTACATTGAGCTTTTTCGAACGTGCTTTTTACTCCGTTTTGCAAAACGATTTGAGGCATGGCAGAAAAGGTTTGGCTCATTACCGGTTGTTCCAGCGGCTTTGGTCGGGCATTGGCCGAGGCGGCTCTTGAACGCGGCGATAGCGTCGTGTTGACGGCTCGCAATGTCGCGATGTTGGCGGATTTTGCGGCGCGCTGGCCTACTACCACGCACCTCGCAACTTTGGATGTGACTGATTTCGCACAGATTCAACAGGTTGTTGATGAGGCAGTCCGTGTGTTTGGGCGAATAGATGTTCTTGTCAACAATGCGGGCTATGGTCTTTTAGGGTCGCTGGAAGAGTGTTCCGCTGCTCAGATTCGCCGCAATTTTGAGGTCAATTTCTTTGGCCCGCTCGAAATGATTCGCTGCGCCCTTCCTCATTTTCGAGCGGCGAAATCCGGGCACGTGCTCAACATCAGCGCGGCCGCAGCGATTACGAATTACGCGGGTTTTGGAATTTACGGCTCGGCAAAATGCGCTCTTGAAGGAATGAGCGAATCTCTGGCTGCTGAAGGTCGTTCTTTCGGTTTGAAAGTTACCATTGTGCAGCCGGGACCGTTCCGTACGGACTTTATATCCCGTTCATTGGATCGGGCTCAGGTGACTTTGCCCGAGTACGAGGGAAGTGTCGGCAAGTTTACAAAGTTCATTGATGGCATTGATGGGAAGCAGCCGGGCGACCCTGTTTTAGCCGCTCAGGTTATATTGCAAGCCGTCGAGGCAGAGCGCCCGCCGCTGCGACTGGTGATTGGAAAGTATGCGCTCGATAAAGCGCGCCGTACAATTACTGGGCGCGATACCGAGCTAAAAGCGTGGGAGGTTGCGAGTCTTGCTGCCGACGGCCCGGCAAGGTAGCTGGCTTTTTGCGACAGCGCAGTGCCCCAGCGTCCTGATTGGTAACAGCGGTTCCAAACCGCACAAGAACGTGCCACGCAGATAATAAGCAAGCATTCACATGGAGAAATGCGAACGGGTGCGCTCGTCCATTTATTGGAGTAACTCGCTAACGCGGCGGCCGGCCTCAATCACGAGGGGGGCATGTCTTTGTTCGGCCTCCGCATCCAAACGGGGTGCGGGCGCGGTAATCCATACGGAGGCACACACGCGGCCTTCAGCGTCAAAAACCGGGGCTCCAAGACAGCGGAGACCTTCCATGGTTTCGCCCAAGTCCATGGCATAGCCTTTAGCGCGGACCTCCCGCAGGTGGGTTGCAAAAGCCTTCTTGGACGTGATGGTCGCGGCTGTGAGCCGGGTCAGCTCCGCCTGCGAAAGAAGGAGTTCTAGTTCCGCTTCCGGAAGCCAGGCCAGCATCACTTTTCCAGGGGCACCCGCGTGCAACGGTCCCCGCGCCCCAGCCTCCACGTAATACTTGAACAGACTCAGGCCGATAACCCGCTCCAAGACTATGCAATCGAATCCGGATCTTATCCCGATATGCGCGGATTCGCCCGTGGAATCCCTCAGCAGTCGTAGCGTTTCCCAAGAAAGTTGGGCAAGACTGCGGTCTTCCCGCTTTGGTTGGACAAGGGTCAGCAGTTTTTGCGTTAGCAGGAAACGGGTTCCGGAGAGATCTCGCTCAACGTAGCCGTGCACGGAGAGCGCCTTTGTGAGCCGGAAAGCCAGGTTTGCTGAAAATCCGAGAGCCTCTCGGATCTCTCCAGTTGTCACTCCTCCGGAATGGGCGCTGATGAATTCCAGCAGAGCGAGGGATCGGTCCAAGGCAGGAGTTTGAACGCCGGAATCACGGACCTCGAAAACACGCACGGCTGCTTTCCTTTTGGTTTTGATCTGCAGTTTCATTTCGGATTTCAGCGGCAAGGCGGAGTCCTTTCCATTATCGGTTCTGTGCGCACCAGCCGCTTTGGATTTCGGGGTTCCTTTACTGGATGAAGGGCCTGACTTGAAGTTCACGCAAAAACGTTTCTGGAGTTAAATAATTTCCAGGCCGGAGAGCGGCCCTGTGCTAGACCCAAAGGAATCCACCTCCGCCCCAAAACACTGGAGCATCGAAACGAATAGATTGCTCAGGGGCGCATTGGCCTCCCGGTTGAACGCGAGGTGCTGGCCGTGTTTGAACCCGCCCCCGGCAAGCAGGATGGGCAGGTTCGAATTGGCGTGAGTATTGGCGTCTCCCATGTTGCTGCCATATAGAACCATCGTACGATCCAACAACCGCCCGCCTTCCTCTCCTTTTGCCGAGAGACCTGCGAGCAGATTCTTGAGCAGCCGCATTTGCTGGCAATCAGCATCCTCAAGCTGTTTCACCTTCTGCTCGGCCTGTCCGTGATGGCTCAGGTTGTGATATCCGTCCGTCGTGTTCTGGTTCTCGTGCAATTGAAACACGGGGGTGGCAAAGGCGTCCACCATCAGGGTGACAATCCGGGTTGAGTCAGATTCAAACGCCAGTTCAGCCATGGAGAGTAGTAGCTGGAACTTTTCAAAAAAGAGCTTCTTGTCCTTTAACTCGGGAGGTTCAGCCTGTGCGTGCGCCGGCTTGGGTTTGGTTTCCCATTCCCTTGCTGTGGCGAGGCGCTGCTCCACCTCGCGCACCGAAGTGAAATATTGTTCCAACCGGTGGCGGTCGTCTTGTCCGAGCGAACGACTGAAGCGCTCTGTCTGTTCGAGCAGCGTATCAAGAATGCTCCCGCGTTCTTCAAGGCGGTGCAGTTGCTGGTCAACCTCCTTTTGGTTTCCTTGCAAAAACATCTTCCGGAAAACCACCAAGGCGCTGTCCTCAGCAGGTAACAGGACTCCATCCCGAGTCCAAGAGAGGCTGCGATTCGCCCTGTCGATGTTCACGCCAAGGTTGAGGGATGCAAACCGCGTCACCTGCCCGATTTTTTCTGCGGCAAATTGGTCCAGCGAAATCTGATTTCTAAAGCCGCTTTTGGTGGGGCCGCGGGCTGCGGTCAGAAAACAGTTCTCCGTGCTGTGTCCACCCACGACTCCCGGATGCGACAAGCCGCTGAACACTGTGAAATTTTGACGGTACTCCGAAAGCTCCTGCAAATAGGGAGAGAGCTCGTAATCCCGGCCATTTTCACTCGGAAAGAAAAGCTTTGGCAGGACGCCGAGATTGTTGGATATCAGCAGCATTCGGCGCGGAGCCGCTGTTTGCGAGGCGCTGCTGAAAACTGGCGTCATGCACTCCAGAAACGGGAGTGCTAGCGTCACGCCCACGCCTTTCAAAAAGGATCGGCGCGCCACCGATGCAGACGGAGAGGAGACATGGGGAGCTTTCATAAGGTCACGGCTTTACAGGCACCCCGAGGTTCCGAGGAAAACAGGGCTTTGAATCAGTCCGAGCAGCAGGTCGCGCACGCGGAAGCCATCCCTCGCGCACGAGTCCAAAATGGCTTCGATTGCGGGCCTGTCCGAAAAACGCACCGGCGTTCCCGTGGCGTATACGGTGAATTGATGAAGTAGGTTGCGTGCCAACTGGCGGGGATTTGCGGCGAGAATTATTTTCAAGTCGCGGATATTATTAAAGCGCCCACCCTCTAACATTTTTCCGCTGGCATCCACCGGGAGCGAAAGTGTGTAGGCGAAATCGTGCCCAGCTCTATCGATGCCTTTGATGGTGTCGCCTTTTTCCATCCCGCGGTAACGGGCGCGCCAACCTCCAAGAATATCGAAGTTTTCAAGAGCCAGCCCCACGGGGTCGAACTTCGCATGACACGCAGCGCACGTCTTGTTTTGCGTGTGGGCGGCGAGTAATTCGCGAATGGTTGTGGCTCCCCGAATGTCGGGTTCTACGGCGGGAACGCTTGCAGGCGGCGGCGGCGGGGGTTGCCCGAGGAGCCGCTCCATCACCCAGGCTCCCCGCACGACGGGCGAAGTGGTGGTGCCGTTTGCTGTGACTTTCAAGATCGCGGCCTGTGTCAGTAGACCGCCGTAGACACTGTTTTCTGGCAATGACACCTTTCGCACTGAGGAGCCGGAGAGGACAGGCAACTGGTAATGCTTGGCAAGACGATCATTGGCGAAGGTGAAATCCGCTTGCACGATAACTTTAGCCGGTAAGTTTTCACGGATCATTGCTGAAACAAAGGCGCGAGTTTCCAGCTCCATGCTTTCCACAAGGTAGTCGTCAAACCGGTATTCCGGATATAGACGGATGTCGGGATCATCCCGCCGCACATGCCGCAAGCTCAGCCAATACGCAGTGAAGTTGTCTATGAACCGCTCGAAGCGCTCGCCCGCGATGAGGCGGTCCGCCTCCGAGCGCAAGGTTGATCGGTGTCGCAATGCTCCGGCTCGCGCTAGGGCGCTGAGTTTTTCATCCGGGCGCATGTTGTTAAGGAAGTATGACAGCCGCGACGCCACTGCAAAGTGATCCTCTGCATGAACTGGTTCGCGCAGGTAGAGAAAATGTCCAGAGCACAAGAGGGCCTTGTATCCGGCTAAAAGCGCCTCGGAGAAGGCGTCTCCTTTGTCGAGGCGTCGAAGCACCAGTGCCTCAAACAGGGCCAACTCTTCTTCCGGAATCCTCTCGCGAACCGCGAGGTTTGCGAAGCGTCGCAGCAGTCGCCTCGCCTCGTCTTTGGGTTGAGGCGGCGTTGCTCCGACAGGCAACTCGTCGAAGAGAACCTTGTGGGACTGCGGTGGCCATAAGGCTGGGTTGATAGGCCCCTCTACCTCCAGCCATTGCACTGCGATTCCCGGCTGGCCGTCAGCTGGGAGGGGAGGATAGCGGTAGGTGGGGCCCCCTCCATTGATGTTCAATGCGAGCGGAACTGGTAGGCCCAGAGGGCTGTATTCAAAGGTCTCCTTTTCCTTAAGGAGTACGGTTGTCTCGTACACTCCCACTTCAGGTTGAATATCCAAAATTCCGCCGGTCGCTCGAACATCGCCTGAAACATCCGGCCCTGAGGGTTTCCGGGCGCGGAACGTCATCGCTTGGGGCATCTCGGCGGGGAGGAGTTTAAACCCGGCGAGCTGTTTCACCGCACGGGCGGAAAAGCGCACCCGGTATTCCCCGGAGACTTTAGCCACAAATCCCTTTGGATATCCGTAATAAGGCCAGTGGGCGGAGCGGAACAAGGCCATCTCCAGCCCGCCATCCTGATCCAATTTCGCGGCCTCTTCCTTCGGCAGTTTCGGATCGATAACGGCCGCACGGGCGTCTCTGGCGAAAAACATCGCCTCCTTGTTTCCGAAAGTACTCAAAGAAGAAAATAGCCGGGTTCCCACCGCCCTGTAGACATCTCCTTTCGGGGGAGTGGGCTGAGTCACCATGGCTTCGCGCAAGGCCGTCTCTGCCGCATCCAGATAAGCCGTCAACTGCACCCGTGACATGTCCAGTGTCTCTGTCGCCTTGTTAAAGTGATTCCCTTCGCGGTCTTCCGGCAGGATGTCCTTAATGTCCAACAACGGCATCTGCAAGAGGTCGCGCAGGTTGTTTTGGTATTCCTCTCTGTTGAGCCTGCGCAGGGGGCCGCGGCCTTGGGCTGCAACTTCTTCGCTATCGACTTTAAAAAGGGAACCGCCCAAGAGGCGCACCATCCCGGCTCTGTCTTGATCGGGTAAATCGCCCTTTTTGGGAGGCATCTCGCCTTTTTCCATGCGGTCATGAATCCTGATCCAGCGCTCGCGAAGGGACCTGTCGTGTAGGTCCTGCGGTAGTTTGGTTAGGTCGAGACCGCCCTTTGCTGTATCTTTGTCGTGGCATTCCACGCAGTGGCTTTCCAACAATGGGAATAGCTCTTTAAAGGACGTGGCACCCGAAGCGGGGGCAGCACTCGCTGGTTTCAGTCCCACTAGGGAAACGAGGCTAAAGCAGAGAAGCTGGACGTAAACTTTCACGGCGTAGAAATCCGGAGAGATCTTAGAGGATGCGTATAAATGCCTTTCAACGAGTCGGTTTCAGCACGTCCTCCAGCCGCTCTGAATCGTAGGCGTGCACGTTGGTGATCCGCATTTCTTCCAAACCAGACTTGGCGTCAACGACCCCCTCGATCTGGTCCACCAGTTGGGCTCTATTGAGCCGCCAGACTACGCGCCCTTCGGAGTCAATCTCTGCAAGCAGATCCGAACCTTCCTCGATTGCTTTCAAATGATAATCTCCGCACGCCACTAGCAAACGTCCGTTTTCTAGCTGCTGTGTACCCAGTAAATAACGGCACTTCAGTCCCAACTCCTGGGCGCTCCAAGACCGCTCCACCGCTCCTTTGCCATTCAACTTTAGCAACTGCTTGCCCGTGGAAGTTGCCACCCAGAGCACCCCTCCCTGCAGCGGGGTCACTCCGAATGCTGTATGGCCCGCGGGGGTCGGCTTGAGCATGGGATCTAATAAAAGGCTCTGGAGAATCTCTCCTGTGCCTTCTGCCACTTTCAAAAGCGTCCTCCGTCCGTATTGGGCTACCCAAAAAGCCTTCTCTCCCGGAACCAACCGCACCGTTCGGTAACGCGAATGCAAAGAGTCCTCGGTAAGCTCTGGAAGCTGCGTCTCGCTCAAAACATGACCGGCCCGATCCACGACTCGTATCTGTGCCACCCCGGAGTCCATGAGCGCAAAGCGCGCTCCACCGTCCATCACGGCGCAGCTGTTAGCCTCTGTTCCTTTCGTTCCATTACGCGCCGGATGGGAGAGGACCAAGTTCTTTTGACGGTCGAACACGGCCAGGCCGCCTTTGTGTGCGTAGGCGATCCCGCCATCGGGAAGCCGCCAAGCCTCGTAGATTCCCGAGTGTCCCTGCTTGGCAAGCGAGTCAGTCACTTTGCCTAAGCGATTGATCTCAACGACCTGATTATCTGCAGCCAAAAGCATTCGTTCCTCGGCATGCCCCAAACGCGGAAGAGTCAGAATCCAGAGCGCTGCTGCGACTCCGGCGATCCAGCCGCGGGCGCACCTGTTGTGTGAGACGGGCAGGCGGTTCTGGTTTGGGGAGAAGCGACCCCGCGCGGTGGCGTCAGAAGGGAGGAGCAGTGGCATATATGATTCTATATCCGCAGTGGCGGTTCATTCATAGAGTCTTTTTTAACAGAAACATTTGAGTTCAGCGGCTTGATAGATCGGCTCATACAGCGCGATTTATTTATCCTTATACACTTGGGCTGTTTTAAGAATTTAAAAACAGGCGAGTGAGAAATGGAGTAATACCATCTCTTTTAGGTTTATGGATGATTAAAAGACCTCAGCGCTTGGGACCGCGGAGCCCGAGCTCCGCAAGGACTGTCTGAGTTTTTGGAGCGTCAAAGCGGAGCAGGGGCTCCGCGGTCCCGGGAGAGAAGGACCAGTTTTTCTTCAAGATTTGCACGACGTACAAAATCCAAAGAAGACAGCGAAGGACGAACGGGCGTCGCCCGTAAAACGCCCGCAGAGGCGCATGGTCCGAGACTTGGTGGAATCTATTGGCCGCAAACTTCGCACGAACGACGACGAGCACGTCGTTTACGTTAGTCATTAGACTGCGGCAACGAGGCGGTGCCATCGCGCGGTGCCAGCCGTGTGTCGCAAGTCATGATCCGCGGCACCTCGTCGCCAGCTATATCGAGCTCTGGAGGGAGGCCTCAAATGACGAAAGGCTCGCAGTGGCCAATGGACTTCTCCTGACGCCAAGCATTAAGCCGCAAACGGCATCGTACTCGGGTTTGGATACATTGCCGTGAGGTTCTCCTGTATCCAATCTGAGGCATTGGAGGCTGGGTGCAATCATTGCCAGAAGACGCTTGGTTGTCGTCGTATTGGAGACGAGCTCGTCGCAGGCGGTTGGGTGGATGGGCGATTGGAGCCCGCTGATACTAGAAAAGGCAAACGCCCCGGAAGCATCGAAGCCTCCGGGGCGTTTGTGGGTTGGGAGGGAAAGCAAAAAGCTTAAGCAGCTTTTGGTACACCCGGCTTTGCAGCGAGAGCGACCTTGGCTTTTTCGATAAGCACCTTGAAAGCACCTTCGTCCTTGATTGCGATATCTGAGAGGACTTTGCGATCCAAGTCAATCCCGCAAGCTTTGATCCCTTCAATGAAGCGGCTGTAAGTCAAGCCGTGGACCCGAGCGGCTGCGTTGATGCGCTGTTGCCAGAGCATCCGGAAATTACGTTTGCGGGTTTTGCGGTCGCGATAGGCCCAATACTGCGCCTTCATCACGGCGTTTTTGGCGTAGCGAAACAGTTTGGAACGACGACCGCGAAAGCCCTTGGCTTTATCCAGCGTCTTTTTTCTGCGAGACCGGCTGGCCGGTCCGTTGGTTGCTCTTGGCATCTGATGGGTTGGTTTCTTTTGCTTTCAGCGGATTGTTTTCTCCAGGAAATGTCCGGCGTCTCACCCGCTGAGGAGTCCGGTTTACCCTGTAAAACAGGTGCGGCCGGACAGACGCTTGGGACTGGGCCACTGGCAGCACCAAGAGGTGAGCCAGGGTTCGCGCGACTCAAAGTGCACAAGGCACTTCAAGCATGTGTCTCCGCGCAAGGAGGTTGCCGTTTCGCTTACGCGAAAGGCATGCACTCCTTGATGCGAGCCACCATCGTCTCGTGCACAAGGCCAGCCTTTCCGAGATTGCGTTTACGCTTGGCATTCTTGGAAGAAGCCAGGTGACGCAGGCCCGGTTTACGGCGTAGCAACTTGCCCGAGGCGGTGAGTTTGAACCGCTTGGCCACGGCTTTTTTAGTCTTTCGACGTGCAATGGATCTAGGCATGGGGCGGGGGATATTAAGGAGTTTTCAAAGAGAGGCAATCTGTTTTTGCACAAATCACACTCTCCCGAATTCACTCACAGCAAATAACCCTGTGTCGTTTCGCTCTGAGCGGCACGGCTTGATGCATTGTCTAGTAACAGATAATGCTGGGGCAATGTTACTTGAGCCAGTATCTTCACAAGCTGTAGCAGGGTGGTGAATTTGTTGAGCTGCCGCCGGGCGCACTTGTGGGGTGCTTAATCGCGGTGTGGGGAACGGAAGCGTCTCGTGGCGTGGGGTAAGTTTGCTAAAAGAATAAGGCCGGCGGTTATGACTGACTTGCTCGCTGAGTTGGCGGAGCGTTCCAAGAATGTGTTTGCGATGAAGTTAGGAGCACGCTTAAGACGCATTGAGGAGTAAGAGGGGAGGCTGGGAAAATGGCTAAATGACAGAAGCTTGAAGATAAGCTAGGAATCAGATCTCAAATCTTTTGCAGAAAAACATTGCCACCCTTGTTAATTCTCGTAGCCTGCCCAACCCACAAGCAACTTTATGGCTAAGACGAGCTGGATCGAACGTGAAAAAAAGAAGGCGGCAACTGTCGCAAAATACTCCGACCTGCGTGCAGAGTTGAAGGCTAAAGGCGATTATATCGGCCTCTCCCTTCTTCCCCGCAACGCAAGCCCCGTGAGAATGTCGAAACGCTGCCTCCAAACAGGCCGCAAACGCGCGTTTATCGGGCGTTTCAAGCTCTCGCGCATCGCCTTCCGCGAATTGGCCTCACACGGGTTAATCCCCGGAGTGACCAAGTCGAGTTGGTAGAATCCCTTTTTTACAGTTTTGCGAGATCCGAGTCGCAGGTAAATCCTGTGACTCGGTTCTTTTTTGCAGTGTCCCCCCTAGCGTTTGCAAGTTAGTATGTTACCTGAAGTTGGATCGAATGTGCACAACGTGCCTGTGTTCCTTCAACTGGGAGCGGTCCTCGTCCTTGTTGGATTAAACGGCTTTTTCGTCGCCTCGGAGTTCGCAATCGTGAAGGTGCGCTCCAGTCAACTGGAGGCGTTGGAGGCTTCTGGCGACAGAAAGGCGAGGCTCGCCATCGAGGTCACTGAAAACCTCGAGGCCTACCTTTCCGCCACGCAGTTGGGCATCACGCTGGCTAGCTTGGGCTTGGGTTGGGTGGGACAGGACTTCGTCGCTGGACTAATCGCGCCAGCACTCCGGGCCATGGGGTTCATTTCCGAGACGGTCGTCCATGCCGTCTCCGTGGGCGTTGCCTTCGCCTCGATGACCTTCCTCCATATCGTACTGGGTGAACTTGCCCCAAAGTCGTTGGCCATCTCCAAGCCGGTGCCGACCACAATCTGGGTCAGCGTCCCCTTGGGGATATTCTACCAGATGTTTCGTCCGGCGATCTGGTTTTTGAACTGCTCGGCTAATATTTTTCTGCGCAAAATCCTCCGGCTTAGTCCAGTAGGGGAACACGAGCTGGCGCATTCCGAGGAGGAGTTGCGCGTGATTCTCGCGGAGAGTGAGGACGCACGGCAGGTGACGCCAATTGGCAAAGAGATACTGATTAACGCTTTAGATCTCCGTAAGCGAGTTGTCCGGGACATCACTACGCCTCGCAAGGAGGTTGTTTTCCTCAACACAGAGGACACTTTCGAGGAAAACCTCAAGCATGCGGTGAGCTCGCAGCACACTCGCTTTCCAGTGTGCGAAGGGCATTTGGACAACGCCATCGGCTTGGTTCACATCAAGGATTTGATGTTACAAATGCGTACAGCCCAGCCGGATCTGATGAAGGCGCGCCGCGATATCCTGCCTGTGCCCGAAATGATGCCTTTGGAGCGATTGCTGACGTTTTTCCTCACGAAGCACGCGCACCTCGCCCTGGTGTTGGACGAGTATGGTGGAACGGTCGGAGTGGTCACCTTGGACAACGTGCTGGCGGAGATTGTCGGAGATATTCAGGACGAGTTTGACACCGAGTTGCCCGAGTTCAAACGCGTGAATGCCGATGAATTTGTCGTTGATGGCAGCCTTGCCCTCTACGAACTCAAAGATCTCGCGGGGTTAAACTTGGAGAGCGAAGACGTCAGCACTGTGGGCGGCTTTGTCACCCACCTTGCTGGCAACCTGCCCGCAGTGGGCGATCAGGTGCGGATCGAACCTTTTGAAGTCACGGTTTTGAAAGCGGATGGACGGCGTGTGCTGGAAGTGCGCTTTCGGCGAGTCCGCGCCGAAGTCTCCGACGCGTAGGGTACGTCGAATCTCCGAGGACAAATTTTTGAAGTGAGTCCGCTTCAAAATTAGCAGAGCATCCCGTCGTGCCTCAGTCTGATTCAACAGAAAACGCCCCATCACCGCTGCCACGGCCTCCTGGCAGACTGCGCCGCTGGATGCAGGCGGGCGGTGGTTTCTTGATGTTGAGCATTATAGTGCACGGGGTGTTGCTTTTGGGGGCCGCAGTCTGGGTGGTGCAAACTGTTCAGGCCAAACGTAAGCTTAATTTTACCGGCACTCCTCCGCCCTCCAGTCAGGGTGCAAGACAGCTCGAATACCGTGTGCAGGCGGCCAAGCGCACCGCCACCATGAAGCCGCCGCCGGTCGCCACTCGTATCGTATCCACTGCACTGGATGCAAAGGTCGCCCTCCCGGAGGTTGCGCTGCCTCCCACAAGCACCCTCGCGGCTCCCGGTCGAATGGGTGCGCTCACCGGCAACCCCTCAGCATTCAAGCCGTTGACGGCGCCGGCAAGCGCCTCTCCTCCAGCGGCCATGGTGGCCATGCCCGTCGGAGTCACCGCCTTCGGCTTTAAAATGCCACCCAGCGGGACCTCCACCGGCCTGCGCGGCGTGCTCTATTACATGCGCCGAAAGCCCGACGGCACGGCGTATCCGGAGAACACGGATCGCGGCGATTATCTGCAGCGCATCGAGGCGCTTTTTGGGAACAAGGGTAAGTTGAACGAAGGGGAGGCGCAGAAGTACCTCAAGTTCGGCCAGCAACTGGTCGCCAATGTGATTTTGTTTCCCGCCAGCGCGGGTGAGTCCGCTCCAAAGGCGTTCGGGGTGGATCAAGTGCCGGGCACACAGCAAAGCTGGTTTGCGGTGTATAAGGCGAAGGTTGTTTCGGAAGCTAAACAACGCTACCGCTTTGTGGGAGGCGGCAACGAGGTGCTTATTGTGCGTGTCGACGGGAAAATCGTGCTGGACGGCTGTTACGCCGGGTTGCCATGGAAGGCGGGCAAGAACCCGACGGGGTACGGCGCCAAGGGCAGTCTGGGCGCGCTTTGGAGTGATGTGCGGAATGTGGGGGAGTACTTCGCCTTTGGGCCGAACGGCTCGGAAGTGGAAATCATTGTTGGCGAGGGCTGGGGAGGGGCCTTTGGTGCAGATCTTTGCATTGAGGAAGAAGGCAAGACCTACACTGGCGATCAGCGACCGCTCTTCAAAATTGAAGGCTACCAGAAATCACTGCCACATATACAAGCGGCTCTGGCCCTTCCAGAAAGCGCCAAGGCCTTCACCCTGGAGGGGCCCACTTTCAAAGTCCGCTGAGGTCGGCCTGCGCCCTTAAACTAAAAGAGGCTCAGGACCTTAGCCACGATATCTACCGGACGAGGCAACTGGCGGCGTTCCAATTCCGGACTATAAATCGCAGGCGCGTCGATGGAGCTAATTCTGAGAACCGGCGCGTCCAAATCGTCGAAGCACTTCTCCATGATGATGCTCGAAATCTGTGCGTCCACGCCGCAGAAGGGCTTGTTTTCTTCCACCAAAACAGCGCGGTGCGTTTTGCGAACGGTGCGCAAAATAGCCTCTTCATCCAGGGGACGAATGGAGCGCAAGTCGAGCACTTCCGCATGAATATCATGTTCGGCTTCAAGCAATTCCGCTGCCTTAAGCGCGGTTAATACAGCCCGGCCATGCGCGATGATGGACACGTCGGTTCCTTCCCGCTTCAAGTCGGCCACGCCCAAAGGGATGATGTATTCTTCTTCGGGCACTTCGCCTTTTTCACCGTAAAGAAGCGTGTTTTCCATGAACATCACCGGGTCGTTATCCCGGATGGCAGCCTTAAGCAACCCTTTGGCGTCGTAGGGTGTTGCGGGGCAAACTACCTTTATTCCAGGCACGTTTGCCAGCCAGTTTTCCGGCGTGTGGGAGTGCGTCGCTCCCACGTTGGTGCCCCCGTTGGCGGGGCCGCGAATGACGATGGGGCAGTTGATGAGACCGCCGCTCATGTAGCGCACGAAACCGGCGTTGTTGACGATTTGGTCCCAAGCCACGGCGGAAAAACTCCAAAACATGAGTTCCATCACGGGGCGTAGGCCGAGCATCGAAGCGCCGATACCCATTCCAATAAAGGCGGACTCGCTGATGGGGGTATCCACCACGCGCTTGTCTCCGAAGCGCTTCCAAAGTCCTTCGGTAACCTTATAAGCGCCATCGTACTCGGCGACTTCTTCGCCCATGACGATGACGTTGGTGTCGCGCTCGATTTCTTCGGCCATTGCATGGCGCAAAGCTTCGCGGTAAGTAATTTCAGCCATAGTAAGCAGCGTTCCTTTGTGGGGAAAAATTAGTCGTTAAAGAAGTGGCGTCCGGTGCGTCCTGCCAGCGTCTGGCGGTCGACTTCAAAATAAACGTCCTCTGTGATGGACTCCACGGAGGGGATCGGGCTTGCATCTGCAAATTCCACGCTATCAGTGGCTTCCTGTTTCGCCGCCGCATCAATCGCCTCGTAATGCTCCTCGTTTAGGACCCGCTCTTCCAGCAGCCGCGCCTTCCATAAATTGATGGGGTCGTGTTGCGTTTTGTACGTCTCAATTTCGCTCTCGGAACGGTACACCTTGTGTTTGGCGTCCGCGACGGAGTGTCCGTAATAGCGGTACGTGGCGATTTCCAGCACGGTGGGGCGAGACTGCTTGTGGGCGCGTTCGACCGCGACGTTTACCTTGGCGCGGACCTCGTAAAGATCCTCGCCGTTTAGCGTATCCCATTCGATTCCAAATCCTTCCGCTCGCTCAGCAAGGCACGATTTGAAGGAGCTGGAACGGGCCAGGCTAGTCCCCATCGAGTAACCATTGTTCTCGATAATGTAAATGACCGGCAAATTGAACAAAGACGCCATGTTCAAGGACTCGTAGAAGCAGCCCTGATTCACCGCCCCGTCTCCCATGAAGCACATGGCTGATCCTGTAAGGCCTTTATACTTAACTCCATAGGCTAAGCCTAGTCCCAGGGGGGTCTGCCCGCCTACAATCCCGTGGCCGCCCCAATAATTCTTGTCCGGAGCGAAGAAGTGCATCGAGCCGCCCTTGCCCTTGGAACACCCCGTCGCCTTGCCGAAAAGTTCTGCCATGCACTCATTCATGCTCATTCCCACCGCCAGCGCGTGGCCGTGGTCGCGATAAGCCGTGATGACATGGTCGTTGGGGCCCATCAAAGAGCAGGTGCCAACAGCCACGCTTTCCTGGCCGATGTAAAGATGGAGAAATCCACCCATTTTGCCGCCTTGGTAGGCTTTAAGGGCGGCCTGCTCGAATCGGCGCACGCGCACCATATCTTTGAGGAGACGAATTTTTTCCGTAGCATCCAGCGCCGCGTTAATCGGCGCCGAGGCGTGTTCACAGTTGGTAATGGTTTCCATGGCGGGTGGGCTTTTAAGGAACTGCTCTAAGATAAACCCCTCTCGGGGCTCGGGCAACTCTTAGGAGCTTATTAATTCTTTATCGGAGCGGATTGGGAATCGAGGGAAAAAACCTCTTTCAATGGAATAGCTCTGGGGCGCTTGTCTGCATCGGTTTCCATCAACTCTGCCATATGGGTCCACCAGCGCAAACACACGGGCGTGGAGGCGATGGCATCCCAGCGCGCCTCATCCTGAATCTCGGCATACCCAAAGAGTTGCAACGTCTCTTGGTGGAGGTGAAGGGTATACTGATACCAAATCTTGAAGAAAGCTGGTCCTTCTCTCCTAGGACGGCGGAGCCCCAGCTCCGCTTTGACGCTCTAAAAACTCAGACAGTCCTTGCGGAGCTGGGGCTCCGCGGTCCCAGGTGCTGAGGTCTTTTAAGCATCCATAAACCTAAAAAAGAGGGCCTGAGATACCCCGTGCGAGCGCAGTACGGCCGTCAACTCCGGCCAAATTGGATTGTGGCGCCGGACGTATTCCGCCTCGCATCCCGGCCGCAATTGACGCACGAACGTCTTTCGAATCATCGCAATGGGGGCTCGCTTCTGCGCGCTATTCCACCGTGACGCTCTTGGCCAGATTGCGCGGCTTGTCCACATCGCATCCCAGCGCGACGGCGGTGTGGTAGGCTAACAATTGCAAGGGTACCGCGTTGAGGATGGGCGAGAGGAAGTCGGGACAGCGCGGGATGAGAATAGTGTCGTCGCAAATCTGCTCCAAGCGGCGGCAGCCTTCCGTGCCGATGCCGATCACCGGCCCCTTGCGGGCGCGAACCTCCTCGATGTTGCTGAGGTTTTTTTCAAAAACGCCGTCTTCCGGCGCCACAAACACACTGGGCACCTCTGGGGTAATTAGCGCAATGACCCCGTGCTTGAGCTCCGCACTGGGATGGCCGCTGGCGTGGATATACGACACTTCCTTCATCTTTAAGGCACCTTCCAAAGCCACCGGATAGTTGAACTGCCTGCCCAAGAACATCATCGACTGCGAGTGGCAGTACTTCAGAGCGATGCTGCGGATTTGCTCGGAGAGGGCGAGAATGGCGCGGATTTTGTCCGGCAAAGCTTCCAATTCGTCCAACATCCTGAGTCCCTGAGAGCTGGAGAGGTTGCGAATGCGTCCCATGAGCAAGGCTACCAGCGTCAACACGGCGCACTGGCTGGTGAAGCTTTTTGTCGCGGCCACACCGATTTCTGGCCCAGCATGCATGTAAACGCCGCCGTCACTTTCGCGGGCGATGGTGGAGGCGACGTTATTGCAGATCCCAAGGGTGCGGTGGCCCTTGCGCTGGCTCTCGCGCAGGGCGGCGAGGGTGTCGGCCGTTTCGCCGCTTTGGCTGAGAGCAAAAACGAGCACGTCCTTGGGCAAGGGCATGTTTCGGTAGCGGAATTCAGAGGCAAACTCAACCTCAGCAGGAATATGCGCAAGCTGTTCGATAAGATGCTCCCCCACCATCGCCGCGTGGAACGCAGTGCCGCAGCCCGTTAGCACCACGCGCTCCACGGCACGCAGCTCCGCATTGGACATGTTCAGCCCGCCGAGCTTCGCCGTGGCCTCCTCGTGCGAGAGTCGCCCCCGCAGCGCATCGGTAATCGTCTCGGGTTGCTCGAAAATCTCCTTGAGCATGAAATGCGGGTATTCCCCCATGGTCATGTCCTGCGGTTTGAAATCCACCGCGCTGATTTCATAACCGCTGCTCCCTCCTGGAAGCGTCGAGATTTCGAAGCCGTCGGCCTGCACGGATATCAAGTCAAAATCTTTCAAGTAAACCACTTCCCGCGTGTAGTTCGCAATCGCGCCCACGTCGCTTGCCAAAAAGTGCTCGCCCTTGCCAATCCCCAACACCAGCGGACTGCCTCGCCTCGCGCCCACTAAAACGCCCGGCACGTCCCGATGCAGCACCGCAATCCCGTAAGTACCCACGACCTGCTGCAGAGCCGCCCGCAAGGCGTCCAGCAATCGGCGCGCAGTGGCCGGTTCCCCGTCCGCTGACAAATGCTTGCCGACAAGGTGCGCCAAAACTTCCGTGTCTGTCTGAGAAAGAAAGCGATGTCCTTCGCGCACCAGTGTTTCCCGCAAGGTGGAATGGTTTTCAATCACCCCGTTATGAACCAAAACCAGCGCGCCGGACTGGTCGGTGTGTGGATGTGCATTCTCGTTGGTGACCCCCCCGTGAGTCGCCCAGCGGGTATGGGAAATCCCCATCTGGCCTTGAACCGGCTGCTCGTGCAGCAACTCCGCCAGATTGGCGATACGCCCGATACGCTTGCGCAAGGAAATCTCCCCGGCGTCGAGGACCGCCATGCCCGCGCTGTCATAGCCCCGGTATTCCAATCTGCGCAGCCCTTCCAAAAGCAGGGGCGCCGCCTCCTGTTTGCCAATGTATCCGACGATTCCACACATATTAGATCTCACCATAAGCTCGAAGATCACGCTTGGGAAAGGCCAACGATGGCATAAAAGTCGATTGCGTGGGCCCAGCGCCAAGGCCGCTTCCATCGCCCTCATCGGAGTGGAATCCTCATACTCCAGCGGTGACTAATCCCCATTTATAAAGTAAACCCGAAATGCATACGTTTCGATTTACCCACTATGAGCCTCCAGAACTGGTCTTCCGTCACCGACAAAACCCTCGCCATTATCATGGGGGGCGGCGCAGGCACTCGCCTTTTCCCCCTCACCAAGGAGCGCGCCAAGCCGGCCGTTCCCCTCGCCGGCAAATACCGGATCGTGGACATCGCGGTGAGTAACTGCATCAACAGCGGATTGCGCAGTATCTTCGTTCTCACTCAGTTCAACAGCGTCTCGCTGCACCGCCATATTCACGCCGCCTACAAGTTTGACGACTTCTCCCGCGCATTCGTTGAAATCCTCGCTGCGCAGCAGACCCTTAGTGGCGAGCGTTGGTACCAGGGCACTGCCGACGCGGTGCGCCAGAACCTGCGGGACTTTCTCAACACCCCTTACGAGCATTTCATCATCCTCTCCGGTGACCAGTTGTACCGGATGGATTTTCGCGACGTCCTTGCCCAGCACATCGAAAGCGGCTCTGACATCACCATCGCCACCACCCCGGTTTCCCGCCAAGACGCCTCCGAATTCGGCATCATGCGCACCGATGCCAACCGCCGCATTTACGAGTTTGTGGAAAAGCCCAAGGATCCCGCCATTCTCGACGGCCTGCGTGTGGGGCCGCAGCTTCTGGAAAAAATGGGTAAGTCCGCAGACGCCGAGTTGTATCAGGCCTCCATGGGGATCTACGTGTTCAATCGGGCGGCCATTGTCCGGGCGCTCGACAACACGCACGTGGACTTTGGCAAGCACATCATCCCAGAGCAGATCCATCGCTCCAAAGTGAACGCCTACATTTTCCAAGGCTACTGGGAAGACATCGGCACCATCCGCTCTTTCTTCGACTCTAATCTCGCCCTTGCGCGAAGCCACCCGCCGTTCAACTTCTTTGACAGTTCCGCGCCGATCTACACCCATGCGCGGTTTTTGCCTGCCAGCAAAATCAACTCCGCTCGCGTGAGCGAGGCCGTTGTCTCCGACGGATGCGTCATTACCGATGCGACCATCGAGCGAGCCGTCATCGGTATTCGCAGCGTCATTGGAAGCGGGAGCGTGCTGCGCAACTGCGTGATGATGGGTGCCGATTTCTTCGATTCCGAACAAGCCCGCCCCAGCTCATTGACTGCGCCCCCAGCCGTGGGCGTCGGTCGCAACTGCAACATCGAGAACGCCATCATCGACAAAAATGCGCGCATCGGGGATCGAGTCACCATCAACCCGGCGGGCAAACCCGACAAATTCGACGGCGAGAACTACTTTATCCGCGACGGCATCGTTGTCATTCCAAAGGACGCTATTATTCCTTCGGACACTGTGATTTAAGTGTGGTTGGAGCGGGGAATCGGAAGGTGGCTTTTTTCCGGTTCCCGCTTCCTAGCCAATCTTCTCCAGCAGCCGGTTAACACTTACCTGCGCCTCGATCATTGCTTGGATCTTGTCGATTTTTTCGACATCGCCCGGCAGCGTTTTGATTGTCATCGAGTGAATGCTGCTCGCCACATCGTAGCTGTCCAAGGGTGAGCTGATTACCGGCAAGTGCGAGTTGCGCAACAGCTCCAAAAGTGGCGCGTCGGGAAGCACATCGCCCGAAAGCACCAAGCCGGCCAACCGGTTGCCGTCCGGAACGCCTGGGTCCACCGACGTCAGGGCCGCCAACAAAATGTCCTCCCGGTCGCCGGGTGAAATAATGAGCGTCCCAGCGGAAAAGAAGTCCGTGACGCGGGCCGTGCTCATTGCGCCGATGACCACTTTTTTTACTAGGCGGCGGGATTGGCTTCCTCCATGTAAAAAATTGCCCCGGATGATCTTGCTGATCTGACCGAGGTTAGGCTTCGCCAGCACCGGATCCTCCGGTATGCACCCCAAAAGCTCCACGCCGAGCCGCTCCAAACCGCGCCCGGCGAACTCGCGCACGGTATCGAATTTCGAGGGGAGGACCTTGTTGATAATGGCCCCGATGACCTCCACGCCTTCCTGTTGAAAGAGGGCCTTGTTGAGCGCAATCTCGTCCACAGGACGCCCAATACCGCCGCGGGTAATCAATATCGCCTTGCTCTGGAGCAGTCTCGCCACCCTCGCGTTGGAAAGGCCAAACACCGACCCCACTCCCGCATGACCGCTGCCTTCGATGATGACAAAATCCTTTTCCCAAGCCGCTCTGTCGAAGGAGTTTTGAATCCGGCGCACCAGCGAGGCGTGATGAACTTCCTCGACGTATTTTCGGGTGAAATCGGGCTCCACGGCGATGGGACTCATCGCCTCCAGAGGCGTGTGAACTTTGTAGGTCTCGTCGATGAGCACCGTGTCCTCATCAATGTTCCTTCCGTCGATAGTCACGAAGCGCTGTCCCACCGGCTTGATGTACCCTATGCGCCCGATGCGCTTACGCAGTGCCGCGAACAGCCCCAAACAGGTCGTGGTCTTGCCATCATTTTGTTCTGTGGCTGCTACAAAAATGCGGGGTGTTACCGTATTCATAGTGCAAAACTACGACACCACTTTGCGGCTTTCCATCGCCAAGACCCCGAGAATGGCTGCCACTCCCAAAATATTGTCCTCTGTCGCTCCTCGGGAAAGGTCGGCGCTGGGGCGCGCAAGTCCCAGCAAAAGCTGGCCATAAGTTTCAGCCCCTGAGAGATATTGGACAAGCTTCACCGCTATATTGCTGCTTGCGAGGTCAGGGAAAATCATCACGTTTGCACGGCCCGCCACGAGGCTCTGGGGCGCCTTCTTTGCTCCCAACTCTGGCAACAAAGCGGTGTCGGCCTGCATTTCTCCGTCAATTTCCATCTCGATACCCCGCTGGCTCGCGCGCTGCCGCGCTAGCGCCGTGGCCGCCGCCACCTTTGCGGGGCCGGGCAGTCCTCCATTGCTAAACGTCGTGAAAGAAAGCATCGCGATGCGCGGCTTCATCCCCGTCAAAGTCCGGTACAAAATACCTGTCTCCACCGCGATATCAGCGAGCTGATCCACCGTGGGATCCGGAATGACGGCGCAGTCCGCAAAGAACATGACCCCGCGCTCGCCGTAACGTTTGTTAGACAAATCCAGCGCGGTGCAGGAGGAGACGCTTTTTAGGTGAGGTTGGGGGCTGATTAACTGTAACAACGGCCGCAAAGTGCTCGCGGCCTCCTCTCCAGCGCCCGTCACAATGCCGTCCGCATGACCATATTGCACCATCATGGCGCCAAAATAGTTGGGCTTAATCATCAGCTTCTTTGCCATCAAGGGTCCGAGATCCCTGTAACGTTTAAGCGTCTCGAGCCGATCGCAAAACAACGCCAAATCCTCCGCGTGCGCCGGGTCAATTACCCCAACATGATCCAGACTCACGCCCTCCCGTTTTGCCACCGCCTCGATCTCCTCCCGCTCCCCCAGCAACACAGGTGTCCCCAAGCCCAACTTCACATATCGTGAGGCGGCTCGCTGCACCCGCGGCTCGGTCCCCTCAGGAAACACGATTCGCTTGGGACTTTTACGCAGTCTCTCATAAATGTTGCCGATAAACTTAATCACCCCTTCACTCTGCACAAAACACCCCTGATGGGCGAATCTTGAATTCTGCCCCAACTGAGCCAAGCTTACTTTCTTTTCTATGACCCCATCCAAGCCCGTTCCTGTCAGCATCCTCACTGGTTTTCTCGGTGCCGGCAAAACCACATTGCTTAACTACATCCTCAAACAGCAGCACAGCTACAAGTTTGCAGTGATCATCAACGAGATAGGCAAGATCGGTGTCGACGGCCAACTCGTGGAGCGACAGCAGGAGGAAATTGTGGAAATGAGCAACGGCTGTTTGTGCTGCACCGTTCGCAAAGACCTTGTCAAAGGGGTGCAAAACCTCCTCAAAAAGGGCGGCTTCGACTATCTGCTGATCGAGACCACGGGCATCGCCGAACCCGGCCCCATCGCACAGACCTTCCTTAACATCCCGGCCCTTCAGCAGCTCGTGCGCATGGATTCCATCATCACCGTGGTTGATGCGGAGCACATTCTCAAGCAGCTCAGTGAGTTGGAAACTGCCCGCGAACAGATCCGGATGGCCGACTTCCTTCTGCTGAACAAAACCGACCTCGTGGATGAAGCCGCCCTGCTCACCGCCGAGGCAAAAATCCGCGAACTAAATCCGCACGCGACTTTGTTTCGGACCAACCAGTCGCAAGTTAACCTCAACGAGTTGCTCGACATGCACGCCTTCGACGTGGAGCAAAAGCTCTCAGTGGATCCCAAGTTCCTGGATGAACTCAGCCAGCGGCATCACCACGAAATTAATTCCGTCTCCTTTGAATTCGAGAAGCCCTTCAGCGTGGAAGCCCTCGAAATGTTTGTTCAAGAGCTTTCCGAAAAAGAAAAAATCTTCCGTTCCAAGGGTTTTCTCTGGATCGAGGGCAATCCGCGACGGGCCATTTTCCACGGGGTGAACAATCGCTTTACCCTGCTGTGGGATCGGCTCTGGGAAAAAGGCGAGGCGCGCAAAAGTCAGTTGGTGTTCATCGGGCGGGAGATCAACGAGGGACGCATTCGCGCTGAGTTGGAGCAGTGCATGGTGAAATAGGGCGGGGCATTTAGGACGCAGCGTGCAGGCCGGACGAAGCCCGTCAAAGAATAAGGAACAACACATCCTCGCCAATGCCGCCTGGCTCAACTGCGCGGGGTTGGCTCAACACCCGAAGTGAGCATGGATGAGGGATGCGTTTCTATAAAATAAGTCTGAGCATAATTTGTTCTGGGGAAAAACTTTCCTTGAACATCGCCATGCTCGCCTGGCTCAAGATTTGACTATGCCTCAGGGCGCTTAATTCGCGCGGAATATCTGTATCCCGGGCCATGCTCAAAACACTTTGGAGTTGGATTGAGTTGTTTTGTCCCGTTTCCATTGCCATCTGAAGATGATTTTGAGCAGCAGCATTGCTCGCCTCCAGTTGGGCGAGGTCGGAAAGAGCAGAATCAACGGTGCCGGCGCTAATTTGAGAAAGCGTGGGGGCCGGGATTTCCTCGAGGTGGCCCGGAGTGGTTGAGGTGGAACCGGATTTTTCCAAAATGTAACCATCAACGGTTGTTGTTAAAGTGAGGAAACCCAGAACCATATTGTAAGCGTTAATCCATTTATTCGGGCTTGCAGTATAGCCGGAAGAAAACTTCGCCAATGTGTTTCCAGGAATGTCCTGCCCATTGATTTGGATCATCACAAATGGATAAGCAGAGCTCCACGCGGAGAAGGTAAAAGGTTCTCCGGAGACCCATTCCCAACCGTTTGAGGTGAGCTTGGCGCCTAGCCAAGCTTCATTGTTGAAATTCGCCCCCAAGGACGCTTGGATTTGGTTCCATTCGGTTTGACTGGTCACTGTTGCCAAATACCCCCCCTTGGATTCCGCATCTGATTTGGCTTCGCTCCAAGTGCCGGGTTTAGTCACATACGCGTAGCTGTTTGGATTTTGCGTGCTGGTTCCCGCGACGTAACGATACGAAACATTAGCGAACACATCAGCTAAACCCGAGTCGCTCAGGTTGGGCTGGGGGAGTTGGATGGACTGGGTGCCATTGGCGTTGGACACTTGGAGCGCCTCGCCGTTGGTGGCTGTCGCAAACAGGGATAATCCGTTAAAAGACCCACTTTTCAACTGATTGTAGACTTCTTTGAGTTGGGAAAACTCTGCTTGATAGGAAGCCTTGTCGGACTCCGAGCGGGTCGCGTCGTTAAGCATCCCCTTCAACTCGCTGACTTGGTCCAGAAGCGCTCTAATGCCCATTAGGGCATCCTCTTGCGCATGGAGGTAAGACAAGGCGCTGGACATGGTTGCCATGCGAGTGGTTACAGCAGCAGACGTTGCGCTAATTTGCATCGAAACGGCTGCCCCAGAGGGATCTTCGGCATTTGTTTGGACCGTCGAGCCAGAGGAAAGCCGGCCCAGACTTAATTGGGTAGCTGCAACAGCACGTTGTAACGGCTGAACATTTCGCGCTGAAAAGTTGCTGAGAGGATTGATTGTTAACATCGCTCAGGGGAGATTTGCGAGGATTGAAGGCTTCTTGGACGTTGAGAAAACGAGGCAGGAATTGTATACGTTTTTTAGCTGAGTGGAAATCAGCATGCAATTCCAAAAGGCTCGAAACATATGCATTTAAACTCAGCAAGGGAGTGAGTTGAATGGGGGCGCGTCTATCAGGAAATGGGGGTTCAAATGGCATGCGGTTTACACGAGTAGCCGCGCTGAGTTTGGGTTTGCTGGCAATGAAATTTTGTCGAGTTGGGCTGACTTTTGAGTTTGGCGGGAGCGTTTGAGCATCGATTATTACGGTTTTCTCATGAATCACTCCACAACACGCTGGGCGGCACGGTTGGGCATCGGCGGGCCGGTGGGTTCTGGGAAAAACATGCTGGTTTTGCGGCTTTGCCAGTGGCTGCGCGAGGAGTTGTCCATTGTCCTGGTCACCAACGACATCGACACCCGCGAGGACGCCGAGTTTCTTGCACGCAAGGAGGCGCTGGCTCCCGGGCGCTTTGGGGATGGTGCGAACGTGGTGCGGAAGCTGCACGACTTGCAGCAAGAGGAGGTCTGGGTGGGATCGAGTCGGCTCGGGGAGAGGGGTGTGTGCGTCCGTGTTTTGGCTCAGGATGCGCCGACATTGCGGGCGGTCCAGGAGAAGTTGCGGGCAAATACGTTACGCGGCGCTCGGTCGGCGGGAGCCCAGTTTGCGGCGGGTGGTGGGTCGCTAAAACTCAGTGTCGCGACACACTTGTTTCCAGATTGGCGTTAAATTGTGACAAATTTTCTTGTCGAAGCACGATATTTGTAGGCAAGACAGAGCTCGACACGGGTTGTAACAGCCCCCCGGCTGCCCGTCTCACAACCAAACATACCTATGACGAACAAATCCGTCGCACAGATCTGTGCAATCGCAGCAGTAGTAATTATGCCCTCCCTTTCCTGGGCCGGCACCCCCACCAAGTCCGTGGCTTCGAAAGCTCCCGCCCCGGAGAAACTCAACGAAAGCTTCATCACCGGTGATATCGGTCTGAATGTTGTTTCCTCCTATTATTTCCACGGCGTTATGGAGGCCAACCACTCACCGAGCTTCCAGCCTTACGCGGATATATTCCTCAAGGCGTATGAAGGCGATGGCTTCCTCAACAAGGTCGTCTTTGGTATTGGGGTTTGGGAATCCTACAACACCGACGCTAAGTACGGACGTACTGGCAAGAATTCTGCCTGGTTTGAACATGATGTGACCCCTTCTGTCGCATTGAGTTTCGGCAAGGTGACAATCACGGAAACCTACCAGTTCTTCTCCTCGCCCAACGATCGGTTTTTAGACAGTCAGGCATTGAACTCGAAGCTCTCCTTCGATGACGCGGATCTACTCGGAGCATTTGCCCTTCATCCGTCGGTTTCCTTGACTCATGAAATTGATGGCAAGCAGGCAATTGATGGCCGTGACGCCGCTAATGCTGGCCCCGCCTCAAAGCACGGCAACTACTGGGAAGCTGCTGTGGCACCCAGCTATTCTGCTGGCCCTGTGACGCTGACTCTGCCTTTGGTCATAGGGATTGGTTCGCAAAATTACTATAAAGGGAACGGTTACGGCTTCTTCTCTGCCGGACTTAACGTCGCCTACACGCTGCCTATTTCCAAGAGCTACGGCACTTGGACGGCGAACGCAGGCGCGACTTACTACACGATCGACAACAAAGTTGTTGGCAACAATGCCAACAGAGATGTTGTAGCCCAAGGCGGGCTTGGCGTTGCGTTCTAGTCGAACCACTGCGTTTCATCTAGTCTAAAGGGGCAGTCCTTCGGGGCTGCCCTTTTTCTTTTCGGGCCGCTGGCTTCTCCCGCTCTCCCCCGCTACATACCATACATGCTCTCTCGCGTTGACGTCGATCTCGGCGCTCGTTCCTACCCCGTTCTATGCGGTACCGGCTGCCTGCCGCAGCTCGGAGCCACGTTGCGCGCGCACGGGCTCGCTCACACCAACGCTTTCGTTCTTACAAACTCCGTTGTCGCCGCGCTTTATTTTTCCACAGTGGAACACTCCCTCTCGGAAGTCGGCTTTGAGCGGGTTGTGCTTCAGGAGATCCCCGCCACTGAGGAGGGTAAAAACTGGGAAGTATTTTCCGAGACATGTGCCGCGCTCTTGCGTCATTTCCCAGACGCAGGTGCTTCTCCTCTGGTGATCCTGCTTGGTGGCGGCGTGGTGGGAGATCTGGGTGGCTTTGCGGCGGCCGTTTACCGCCGGGGTGTGCCTTTTGTACAGGTACCAACGACGCTCTTGGCCGCCGTTGACTCGAGTGTCGGAGGCAAGGTCGCCGTCAATTTCGGCGGCGTGAAAAACATCATGGGGGCGTTTTCGCAACCACGGCTGGTCCTGTGCGACTTGGCCACGCTCTCCACGCTTCCCGCACGGGAATTGCGCTCTGGGACGGCTGAAGTCATCAAGTATGGGGCGGTATGTTGCGGAACTTTATTTGCGGATTTGGAGGCTGGCTTGTTGGAAAAGCTGCTCGCGCAAGAACCCGCCGCGCTCGTGGATGTGGTGACGCGGTGCGTCCGCCTGAAGGCCGCCGTGGTGGAGCGGGATGAATTCGACAAGCTGGGCATCCGCAATGTGTTGAATTTCGGCCACACCATAGGCCATGCGCTGGAATTGAGCGCCGAATACGCGCTTACCCATGGGGAGGCCATCGCCATCGGCATGACGGCCGCCACGCGTCTCGCCCTCCGCCTCGGGCTGTGCGATGCGACTTTCCAGGCCCGTCTCGAAGCGCTCCTGACGCGCGCCGGGCTGCCGCTGGCTTACCCCGGTCACGCCGGGTTGTTTGAGCCGATGGCACGCGCCTTGCAATTAGACAAAAAGTTCCAGCGCGGCAAAAATGTGTTCGTCCTCCCATTAGCGCCTGGTTCCTGGCGGCAGGTCGAGGACGTCCCATGGCCGCTTGTTCACGAAATTATGCGTTCCGTTATTGAATGACACAGGCCCGCACTTCACTCCTTTCCCATGCTTTTACACGCTCCTGAACTTCCTGGAATCCAAAAAGTTGCCTCTGGCAAAGTCCGCGACATTTTCGCCGTAGGCGAGCACCTTCTGCTGGTCGCCTCAGATCGCATTTCGGCCTTTGACTGCATTTTGCCCACTGCCATTCCGCAAAAAGGCGAGGTTCTCACCCGTCTGTCTGCATTCTGGTTTGAGCAATTCGACTTTCTGCCGAATCACATTGTAACCACCGATTTTTCACAGTTTCCCAGTGCGCTGAAGCCATTTCAGTCCCAGCTGGAGGGCCGTTCAATGCTGGTGAAAAAAGCGGCGCCTCTGCCCGTAGAATGCGTCGTGCGCGGCTATCTGGCTGGCTCTGGGTGGAAGGAGTACCTTCAGTCTCAAAGCGTGTGTGGCATTCCCCTCCCAAAGGGGATTGAGCAGGCGGGGCTTTTGCCTGAAACACTATTCACCCCCTCCACTAAGGCGGCCTCCGGTCACGACGAAAACATCTCTTGGGATGAGTGTCGCCGTCTTCTGGGCGATTCCGTCGCCGGACAAGTACGCTCCTATTCGGTGCGGTTGTATGAAACCGCGCGGATTCGGGCGGCGGAGAAGGGCATCATCATCGCGGATACCAAGTTTGAGTTCGGGCTTTTGGATGGGGCGGTAATTTTGATTGATGAGTGCCTTACCCCGGATTCTTCACGCTTCTGGCCAGCGTCGGGTTACGCGCCTGGAATGAGCCCTCCAAGCTTCGACAAGCAGTTCGTGCGCGACTATTTGGAGACGTTGACGTGGGACAAAACGCCTCCCGCCCCGGCGTTGCCCGAAGAGATTGTCGCTCGCACTCGGGCCAAATACATAGAGGCATACGAGCGTCTTACTGGCCTGCCCTTTTAAATCTTCCACTGCGCCCGGTTGCGCGTGCCGAACTCGTTAAATTCGCCCGGTGAAGAGTAGTTGATGTAAATAGACAGGCTGGTGACACTGATGACGGTCACCGCAAACACGCCCACCACCAACCAAGGCGCCATGCCGTGTCCCGTCGCCACAGCATCAAAAAACGTCTGCCAAGAGCAGACCGGGGTTGGGGCATGAATGAAAATCTTGGTCATCCATGCCCCTAGGATGAGTATAAAGAGGTAGATATAGTTTCGCTTCAATCGCCGCCCCAGCGCTTCGAACTTGCTGATTTTAAACGAAGGCAGTAGCAGATCCTCGCACATCATTCGCTGCCAGTCCCCCTGCAAAAGATGAGTGTTTTGAAGCACCATCGGCACTAGAAAATGCGCCTCCAATAAGCGGACCCGCGCCCGAAATGCATCATAAAAGCGGTACCGTCGACTTTCGATCCACAGCAGCATCCAGACAACCGCGATATTGAAAAAGAAAATCCCGTGGGGAACGTCTCGAATCGAAAACGCGACGGTAAATACAGTGGAGGTGACGGTAATCGCCCAGTTTGTCGTCGCATCCAACCGCGTGCGCCACACCATGATGCGACCCAATTCGCCCCGGTAAAAGTGGGACATTGCATTGACGTAACTAGGGTCGAAAAGCGCCGGCTTAGGTGGTTGTCCTGTGTCGCCACCCTCGGGCATGGGAAAGGTTTTGGGCAGGGGAAATTCCATAGCGGCAAATAATTTGGTTCCATTTCGATGCAGATAAACCCGGCAAAACCGCATCTAAAATCCAACGGCGCCCACTTGCGCAACGTTCCCTCGCGCAATTTATTGTAAAGGGCGCTAGGGGCGCTAGGGGCGCTAGGGGCGCTAAGAGCGGCCCGCGCCCTTTTTGATCAATGCTTCGCGGGCGGACTCCAATTGGGCGCGTTCGTCTGCGGTCAAGCTTGCCAGACCAGAGCGGCCTATCTTTTCGAGCAACGGATCCAGCCGATCCAAGTCGCTGATCTCCTCACTTGGTGGAAGGGAACGCAGCGGCGGGTACTTGGAATCGGGCTTCTGCAACGGCATTCGCGCGGGCACCGCCTCCAAGACTCGCAATTTGGCCCGGCGGGCCGGAAAATGTAGCTCGGGCAGGACCCAGTTGCCCTGCTGGTAGCGTACGAAACCGAAGGCGAAGGCTGCTGCGGAGAGAGAGTTAATCAAGTCGCCCCACGCATGAGCTGCGATGCAGGAAAGCATCTGGAGCCCCAGAAAAATAACGGCCGTCCATTTGGCCGAGACCCCGAAAAGCAAAGTCACGCTTGGGGCCATGGTGGCAAATGCGACAAAGAGCGCGAAAGTCCCAGGCAACCCCACCCAGTGCAGATCCCATTGAAACAAGGGCCCTAAAAGCGAGCCGACCAACGCGGGAGCGATCACCAAGCCGCCGCACAGCTTCAGGAATGAAATGCGCCCGAAGAAATTCTCCAATTCCCGCCCGAACCACCACAGCATCAACATGTCCAGCGCCAGTGACAGCCCCCGTCCCGGTGAGTTCCAAACTATGTAAGACCCCAAGCGCCAAAGTTCTCCCCGCCAGACTCCTGCGCTGGAAAACGCTAAAAGCGGCTCCCAACTCTGGTTGAACGCCAGCACCGTGGTGGTTACTAGCATCGAAAAAATGCACGCGCCCACCAGTGCCAAGGGCGCGTTGACGGGATGCCCAGCCACTTCAAACCAAGGGCCGCGGTCTTCGGATGAATGTCCACCAATCATACAATGTTAAAGATAGCAGATGCCGAGCCATTTGCACTGGAGAAAAAGTGCATAAAACAGCTCAAATTTAGTTTCCTGGTTGGCTTTCGCAATCTTCGGGCAGGAAACCTCTCCCGTGAGGCCACTCCTTCGCGCTGATTTCTGGCACCCGCAGTTATCCGCTTTTGATTTTAGCGTTTGTCTTTTATTTGAACGCCTGTAAATTGCTGGGCTCTTTTCCTCATTCTTTTCCTCATGTTTCGCGTTTCTACAGAGATGAAAGTCCTCACAGGTTCGGCTCACCGCCAACTTGCTGAGAGGATCTGTGCCTATATCGGCGTACCGCTTGGAGACGCTACGGTGACTTCGTTCCCTGATGGAGAAACTTATGTGAAGGTCAATGAGAACATTCGCGGGCGCGATGTCTTCATTGTTCAGCCTACTTGCCCGCCGACGAACCAGAACCTGATGGAACTGCTCATCATGGTCGATGCCGTGCGCCGTGCCAGTGCCGCACGCATTACCGCGGTGATTCCTTTTTTTGGCTATGCACGACAGGATCGCAAGGATCAGCCGCGGGTGCCGATTACCGCGAAGTTGATCGCCAATTTACTCACAGCCGCTGGTGTTAATCGGGTGCTCACCATGGACTTGCACGCACAGCAGGTGGCTGGATTCTTCGATATTCCCGTTGATCACCTTTATGCTGCACCCGTGATTGTGCGCAAACTTCAGTCCCGCGATTTTATAAATCCAGTGGTGGTTTCCCCCGATGTAGGCGGCTTGAAAATGGCATCCGCTTATGCGGAGAACATGGGAGCGGGGCTTGCCATCGTAGCGAAACGTCGCAAGAGCGCGACGGAGACGGAGGCTATGAACGTGATAGGTGAAGTCGACGGTCGCGATGTGATTATCGTGGACGATTTGACCGAAACGGCTGGGACTCTGGTGAGTGCCGCGCGGGCACTAAAGGAGCGCGGAGCTGGCCGGGTGATTGCCTGCGTGAGTCACGCGGTTATTTCTGATTTGGGCGCGGAACGCTTGCAGGCCAGTTCCATCCAAGAGCTTATCACAACCAACAGCGTGCCCGTGCGGGACGTTGCGGGGTTCCAGATTACCTCCCTCTGTATCTCAGAACTTCTGGGGGAGGGAATTAAGCGGATTCACGACGATGAATCCGTGAGTTCACTTTTCGAAATCAGCAAAAAGGAGAAAGTATAACATTCTATGTCAAAGCAAATTAAACTCGCCGCACAGACCCGTTCCGGAGCCGGCCGCACTTCCGTCAAAAAACTCCGCGCAGCCGGCAAAGTCCCTGCGGTAATCTACGGGGCGACCACCCCCAGCGCAAATTTGCAGATTGGCGCCCGTGACATCAATGAAGTCCTTTCCCACGCCACTGGGGAACAGATGCTGGTGGAGTTGGAGATCCATGACGGAAAGAAAACCACCAACACGCTGGCGCTGATTCAGGCGGTGCAGCATCATCCCGTGCGTTCCATCGTGTTGCATGTGGATTTTCACGCTGTTTCCGCTGACGAAAAACTGCACGCGCACGTCACGGTGGAAGCCGTTGGTGAAGCCGTTGGGGTGAAGACCTTTGGCGGGCGTATGGAATTGATGTTGCACACCATTGAAGTGGAGTGTCTGCCCAAGGATTTGCCCGAAATTATCAGGCTGAATGTTGCCCACCTAAATGTTGGTGAAGCCATTCATCTTAGCGATGTTGTGCTTCCCGCCGGGGTTGCTTTCCGGGGCGACGGCGAGTTGACCGTGCTGCGTATCGCAGCCTCAACCGTCGCCACCGCCGAGGTCGCCGCTGAAGGACCTTCCCAGCCCGAAGTCATTCGCGAAAAGAAGGTGGTCGACGCAGAAAAGAAGTAGTCGTTTTGTTTTTAGTTCAAACGCCGTCCGCCAGCTTGGGGACGGCGTTTGTCGTGTCTGGAGTTTGGGTTTAAACGGGATTTATTGCAGCCAGTTCGAGGTGTTACTATGCAGCAGTTACCCCGCTTTCGGTTAATTGTGGGGCTCGGAAACCCGGGCCGCGAATACGAGGACACGCGCCACAACGTCGGGTTCATGGTGTTGGATAGGCTGGCGATGGGGAAGGCGGAATGGCGAAGGGAGCGGGCATGGAAAACGTTGGTGGCCAAGGTGGGGGACGTTGTTCTGTGCAAGCCTCAGACGTTTATGAATTTGAGCGGTCAGGCGGCTGTGGCAGTTGCCGGATTTTATCAGGTCCCGCCCGAGTCAGTGCTGGTGGTTCTAGATGATATGGCCTTGCCGCTGGGTCGGTTGCGTCTGCGCCCAGGCGGCTCTGCGGGGGGGCACAACGGCTTAAAGTCCTTGATGGAGCATTTTGGCACCCAGCAGTTGGCGCGGTTGCGTCTGGGGATTGGTGGCGCGGCAGAGGGGGAAGCTGTGGGCCACGTATTGGGGAAATTTCGAAAGGACGAAAAATCAGCGTTGGAGGAGATGCTGGAACGCAGCGAATCGGCTATTGTCACCGCGCAATGTGAGGGATTTGAGGCTGCGATGAATGCTTTTAATTGACGGCGGCTCCGCTGGCACCCAAAGTGAGTGGCTAATTTTTATAAGTGATGAAGAACCGATACGAAGGATTGTTGATTTTGAATGTTAAGGGCAGTGAAGATGGTGCCCGTGAGGTCATTGAGCGGCTGGAAGCCGACTTTAAAAAGGAAGGTCTTGCTGTGGAGCAGGTCCAGAAAATGGGACACCGCCAGTTTTCCTACGCAGCAGGTGACCTAAACGGCGGCTACTATGTGAATTTCGTGTTTGAGGCCGAGCCTGTGGTTCTTGCCAAAATCCAAGCCAAATTGAAGCTGGATGAGGCCATTTACCGGCAGCACTATCTGCGCCTTGCGGGGAAGAAAGCCGCTTAAGCCAACGGCTAGAGCGACTCCCAGCAGCGATGCAGTCAAGCAGGAAGCAATTAAGAACGGCGGCTATTGGCCGCCTTCTTTTTTGTCTGGGGCCTGTGTCTCAACCGCAGTAATCTTTCACTACTCTTATGCCAAATCTAAACAAGGTGATGCTCATCGGGAATCTAACCCGGGATCCGGAAATTAAGTATACGCCCAAAGGGTCTGCCATCGCGGACATCGCTTTGGCGATCAATCGGAGCTACTCCACGGACCAAGGTGAGAAGCGTGAGGAAACTACTTTTGTAGACATCGTGCTGTACGGACGCTTGGCGGAAATCGCTGGAGAATATTTGCGCAAAGGCCGGCCCGCTTACATTGAAGGGCGTTTGAAGCTGGATACTTGGGATGACAAGCAGACGGGACAAAAGCGTTCCAAGATGCGCGTGGTGGGGGAGTCCCTTCAATTGCTGGGATCTCGGGAAGGTGGCGGCGGGGATGCTGAAGGCGGTGGAGGTGGACGTTCGTTTCAGCGGCCTACGGAGCGTTCAGAGGCGCCCAGTCGAGTCGGGGCGAACAAGCCTCATGACCCGGATTTGGATGGTGGGCATGACGACGTCCCGTTCTAGGGGTTATTTCAAAGGTTTCTGCGGAAAAAGGGCGCGCCTCCAACGAGGTGCGCCTTTTTGCTTTGCGAACATCGGATGGCGGTTGCGTCGAGAGAGCTGGCGCTGTGGGCAAATATTGGGCGCATGGGGACAAATGTCGTCTTGACCTCTCAACTTTCTTTATTTGTTATGGATAACTTATTTTAAGAGCTGCGTCTAAGACGGCTTATCTATTTGTCTGTTAATTATGAATTCACGTATTATCCCCTCCCTCCTGTGTGTGGTGGCTGTGTCACCCTTGGCTTCACAAGTGGCTTTTGCGCAGAATAAAGCGCCAAATGTAGTCGAGATTGAAGTGCAGTTCGCGGGCGCCGCTACTGTTGCTAAAGATCGCTTGCTCGCCAATATGCGTACCCGGGTGGGGCAGCCTTATTCGGAGGCCGTGGTGGAGGAGGATATTCGCAATCTGTATTCGACGGGGAATGTCGTGAACGTTCGTATCTTTGGGGAACCCAAGGGCGACGGAGTGAAGGTGATCGTGGTGCTGCAAGCGAAGGCTAAGATCACTTCCGTTGAAATTGAAGGTGCTCAACAGGTTAAATTAAGTCGGTTAAAGGAGAAAATTTCCGTCAAGGCGGGCGACGCTGGCAGCGAGGCTGCGATGGAGGCCGACCGTCAAAAGATTCTGGAGTACTACGCATCCAAGGGGTTCACCGATGTGAAGGTGGAGTACAAGTTGGACCTCAACGATCGACTTGGCACGGCGAAGGTGATCTACAAAATCACAGAAGGCACCAAGACCTCAATTGCTTCCGTGCGCTTCGAGGGTAATCAGAAAATTACGGCGAGTGAGCTCAAGGGCGTGGTAAAAACACGCAAATTCGTGCCACTTTGGAGTCCGATCGTGAAGACGGGGCGAGTTAGTCAGGAGCAACTGGGGGAAGATGTGGTCGCCATCCGCGAATACTATCAAAACCGAGGCTTTTCCGACGTGCAAATCGCCGAGCCGCGGCTGGATAAGCGTGACGGCAAGGTCTCTATTGTTTTTTCCATCGTTGAAGGTGCGCCTTACCGTGTTGGGAAAATTACGCTCCGAGGGGCGCAACTCTTCCCCAACGAGCAGCTTCTGGGTCTAACCAAGCTGCAATCAGGTGCGGTGTATGCGCCCTCGTCGGTGCAGGCGGACGTTAAGGCGATGCAGGACTTTTACGGAGCAAAGGGCTACGTGGATTTTCAAGCCGGGGTGCGCACCACTTCAGGCGGCGACCATATCAGCGATCTGACCTATACGGTGGAAGAAGGCGGGCAGGCCCGCGTAGGTCGCGTGAATATCACCGGCAATACGCGCACCAAGGACAAGGTCATTCGTCGAGAACTGGCTCTCGCGCCTGGTGAAACGTTCAACACGGTTCGCATGGACGCGAGTAAGCAGCGTCTCAACAATCTAAACTACTTCTCCAAAGTTGATTTGTATCCTTCTGAGTCGGGCGCTGTGAACGAGCGTGACCTGAACGTCGTCCTCGAAGAAAAACGCACGGGTTCACTCAACTTTGGAGCAGGCTTCTCCTCGGTGGATAGCTTGTTGGGGTTCGTGGAGTTGACACAGGGCAATTTTGACGCCTCGAATTGGAATAACTTTACCGGCGGCGGTCAGAAGTTCCGCTCTCGCATCCAGTACGGGGCGAAGCGCAAGGATGCAGTGATTTCGCTCACGGAGCCGTATTTCTTAGATCAGAAACTCTCACTGGGCGGTGAAGTGTTTTATCACGATGCCTCCTATCTTTCTTCTTACTTTTCCCAGCAGGACGTGGGGTTCGAGTTGGTGGCCCGTAAGCCATTGACAGAATTTGCGTTCGCTCGTCTCGGGTATCGAGTGGACCAGATGGGTATACACGACGTCTCAACTGGGGCACCCCTCGCTGCGACGATTCTCTCAAACAAGGAATTCCTCAAAAGTCAGGTTTTCACGGGGATTACTTACGACACGAGAGATTCTTTGTTCTTAACTCGAAAAGGCGAGCGGTTGGACGCATCGACATTCGTGACAGGCGGGCCGATGGGCGGAGATATCCAAATCTATGGATGGAACGTGGAGGGCTCCAAATACTTGCGATTCAAGTGGGATACCATTCTCACCTTGAATGCTCAAGCCGGCGTGGTGGATGGTTGGGGCAAGTCGAACCCGACTTTCGCCGACACCGAAGGCGTGCCCCTTTTCGACCGCCTCTTTTTGGGCGGGGCTAACGATTTGCGCGGCTTTAAGTATCGCACTGTGGGCGGGGCTGGCAAGATAGCAGAGGGTACGCCTGGGAGTAAGGAGCCGATCGGGGGCAAGACGTTGGCGCGTGCCACTGCGGAATACACAATGCCGATAGTCGACAAGGTGCGCGGCGCGGTTTTCTACGACGTGGGTTTTATCAACGGCGACGCTTACGACTTCTCCTCCTCGATGTATAACGCCGATGCGGGGATAGGGTTGCGCTTGGATCTTCCCATCGGCCCAGTGCGTATCGACTATGGTGTGCCAACCAAGAAAGACACGGACCTCGGCTCCAGTCGCGGTCGGTTCAACTTCAACGTCGGCTACCAGTTCTAGTAGTCTGCTCAGCGCAAATAAAATCGAAACTTGTGAGTTGACGACTCTGACCTATCTTACACAAGCTCCGTAACCGTCGGTTTTCTTAGGCTGGTCCTTGGAATTCGACTGCACCCCATAAATTACCCCTTAGCTAATAAATCATGAAATTAAATAATTTTGTTGCCCTCTTCGCACTCTCCTTCGGGATCGTGGCCGCCCCTATTTCCGCTCAAGCTGATATCAAGGTCGGAACCATCGACATGAAGGCCGTCTTTGATAATTACTACAAAACAAAGGACGCCGAAGCCAAGATCAACGAGTCCCGCACCCAAGCAAAGAAAGAGCTCGACGATCGTCTCGACACTTTCAATAAGGGTCAGGAACAGGCTCGCAAACTCAACGACGAAGCCAACAAGCCGGAACTTTCCGAAAAGGCTAAGGCCGAAAAGGTCAAGGCACTCAACGAAAAGCTTCAAGAACTGGGCGTCATGCAGCGCGAAGTGCAGGAGTTCCAACAGACTCGTGAGCGTCAGCTTTCCGAGCAGTCTGTGCGCTCCCGTAATTCACTCGTTGAAGAAATCAACAAGGTGATCAACGACGCAGTGAAGGCAGCCGGCTACGACCTCGTGTTCGACAAGTCTGGCCAGAGCCTCAACGCAGTGAACGTGTTGGTCCACTCCAAGGAATCTATGGATTTCACCAATGAAGTGGTGTCCAAGCTAAATTCTGAAGCTCCCAAGAAGAAGTAGTTTTACTGATGTCACAGACATCTCAAAACTTGTCTCTTTCAAAACTGGCCGCCCTGGTGGGCGGCCAGTTTCCTTTTGTAGGCAATACAGGGCAGACTCCCCACGCTCAGGGCGAGTTGCTCATCACTGGTGTCGCGGGGGCCTCCGAGGCCGGCCCGACGGATGTCACCTTTCTTGGGAATGGGAAGTATCTTCCCGCTCTGAAGCATTCCAACGCGGGCGTGGCTCTTGTTCCATTGGATTTTAATGAAACGGTTCCTCCGCTGCTCATCCGAGTGGAAAATCCTTCTCTAGAATTTGCCAAGCTGGTGGCGCACTTCGCGCCTAAACCAATCGAATGGAAGCCGAGCATTCACCCCACTGCAGTGCTGGGAGAAGGTGTTATTTTAGGTGAGAACGTTTCCATTCAGCCGTACGCGGTACTTGAAGCGGGTGTGTGTGTGGGTACAGGCACGGTGATTGGTGCCCACAGCTACCTTGGTCACGGGGCTAAGCTGGGCGCGCATTGTTTTCTGCACCCGCGCGTCGTGGTTGGAGAGCGTTGCTTGGTGGGGGACCGGGTTATTTTACACTCAGGAGTGGTTTTGGGTAGTGACGGTTTCGGTTTTGAAAACGTCAAAGGCCGGCACATTAAAATCGCGCAAGTCGGCATTGTGCAGGTGGACGATGATGTGGAAATTGGAGCAAACTCCACCGTGGATCGGGCGCGGTTTGGCCGCACTTGGATTCAGGAAGGCACCAAAATTGATAACCTTGTGCAGATAGCCCACAACGTGATTGTGGGGCGACATTCGCTCCTAGTAGCGCAGGCCGGTATTTCTGGCAGTACAAAGCTGGGTGAGCGGGTCACGCTTGCCGGTCAAGTTGGAGTGGTGGGGCATATCGAGATTGGCTCTGATGCGGTGGTCGGAGCGCAATCAGGCGTGAGCAAGAGCCTTGAGCCCGGCGCCTTGTACATGGGGACTCCGGCAGTGCCGGCGGCTGAATATCGCGAACAAGTGGCTTACCTTCGCCGCCTTCACAAATTGGTTGATCGTGTGGCAAAGCTCGAGCAGGTCCTCAAGTCGCAGCCACCGTCTGGGCGTCAAATAAAGCCCGCCGCTCCTCGGCCCAGCTCAGAGCGTGGAGAGTGAACTTATACTTCGGCTTGGTCCCAATGAGGTGGACCCGGATTTAGTTCAGGTAATTATTTGCGCCCTACTTTCTTTTAGCCGTTGTCGTGCCTTCCATTTTGGTTAGTTCAACCAAATCGGAAAGGATATTGAGTGCTTCTTGCTTCACGGGATCTAGGCGGATGGGGGAGCTTTTGAATGCTGGTTTGCCCTCCTTGTCGAGCTGCGGCTCGGTGATGGCGTCGCTGGGGGGCGCATCTTCCTCATCGGACTGTGGAGCAGAAGGGTCTTTGGCAGGCTTGGGTTCCACAAACTTCACGGGTATCAAATCCTTCTTGGCAGCGTTGTCCAAAGTGATTCGATATACGCGTGGCTCCTTGTCCTTGGTGTGGCTTAGGCGGTCTTTTTCCCGCTGTTCTTTGCGGCTGGTTTCCTCAGCCATTTCGGCGCGCCTCGCGGCTTCGTTCAGCGAGATGCGGTTTTCTAAAGTCTTTTTGTGGATTCGGTTCAAGTCCTCCTTCACGTATGAGAACTCGGTGTTTTGCTGGATGCGCGGTTCCGCACGGCGACGCAGTTCATCTATGTGAAGGGGTTTTTCCCATTTGTCGAATTCCTGGGCTGTAATGGTGTCATAGGGGAGAGGATCCTTGAGGGATTCCTCGCCAATCTCGGGTTGGTCGTAAATGGAGGGGAGGATGAGGTCGCTTTCTACGCCTCTGAGCTGGGTGGATCCGCCCGAAATACGATAGAACTTTTGGATGGTGGGTTTAAGCGCACCGGCTTCCGGCCCGTTGGCTAAAAAGGGCACCGCCCGGCTCATCTCAATCATTTGCTGCACAGTCCCTTTACCAAAGGTCTTACTGTCGCCAACGATGATCGCACGGCCGTAATCTTGCATGGCGCCTGCGAAGATTTCGCTGGCAGATGCCGACTGTCGGTTGACTAGAACCATCATCGGACCTTCATAGGAGATGGTCGGATCCTTGTCTCGGTTGACGGTGAGTTCACCGTTCCAGCTGCGGGCCTGCACGACAGGTCCCTTTTTAATAAAGAGCCCGGTAAGATTCACCGCCTCATCGAGAAACCCGCCGCCATCTCGGCGCAGATCCATGATGAGCCCCTGAATTCCCTCAGCTTTGAGGCGATTGAGCAGGGCTAGTACGTCGCGAGTAGTGCTCTTCGCGTTCGGATTGCCATTGCGATCCGGATCCCCGTAAAAGCTGGGAAGCACAATGATGCCTAGTTTGACGGTCTGGCCGTTTGGTTTGGTCCATTCGAGGAGTTCAGCGCGCGCCTCTTCGTCCTTGAGCTTCACTTCGTCACGCTTGATTTCCACAACGTTACGTTCGGTGCCGTTGGTGATAAGCTGGAGGCGTACGATGGTGTCTTTTTTGCCCCTGATCATTCCGACAACCTTGTCTAGTTTCAGGTCCACGCAATCGACGAACTCTTTTTCGCCCTCTGCAACAGCTGCGATCTTGTCGCCTACCTTGATTTTTCCGCTTTTCATGGCGGGGCCGCCCGGGAGGAGCTCTGCCACGCGGGCGTACCCGTCTTCAGCGCGGAGTTTTGCCCCGATACCAGAGAGGGAGAGGCGCATGTTGATGCTGAACTGTTCCAGATCGTTTTTGCTGAGATACTCGGAATGCGGGTCGTAGGTTTGGGCGAGGCAGAGCAGAAAAGTTTTCAGAACATCCTCCGGCGTTTGCTCGGAAAGATTGCGGGCAAATTGGTCGTAGCGCTTGGTTACCGCGATGACGGGATCGGTGGTTTTTTTGCTTAGTTTTTCTTGAAGCAATTCGGAGGTGACCCGGTCCTTCCAAACGTTGCGGGCGGCTTCTTCGTTGGCAGGCCAGGGGACTTTTTGGCGGTTGATTTCCACAAAGCCGTTGCCCTCGAAATTAGGCGTAGTGCTTATGATTTCTTTGGCGAAGGCAATTCTTTCTTCGGCACGCTGTTTGAAGAGGTCATAGATTTGATGGGCAGCGAGGGTGCGCCCGGCGAGGATCTCTGTATCGAGCTTGTCGGCCCACTGGGCGGTAAAGGAGTTGACGTCTTCTTGGGTGAAAAAGAGGTGATTGTAATCCAGTGCGTCCAGATAGTTGCGCAGCAACCGCCGCGAAAGGGCCGTGTCGAGGCGCTGTTTGGAGTAGTGTACATTTTCCAAGAGGCGCGCCACGGAAATGGTCACCTGACCGGGATCTGGTTCTGCGGCCGGGAGGTCGAGCCTCCAGAGCAAACTAATCGCCGCGAAAGGGATAAGGAAGGAACGGTGCAGCTTCATGGGAGGCGTTATTTATTGGAACGGAAGGTGAGAGAATGCGGAATGGGGAGGGGGCAAACAAAGCGCGCGTCAGATAGAGGATATAGAGGATATAGAGGAGAAAGAGGATATAGAGGAGAAACCCAGTGCATCGATTGGTTTGAAGGGGTGGGGCTTTGGGGAGACCGCGCCCAATTAGCTTAATTAGCCCAATTAGCCCGAACTGACCTCAGCCCCGACCGACTGCGGCAAATGTTTCGCCGAATTTGAAGCAAGCCTGACACAAACTTTGCTTAGACTTTGGCACAGACTTTGGCGCGCGCAAAGAAGCTTTACTATAACTACGGAGTTCGCTCGTCCAAAGTTCTACCAAAATTACTTCGGCATCAAATTTTTTTGGAATTCTTAAAAGTGGCGGGTGAATGGGGTTTGTGTGTGGAGTTGGGCAAAAGGAGGAGGGGCAAATTAAGGAACCAGTTCGCCCACCAGAAAGATGGCTCCAGGATACCAATTAGATCCGTCATACTTGGCGGGTTTTTTTACAAAATCGTCCCGGTTTTTTTCAAAAAGGATGGATTCTTTTGGTAGTTTTTCTGCGAGCACCCGGATTTTAACCTCATGCACATCTGATTCGATCAGACCCGCAGCCAGTCCAGAGGTGGCTAATCGGCTATAGGTGCAATAGCCGTCAAAACGTTGGCGGTTGGAGGGCTTGCCATCGACGGTGACTTCAATTTTGCCGCAGTCAGGGCCTACCAAATCGTAGATTTTTGCGGCGCTGCCTTTGAAGCGGAAAGCGAGTTCAGCCCCTGGTTCGGCCTTCCAAAGGGAACCCATCCGGCTGGAGAATTGCCGGCCTAGGCCCGCGTCTGTCGGGAGCAAGGTCCAAGGGCCGCTTTGGTTGGCCTTGTTGAGGGGAAGCATGACGGTGTTCTGATAGTTGTGCGGATCCAGAGGCTCGGGCAAAGGGTGCGTTCCCTGAGTTTTGCCCGCCTGCTGTATGAGGGGGAGCGATCTCATAACGGCTTCCGTATAGAGACGGTGGCCGGTATCGACATAGGGATGAACGCCGTCTTGAGAAAACGGGATTTTCCCATCGGGCCCCACCGCCATCGGTGAGGAAACGTTGAGTTGCTCGCCGGATACGCGCTCCACCTTGCCCTCGGCGGCCTTCATGAGGAGTTTGCCCTCGGAGGCAAGACGCACTGCCTCTAGGCCCATGTGGATGCTGGGAATACTGTAATGGTCGGCCACGATTTCCATTGTGGCAGTGGAACGGTTAAAGTAGCCGCCTTGTAATTCAGCCAGCATTGGCTCGGTGAACGTGTACACAAAACATAGGTCGCACTGCGGGAAAGAAGCCTGGGTTTTTCTCACGATGCCTTCCATTGCGCGGATAATTTCCACGGGTGCGGCTCCTGCATCGTTGACTGCAAACTCCACAAAAAGCAGGTCAGGCTTCGCTGTGAAAACATCGTGTTCGAGGCGGAATACGCCTAGGTCGCTACCGGTTCCGCCGATTGCTGCGTTGATTTCCCTGAACCGTGCTTGAGGATAAAGTTTGGCGAATTGCGCCAATGTTTTCACGCGATATCCCGGTTGGGCAGTGATGCTGCCACCCAGATAGGCTACGGCGATTTCGCCCCCAGCGGCGGCTTTGGCAAAGAAGTTTGGGAGGCCGCTGCGGGGGGTGCATTCTGTCGTTTGACGCTTTGGTGGAAAATCTTGAGTCTCGGCGGCGGGTGCGAGGAGGGGAAAAAGACACAGACCGATGAGGTGGGAAAAACGCATACGATTGAGCTCGGGGAGAGGGAGGGGTGAATGCTCGGGAAGTTGGGTTTCAGATCGCGAGGAATCAGGGGAGGCGCAATTTTTCCAAGAGGTAATCCAGAGAGGATTTGTGCAGCACATCTGGGGCTCCAGGGTAAACAAGTTCGCAGGGCACGCCCAAGGTTTGGAGTTTTTCCTGCAGTTTCACGCCGTAATTAGAAGTGTGTGTAGGATCCTTTTGCTCCTGCCCAAGCCCCGGAGGCTCCGCGTAATTTAGATAAATGGGAGGTGCTCCGGCGGCGGCGTGTTCGAACGGAGAAAACTCCTTGATCCAAGATAGCACGTCTGCGCGGTGTTCGAGGAATTCGGCGAACCGTGTGTCGCGAGTGGCCAAGTCGGCTGGGTTCATGAAGCCAAAGGCGTGGCCCCCATAACGGCTGTTTGGGGTCCATTCTTTAAGTTGCAGTGGATCCAGCGAGGTTTGGGCGCCATCCACTGCCGCACACCAGAGCCGGGTGGACTCATGCGCGATCGGGTCGGAGCTTTTCGGATCGGCCATGTCGGAATGAAAGGCCAACCAGAGAGAGGAACACGCGCCGGCCGAGCCGCCACTGGCGCCGATGCGTTTTGGATTGATGTGCCAGTCCTGCGCCTTGCTTCGCACAAATTGCAGTGCCCGTGCGGCGTCCTTCAGCGGCCATTCTACGGGCGGCTTCACCTCGGCTAATTGAGCCTGCCAAGTGTAGCGGTAGTTGATGGATACGACGGAGATTCCGGCACTCAGGCAGCGCTTCACCATGCCGCCGACGCTCGCTTTGTCGCCACGCACCCAACCGCCGCCGTGGATAAAGAACAGTACGGGGGCGGGATTCTGTGAATCAGCTTTCCAAAAATCCAGCACCTGCCGCTCATGGGGTCCGTAAGGGACGTTTGCTAAAGTGGGCTCGGGAAGCGGGGCAGGCTTGGGTTTGGCTGCTTCCGTCGCGCTTGTGGGGGCTGCGGGAGAGGTGTTGGGGCTATTCTGCCCCAATCCTGCTTGGGTGAATAGAATGATGAGTGCGAAAATCTGAAGTTTCATTTTTGGGGTGGAATGAGGAGGTTGCCCATAACAACAACCGCCGAAAGCGGTGGTTATTGTGGTAATTCATAAATCCTTCTTAAAATGAAAACCCAGAATTTCGTAGCCTTGGCGGAAATAAAACCGATGAGCACCCGCAAACGTGACATAGGAATCCAGCGCCACGATTTTGCACCCCAGAGAACGGGCTTTGTCTTCCAGCCAGTCCATCATTTTAGCGCCTACGCCCTGCGACCTGAAGGCTTCGTCGACCACCACATTGTCGACGTCCATGTACTCTCCACAATAAAACCTCGCTCCGAGCCAGTATCCGGCAACGCCGACCAAGCGCCCCGCATCAAACGCTGCGATGCAGTGGTATCCGTGCGTGGTCATTACTTGTAATCGGCGCCGCAACTCCTCGGCTGGAATTTTGAAATTATGTTTTTCAATAAGAGGCAGAATCAACGACAACTCATCCTTCAAGAGCTCGCGAATACTGATTGATTGAGGAAGCATGCGCTCTAGTAAACAATGCGCGCTCGCTGGCGCAAGGGCGGGCGATTTAATTCTTCTATTCAATAAATCCTTTAATACGTTCAAAGGCATTTCCAAAAACTTGGTTCTCTCACACACTATGACTTCCCCCCGCTGGATCCTCCCCGCCCTAGGTCTCGTTTGCTCCGCCTCACTGGCCTGTGCCGCATCGGTAGAAACCGAGATGGTAGCGGCCGCGCAACGCTTCTTGGTAACATTGTCACCGGAACAAACGACCAAAGCCGTATTCACGCTTGAAGACGCAGAGCGTAAAAATTGGCATTTTATTCCGCGGCCGCGCCTTGGGCTTCCATTGAAGGCGATGACTCCGGAACAGCGGCTCGTGGCGCAGGCCCTTTTGGCGACTGGGCTCAGCAGCCAGGGCTACAGCAAGGCGCTTACGGTAATGAGCCTGGAAGCGGTGCTTGCGGAGCTTGAGAAAGGCCAGACGGGCAAAGCGGTGCGTGATCCTGAGATGTACTTTTTCTCTGTATTTGGAACTCCAAAAAACGGGGCTGCCTGGGGTTGGCGTTTGGAAGGGCACCATCTTTCGTTAAACTTCACCTGTTCAGGGAAAGGCACGACTTCGACCCCATCGTTCTATGGGACAAACCCGGGAGAAGTACGTCAGGGCCCACGCATGGGATTGCGGTTGTTGGAAAAGGAGGAAGAACTCGGCCGCGCGCTGGTGAAGTCGCTTAGCGAGGAGCAAAAGAAGGCGGCGGTTCTCGCAAGCGAAGTTCCCAAAGACGTGCTTAATGATCCGAAGCGCACTGAACTTACTGCAAGCGAAGGAGTGTTGCTGTCCTCGTTGAGCGCCTCCCAGCAGGAAATGGCGGCGCAGCTAGTTCGCGAATATCTTGGGACGCACCGCGCGGAGGTGGCCGCCGCCGAGTGGGATCGGATCAAGTCTGCGGAATGGAATCAGGCACGCTTCTGTTGGGCGGGAGGCTTCGAGCCCGGGGCTGGACATTACTACCGTATTCAGGGGGCGAACTTTGTCATGGAGTACGACAACACGCAGAATGGGGCCAATCATCCGCACGCAGTTTGGCGGGATCGGGTTGGGGACTTTGGCGCGGATTTGTTGAAGGAGCATTACCAGGCTAGCCACGCTCCGTCGGGTGGCCAGAAGTAACGTTTTTGGAGGATCAGCGCTCGCAGTCTGCCAGAGGCTGGCCGCAGCCACAGGTTTCCCCTGTGACTTCGACTTCGAAGGCGATGGATTGCAGCGCCATCTGATCATGGACATGCTGGAGGAAAGCAAGTTCCTGTTGTCCGGGGGGAGCTGCGCAATCCAATCTGATGCGCAGGGGTTTGCCGACGAAATCCGGATATGCATCCGCCATCTCACCGTCGAGGGCGAAGGAAAGGTAGGCGTTTAACTTTTCTTGAAGCTGGAATAATTGGAGTTCTATCTCAGTCCAGGGCCTTTTTTCAACCATCACTAAAAGGACTTCTTCTGCAACCCGGTTGAACCCCAGAAAGTCGATTACTCCAGCATGTTCCACTCCCTTTGGGGCGATGTCTTCAGGTTCTGAAGACGGTTGGGAAGTAGAATGAGCGGTTTGAGAAGTGAAGTTTGGCTGGCTCATGAGAATATTTGATAGAAATGTAGCAAGGGGCGCGAGTTCGCCCGAGTGTTTTTGAAAGAAATGAGAGCGATTGTTGTCGAGAAATTTGGCGGTCCGGAAGTGCTAACCCTCAAACATCAGCCTGAGTTGCGCCCAAGTCCGGAGCAACTACTTGTGCGGGTGAATGCGGCGGGGGTTAATCCGGTGGATGGCTATATTCGTTCGGGTAATTACGGCAAGTTGCCAGCGTTGCCGTATACTCCCGGAATGGACGGAGCCGGGTTGGTGGAGGCCGTTGGCGGGCAGTTGCGCGGGTATCGAAAAGGACAACGGGTGTATCTATCGGGAAGTTTGACGGGCACCTACGCCGAGTTTTGCTTGTGCTTGCCCACGCAGGTTCACGCTTTGCCTCCGCAAATTAGTTTTGAAGAAGGGGCCTGCCTTGGCATTCCGTATGCGACGGCAAGCTACGCCCTTTTCTACAGAGGTGGTCTCAAGAAGGGGCAGAGCGTGTTGATTCACGGAGCCACCGGCGGGGTCGGCCTCGCGGCAGTTCAATTGGCCAAGCGCGCCGGGTTGCGAGTCTTCGCCACGGGGGGTACTGAGTCCGGTCGGCAATTGGTTAAGGGCCATGGTGCAGATTACGTTTTTGACCACAATCTACCTGGATACCAACAGCAGATTTTGGAAAGCACGAAGGGTGAGGGCGTGAGCGCTATTATTGAAATGTTGGCCAATGTGAATTTGGGCCGCGACTTGCCGCTCCTCTCCCATGGAGGCTGCGTGGTGGTGGTTGGGAGTCGGGGGCCTGTGCAGATTCAACCTCGCGAATTGATGACGCGTGAGGCTGACATCCGTGGAGCAATGATCCTGCAAGCACCCCCAGGCGTTTTGGCCCGAATTCACACGGATTTACTCACGGGCCTCACCGACGGCACATTGAAGCCCGTGATATGGGCGGTGTTCGATTTGGAGCACGCCTGTGATGCGGCGGCCTTGCAAATGCAACCGGGGGCCTCAGGCAAAGTTGTGATTTCTTGCACGCCCCCGACTGCTTGAGCTTGAGCTCGTTGGGGTCAATGCTTCGGGTTCTTGAGCCGAATGCAGGCCCAGTTGAGCCTCGAGCGCAAGCTCCTGCCTGGGCTCTCGTCGTGCTTGATGAATTCTAGATTTGTTGTTGCTCCAAGTGCAGCCCAGCCAGAAAAGCGAGACCAGTAGAACGCTTGGATTTTGAAGTGGAAAATCTGCTATGGCATGCAGGCCTAAGGCGCCCAAGGCGGCAAGTCCGCAGGCTTTCTCCCGATAATTGCGCCCGTTTGCAGGAATAAGGACAGGGTGCGCGTTGAGCGGAAACATTCCAAGGACGCCGCGGAGGAGTAAGGACAGCCAGCAAAGCGCTCCGACACAGCCCCATTCGATCCAAAACTCCAGATAATCGCAGTGCGCATGCTTCCACACCCCGGCGATGGAATTCGACGTTCCCGCTGTGTATTGAGGAAACACGGCTTGAAAAGTTCCCGGCCCAAATCCCCAAAGACCAGCATCATGCGTTATTTTGAGCGAGACTCCTGCGGCTTCCACCCGGGGGTTTGAAAGCGTCCATTGTTGTGGGAGCATGCGCCATTTTTCCAGTAACGGGTGCACCTGAAACACAGCCAAGCTCAGCAGTGCCAGAGCTGCTAAACAAAGCCCCACAGTTCTCCTCTCGCTGCGAGGATGCTCTGGTGTGGTATGTTTGGACTGCACGTCGCCTTTGCTCTCCTGCCCGCCGCGCATCAAGACGGCTGTCAGCACGAGAGTTTCCAGCAACCCGACCACACTGCTGATGCGGGACGTATTCCAAAAAAGTGCCACCCCACTCAACAGCACCCCAGCGAATCCTATCCAACGTTGCATGCGGCGCTCGTACAGCAGGATGCAATATCCTGGCAGCAGGGCATTAAAGTAGGCCCCTGCGCTACCCGGGTAGATGAAGGTCCCGAAGAAGGGCTGTTCCACACCCAGTCCGGAACCCAAAATTGAGGTGCTTTCTGTTAGGCGTTGACCCAAGGCAATGAGCAGCATCACCAGCCCCCCGCTCAAAAGCGCGATTCGCATTCGGGCCCGGCGCTGCGGATTGGAGCAAAGGTCGGCTGTCATGCAAAGCAGCCCAAGCATAAGCGTCCAGCGTATCATCGCGACCCGCGAGGTGGGACCATCCACGGACGAGGGCAGCCAGCTCCAATAGCTCTCCACGGGCAGGAAGCCTTGGTTTGGCCCCATAAAAGTGAAGCTCGGATTCAGTGCGGACGTCCAGCCCAGCAGCAGCAGTCCCGCCACGAGCCATCCAAGCGCCGGGCGAAAGGAACAAGACCGCAACATTGTCAGTTGGGCGCTTGCCCAGAGCAGGAGCGAGCACGCGGCCAGTGCTGCAAACCAAATTCTGGCGGAATCCGTGACGCCGCCGAGAAACAGGGGGAAGGTTCCAGCCAAAAGCATCCAAAGCAAAGCGCTGGCCTCTCTCGCCAGCGCTGCGGCTTGGAGCCAGGAGGGCGGTTTTGAACTTCCTCGACTGGTTGTTGATGAGCTCACCATGCACCTCGGTTTCGACGTTGTGAAAATTTGCGCCAAGCCCCATCGATCCATTGCCGCAAGGCTGCCCGAAATACCCTTGGTTCAAATCCCATGGCGTTGTTTCTCAGTGTGTTGGGATCAAATGTCATCGACTCGGATGCCAAAACAGCCTCCACGACGGCTTCAGCGGTTTGTTCGTAGAAAAGCACCCCTGTTATGCTGGGAATCACCGATTCGCAGGCTCCCCCCTTTCCGTATGCAATAACCGGTGTTCCAGCTGCCTGCGCCTCCACCGGCACGAGTCCGAAATCCTCCTCGGCCGCAAATAAAAGAGCCCTAGCCTCTCGGAGCGCTATATCGACTTCCTTTTGGGGAAGGCGTCCGAGTAACCGGACGTTGTCGGGAAGGTCCCGTGCCAACCTGTTGCGCTCTGGTCCGTCCCCGATAATTTTCAAGGTGCGCTCTGGCATTTTACGGAATGCTTCAATCAAGATATCCACCCGTTTGTACGGAACCAAACGGCCGAGGCTCAGGTAGTAGGAGCGAGTTTTTTGCGTATCAGTTTTATCATCTGCCTGGATTCCGGCCACCGGCGGATAAATAACCACGGCCCTGCGCCGGTACACCTTCCAGATTCGCCGTGCAATGAAGCGCGAGTTGGCGGCGAAGGCGTCGACTCCGTTGGGTGTTCGGCAATCCCAGAGCCGGATGTAGTGTAGAAGAGCTCTTGCCAGAAAGCCCCGGATTCCTTTGTCGCGCCGGGTTTGCCGCAGATATTGCTCCTGAAGATCCCATGCATAGCGGGCGGGGGAGTGGCAATAACACAAGTGCAATTGATCCGGTCCGGAGAGGACCCCTTTGGCGACGGCGTAGGAGCTGGAGATGATTAGATCAAAGCTGGAGAGGTCGAAGTATTCGATCGCCAAGGGCATCAATGGTAAAAACCCCCGGTAGAAACGGCGGGCCCAAGGGATGTGTTGCAGAAAGGAAGTATTCACAGGCTTGCCGCGCAGAAAAGAGCGGTCAGCCTCTGGTATAAAGTCCAGCAAACTATATAGTTCCGCTTCTGGAAAAACTTCTAAAATTTCTCCAAGCACGTGCTCTGCTCCTCCCACTTCGGGCAACCAATCGTGGACGATGGCTATGCGTTTCGGAGGTGGGAATTGCCCGCGCGCTCCTTCATCGACATGCATACCGATAGGCGCGTTCATTTTATTAAATTTGTAGGCATCCAAACCCGCGCCCTCGAAGCTGCCGCGGTATCTGTTGCAGCTCTATTGGCTGTTTGGAGAATGGCGTTGTCGCTGAGCCCGCCTTCCAGCCACGGCCACTGCCGTCGGCGGTGAACGCCGGGATTAAAAACAGTCTCCCAAACTTGCTCCATTTCGCGGGCGACACGTTCGCTTTGAAAGCATTCCAGCGCCCTAGCCCGGGCTGCCTTGGCAAAATTGCGGCGCTGTTCAGGCGCATTCAAAAGCTGCTCTATTGCAGAGCACAACGCATCTGGATTGTCCGCAGCGAAAAGCACTCCACAGCGGCCGTAATCCAGCAACTCCGGCACTCCTCCCGCATTGGCTCCCACTATTGGTACGCCTGCCGCCATTGCCTCTAGGACGACGTTCGGACAGGGATCCGGCATCGTGCTGGCATGCACGAAAATGTCCCACTGACGGATGCGCTGTGGGACGTCATCCACCTGTCCAGTATAGAGCACGTTTTCTTTCAAAGTGCATGCAGTGGCGAAGCGCTGCAGCCGCTTCTGGTAGGCTTCCTGCGCGAAAAGGGGGCCACCCAGAATTTCAAACTGAATTTTCCAGCCGCGCTCCAGCAGCTTTGCTGCGGCTTCGATAAAAACGTGCTGCCCTTTCCCTGGGCAAATGCGTCCGGCAATCCCCACCCGCCAAGGGCCGTTATGCTCTAGGGAAGGCAATGGAGCTGGATTTTCAAAGCACGCCTCCTCCAATCCATCATACACGATCGCGCACTTTTTAACTGCAAGCTGACCAAAGGCATCCTGAGCGACACTCTGTGAAGCACTCGCTACACGATCCGGGAGGTGGCGCGCTAAAAATCGCATCATTTGAAGCGCTGCGCCCGGCAGGCAAGCTGGATGTAGAGCGTCTCGTAATCGCCAGACCAAGGAAATACGCGCCGCTGCCGCAGCTAAGCCTCCCAGCACATGCGCTTTCATCGAATTGGTATGTACGATGTCCACGCCGCGTTCTTTAAAAAAGCGTCTGAGCGTCAGGACGTACCGTGCCGCGGCAAGGGGCAGTTTCGTGCGCAAGCAGAAGTCAAGGTGGAGCTCCTCTTTGCGGACCTTGGCAATACCCTCGCGCATCGGAAGCACATAGGTTTCCACGGATCGATTGCGCAGCAGCTCCACCGCCGGCCCAGCCTCTCCAAAAACCACCACTGGATGCCACCGCTCCCGATTCATGGCGGCAATGAGACGGGCAAGAGCGTACTCCGCGCCGCCCATTTCTGCGGTGTGATTGACAAAACAAACCACGCGTTCCCTCTGCATAAAGACCCCTCCTTTCGGCCCCAATTTCTGCGTTGAAGCCTTTGCTAACTAGCCGTAGTCACCTGTACTCAGCTACTTTTTGCAATCCAGCGTCCCCTCCGACAAACTCCCAAACCATTTCGCCATTTCGCCATTTCGTCTTTTCGCCATTTCGTCTTTTCCCAAGAACCCGCCCCCCTCCAGTGCTCTCTCCGATTATTGCATCCCGATGCACCACGGTGCGTCCTTCGCGAAATACGTTACACCCTTAGCTACGGATTTCGAGAGCGTGCTGGGGGGAGATAAATCTAAATTGCCGCGCCCCCATTCGCTCGGTTGTGGGGCGGGCTCCTTTGGTTTGGAAGTTCGAGGCGGCACTGGCTTCTTTTGAGTCGCTGATTCTGGGGGCTGATTCTGGGGGGCTAATGCATGAAAACTTTGCGCACTGAGCGCAACGGCCTCAATATCCGTTGTCACCCCCCGCCCCCGCCCCATTTTTTTCGCTCCCCATGCAGCTTTGCGTTCTCCAGCCCGGTAGCCGGGTTCCCCAACAACTCTTCACTGATTTCGCCGGCGCGCCGGACCCCGCCAAGCATCCGCCCACAGGATACCACGGTTTTGCGGCTTGCTCCGGCGGCGGCTTTTACCGGGATGACGCCGCGATTCCCGAGGGTGAGCGCCGAGTCTTGCTGGTACTCACTCGCAACTTAAAGGCTTGTCGCCAAGCCGCCATCAATCTGAGACGTGCAGGAAAAACCCTGATTCTAGCATGGGAAAAACCCGGCACCTTCGCCTTGGATGCCCTTATCCGTTCACCGGGTGATTTGGCCCTGTTTCGCGATATCTGTGGCCGTGCCAATGGGGCCATTGCCGTCACCCCAGAACTGGAGCCCGTTTTCCGCGGAGGCGGCATTTTGCATGTAGAGACGATTCCCACGCCGCTGCCGGTGGAGGAAGTGGCGTGGGATTTTTCAGGACGCCCAGAGCAACGGCACGGCATTATGGTGGGAAGTTTTGATCGGCACGATCCGGCGCGGCGACATTTGGCGGCATTGCTTGGTCTGCGGGATGTGGCGTCCCAGATGTATGAGCCGGTGACGGTGATGAACTTGGACGGGTGGCAGGGGCGGCGCTGGCTGCGGCAACTGGGTTATCCCTCGGGAATGCTGCGGGTGATCGAGGCGAGGCTTCCCTACCCTGAATATTTGCGTCGGATGGCAGAGCACAAACTTGTATTTCAACTAGACGCATCCGGCGGGGTCGGGAGTGTGGCTGGGGATGCGCTACTGTGCCGGGTGCCTTGCATTGGGGGAAATGGGATAATAGAGCGTATTGTTTTTCCGGAGTTGTGCGGGCACGGCGCGACGGCTCCTGATTTACTACATTTGACCTCGAGGATGCTAGACCACGGACATGACCGGGATTCGGCAGTGGAGCAGGCGCTGGTGCTGGCGAAGCAGCGGCTCTCTTTCGAAGTCATTCAGCAATCCCTGGAGCAGTTATTTCACTGCTTCGGCTAGGCATTTGGGAGGTTTTCGCTAAGTCTGCTTCACCCATGCCCCGTTTCCGTTTGCGCCGAATTCTACAGCTTGTCGTGTTACTCCTCGTTGGAGTGGTGCTGTGGGCGGCGTGGTATGGGGCCAAACGCGGACTGACACGTAATTGGAGGGAGAGGGTGTTCGCGGAGTTTCGGGCGCAGGGGATCGAGATAACGTTTAAGAAGCTCACCGCGGACGCACTGCGTGGATTTGTGGCACGGGATGTCACAATTTTTGATGCGAACGACCACCAGCGTGTTTTGGCAGAGGTTGACAAACTTACGCTCAATGTGGACTGGAGCCGCTTGCTGCGACGGCGCTCGTTTGTCAGCGCACTGGAGTTGCGAAATGCCAGGCTTTCTCTGCCGTTGAATCGCCGGGATCCCAAAAGCCGCCGTCTTGAAGTGGAGCATTTGCAGGCGCGGTTGTTGTTTCCTGAGAAACAAATCCGCCTTGTCCATGCGGAGGCCAGCATGCTGGGGTTTCAGGTCAGCGCGGAAGGCTGGCTCTCTAATCCCGCTTCGACCAAGGAGAAGCAGTCCGGCGAGCAGCCTTCGTGGCTACCCGGCGTGGAGCGTGCGTTGCAGGAACTCGAGGCGGTGCAATGGAGAGGTGCGGCGCCTCGTTTGCGGGTTCAATTTACTGGTGACATGAGCGCGCCGGAGTCGGTTGCGGCGAGTTTACACGTTCAGGCGGAGGAGGCGACGGTGAGAGGGGTTGCGCTGGAGAGCTTGGTTTTGAGCGCAGCATGGCGCTCGGGGGCGTTGGAATTAGAAGAGCTTGCGCTGGAGGATAAGGGTGGTCGTCTGCATGCGGTGGGGCGTTTCACTCAGGAAGGCGGCTTCGAGGCGCGCGTGGAATCCACTCTGGATCCGGCGCAGATCGCGACGGCGCTTGGGCGGCCGCTGCCCACCGAATGGGTGCAATTCCAGCAGCGCCCCTCGGTGCAATTGCAATTGCGGGGGGCAACTTTCGAGAAAAAAGATGTGCACGCGACAGGCACGCTGGAGATGCCGGCCTTTTTGCTCAAAAAGGAGCCCTTTGAGAGCCTCAAGGCTTCGGGTTCTTGGGAGATGGAGCGTTGGTCGGTGCGTGAATTTCGCCTCGTCCACAAATCCGGCGTGCTTACGGCCGATCTCATGCAGATCCCGGACGACTTCCGTGTGCGACTCACCAGCACTCTCCCAACGGCGTTATTTGAATTGGCCCTTCCCGAACCGGCGCCGCAAGGGCCGCTGCGCTGGCTCCAAAATAAGGAGCCGTTACGTGTGGAGGTGGAGGCTCGCGGCAAGACGCCTGAATTGGCGGCCTGCGCGGTTTGGGGGCGAGTGGAGGTGGGGAAGTCGACTTTCCGCGGAGTCGCGCTGGAGCGGTTTACTTCGCCGTTCGCCTTTAAGGGCGGGGTCTGGTCGTTCGGCCCGCTACAACTAAAGCGTACGGAGGGCGTTGGGGAGGGAAGCGTGACCTACGACGCGGTGCACAATGATCTTTTTCTCCACGATTTACGCCTGCGTTTGAATCCGGTGGACACCATGAAAATGATCGAGCCAGAGTGGTTGGAAGAGGTCTTGCCGTATAGGTTTAAGGGCGAACCTCCGTTGGTGACGGTTCGTGGGAAGGCCGCGCCGCAGACGCCGGACCGCACAAACTTGCTGGTGGATGTGACGAGCAAGACTGGGATGGACTATGATTTCGCTGGTAAGACCCTGTCGTTTAACCAAATTACGGCCAAACTTGTCTTTATTCCACATCGGGTTCAGATCAGTTCGTTGGACGGCGAGCTTTTTGGGGGGCACCTTGCCGGCAATGTCGATATTGCGGTCAGACCGAACTCCTCGCCCCACAAGGCGTCCCTTTACATCACCAACATGGATTTCGCGCCGTTGAGCCGCTTGTACACAGGGTATGACGAGTCCAAGGGAAAGCTGAACTGCTCGTTTTTGTGGAAGGGGGACAGCGACAATGCGCGACTAGTGGACGGCTCGGGCGAACTGACCATCACCGATGGCAACGTGTTTGCCATCCCTTTTCTCGGGCCGATTTCCGGCATCCTGAACTCCATCTTGCCTGGCTTGGGAATGAGCAACGCTCACAAGGCCACCGCCACCTTTACCATCAAAAAAGGCGTTTTCAACACGCCCGACCTGCATGTCGACGGTGCTGGCTTTTCGCTCATCGGCCACGGGGATCTGCGCTTCCTGGACGACGCCATGCAATTTTACGCCCGCATCAACGCCCGGGGCATTCCTGGGTTGATGTTGTTCCCAGTCAGCAAGTTGTTTGAATACGAATCGGATTCGAAACTCTCCAAGCCTGTCTGGAAAGCCCGCCTTCTTCCCAAGGGCGAGAAGGAAAAGCCACCGGTTGAAGCACCCGCTCCGTAGCGCAGGGGGCTCAACTGTAGGCGGATTTCCCATTCTTTTTAAGATAATCGGCGCCTCACTTTTTGCACCCCATCTGGGCCACTTAATTCCTTGAAAAAATTATTCCTTATTCTGTCCATTCTCCTCCTCCCACTGGTGGTGCCCGCCGCTTGGGCGGAGGGTCCTGTTCTTTTGGATTTGGAATACGCTCGAATTGGAGACCAATCGCAGGCGCTTGATTTATTTCTTCCAGACGGAAAACCGGCGGGGCTTGTTGTCTACATCCATGGGGGTGGCTGGCGTTCTGGATCCAAGTTGGACTGCCCCATCCGGAGCCTTCGGAACAAGGGTGTCGCGGTTGCCAGTGTGGATTACCGTCTGAGCGGAGTTGCTCGGTTTCCGGCTGCTGTTCACGACATAAAGGCAGCGATTCGTTTTTTGCGCACGTGCTCTGAAAAATTTGGTTATCCCAGCGATAAAATTGTAATTGCAGGTTCCTCTGCCGGCGGACATTTGGCTGCCTTGGTTGGACTTTCAGATGGTAACGCTTCATTGGAAGGAACCATTGGGGAGCATGTTGGTGTATCCAGCCGCGTGTGCGGGATAATCAGCTTCTTCGGCGCCTCCAATCTGAACAGTATCCTCTCGCAATCCACGGAGTTCGGCCTCCAGATGCGGGCTCCGGCTTTGCAACTGTTGTTGGGAGGTTTGCCGGATGAAAAGCCGGAATTGGCTACGCTGGCCAGTCCGGTAACGCATGTGAACGCAGGGGATCCTCCCGTGCTTTTATTTCATGGCGATGCAGATCCTCAAATGCCTCCCGAACAGTCCGAGGAACTCGTCGAGGTTTGCAAAAAGGCTGGAGTGCCCGTCGCGCTTCATTTGCTTCCGAACAGCAAACATGGCGGTTCGGAGTTTTACGACGCCATGCGAATGGAACTGGTGATCGAGTTTTTGAAACAAACGATGGATTCACCACGGTTGGGCGCGGGAGCACCGTAAGTGCTGCCTAAGTTACGCTACGCAGCTCTCTATCTGATTGTTAGTGGGCGTTTTTAATGGCGCTCACGCTTACAACAATTTTCCATTCCAGTGCGATGCCGCTCTTGAATCGCTCAAGACTTTTACGATGTCGAATATTTGCAAATAAAGTGGAATCTCAAACGTGAGGTGCCACTGAAAATATTTGTAATGAACGTCGCAAACACATTCCATGCATCCTTATGTGTGCGGTATGCTTCGGTGCCAAATACCGTTGCCAGAGAGGAGGCATCATTGCGTCCTGATGTTTTCTGTCACCGGAAAAAGTAAGTCTCCAAAACCCCATCCCCCCATGAAGTCACTATTCAAACTCCCGCTCATGACCCTTGCGTTAGTCGTCGTTGCTCCCAGTGTCTCCTCAGCGCAAGAAGGCGATTTGCGTTCATTGCACTCCCAGCCTTGCTTCACGCTTTCTAACAAGGAGGTGGAGGTGGCGTTGACTCAAATTGGTGCGCAGATGGCTCCAGTTACTTTCTTCCGGGATAGCCCAGCGCCGGTAAGTCCATATCATGTAACTCCCTGGCAGGATGAGCCTCCATCGAAGATGCCAGCTCCAGTGCTGGTGGCACTTCGTGGTGATTTTTTCTGTCTTCCTTTTGGCGGCAACTCGGAGGATGTCGACGGCGAGAAGCATCCGCCGCACGGTGAAGTGGTCGGTTCGCCTTGGCGTTTTGTTGGGAACAAAAAAATAGGAGACGTGACGACTCTCTCGGTTGCCATTGAAACGAAGGTTCGCAAAGGCAATGTGAAAAGAGAGCTCTCGCTCGTGGACGGCCAAAACGTGATTTATTCCAAGAGTACCATCGAGGGTTTCGCTGGCTCCGCGCCGCTCGGGCATCATGCGACTCTCGCGATGCCTGAAAAAGAAGGTTCGGTGCGCATTGCCACCAGCGCGATCCGGTTTGGAATGACGTGCCCCTCGCTATTCAGCGATCCAAAGCAGCGCGAATATCAGTCCCTGCTCCCAGGTGCAAAATGGTCGGCATTAAAGAAAGTACCTGTGGCGTGGAAAGGCTCGCCAGACGCAGATCTGACGCGTCTGCCGGCTCGATTTGGGTACGCGGATTTAGTTCAGGTTATAAACAAGACGCGCAAGAAAAACGAGGAACCGGCTTGGACAGCGGCAACATTTACAGAGGGGGGATACGTCTGGTTTTCGCTCAAGGATGCGAGCGTTCTCAACAGCACGGTGTTGTGGATTGAAAACCACGGCAGGCACGGGCATCCATGGAATGGACGTAACAGCTGCCTCGGCTTGGAGGACGTCACTGCCTTTTTTGCCGACGGGCTGGCCGCCTCTACCCACGACAACAAGCTGACAAAGGCGGGAGTGCAAACCGCTGTGACTCTCAGCGTAGAGAAGCCCACAGAGGTCTATTACATCCAAGGTGTGGTGAAAGTTCCGGCGGGCTTTGAGCAGGTCAAGACGCTCGAATTTGAGCCGGGCAAGGTCACATTCATCTCCACCACCGGTGTGACCGCAAGTGCGCCGGTGCGGCATGAGTTTCTAAAAACTGGCAAACTGTAATTTGATATAAATTTATAATTTGTTCTCTCCCAATGAATATCACACGTCGTTTTTCAATTGTAGCTTGTGCGCTCGCACTTCTGTCCGCTTGTGACAAGCCCGCTAATCCTACGGCTTCGAGTGCACCACACACGGAGGCCAAGTCAAAGGGCACCATCGGGGTCTCACTGCTGACACTGGACAATCCATTTTTTAAAGTGATCGGCGACAGCATTGCCGCCACGGGAAAAATGCGCGGCTACGAATCGATTGTTGTCAGCGGAGACAAAGACGTGGCCAAGCAGAGCAACCAGATCAAGGATTTCATCGTGAAAAAAGTGAGCGCAATTGTGCTCAGTCCTTGTGATTCAAAATCCATTTTGCCGGTGATTCAGGAGGCGAATGCAGCGGGTATTCCCGTGTTAACCGTCGACATCCCTTGCAATGAACCCGGCGTTAAAATCGTCACGCAAATCGCAACGGATAATTTCGGCGGCGGCAAGGAGGCGGGCATCGCCATGATCGAGGCACTGGGCGAAGCGGGTGGCAAAGTAGCGATCCTCCACTTCAAGCAGGCGGAGTCCTGTCAGCTGCGAGTGAAGGGCTTTCGCGAGGTGATTGAGGCGCACAACGCCAGTGGGAAAGCAAAGGTGGAGATAGTGACCGAACTCGAAAGCGGCGCTGCAAAAGACATTGGATTTAAGGCGGCCGAAGACGCCCTGCAGGCCAACCCCGAGTTGCGTGGAATATTCGCCATTAACGATCCCGCTGCGTTGGGGGCACGCGCGGCTTTAGAGAAAGCGGGTAAAACACAACAAGTCCAGATCGTTGGTTTCGATGGTCAGCCAGAGGGCAAGCAGGCTATCAAGGACGGAAAAATTTACGCCGACCCCATTCAGTTTCCCGATAAAATGGGCGTGCAGATCGTGGAGGCAATTATCCGCCATTCCAAGGGGGAGGAACTTCCTGCGCAGATTTTGATTCCAACCAGCTTATACCGCAAGGCGGATGCGCTGAAAGACGAGACACTCAAATAACCGAGCCGATTACCAATGAGCAATAGCCCTGATTTTCTTCCACAACTCACCGGCTCTTTTTCCGAAGGCGCCGCGGGTAACCCGACCGTTGCGATGATAGAGGCGGCATTCGTGCATCACGGGATGCACTGGCGCTACATTAACATGGAGGTTCCGCCCAAAGACCTTGCCGCGGCCGTGCAAGGCGCGAGGGCCATGGGGTTCCGCGGCTTCAATTGCAGCATCCCTCACAAGGTGACGGTCATCGAGCACTTGGATGGGCTCGGCGAGTCGGCTGAGGTCATGGGGGCGGTGAATTGCGTGGTGCGCCGTGGGGACACGCTCATTGGGGAAAACACCGATGGAAAGGGCTTTTTGCGCTCACTCAAAACGGTCATTCAACCTGCTGGAAAGTCGGTCGTGATTTTGGGTGCAGGCGGCGCCGCGCGGGCGGTTGCCGTAGAACTAGGACTGGCGGGCACGAAGAAGATCACCATCGTAAACCGCACGGCTGCGCGTGGAGAGGAATTGGCGCACCTCTTGCGAAGCCGACTCGCGGCGGAAGCGCAATACGTCTCATGGCAGGGAGATTATAAGGTTGCGG
>CALQFT020000003.1 GCA_943329925.2 Opitutus sp. GAS368
CCAAACGCCACCCAGCAGCGTGCCAACCACCATGAACAGTAGAAAAACAGCCTGCGTAATTCCTAAAAATTGTTTTTGCTGGCCGACAAGCTCGAAGATGCGCAGCAGGATGGCCACTTCCGAAATATAGGTGCCAAGTTCGGATAAAAATCCCGCAAAGAAGAGCAGGCGGTATGCTTTGATACCCCAGAGTTGACGCATGAAATTTTTCGGGAATGAAGTTTGTTTTTCTTGGGCGCTCGCACTATAAGCGACCATATGTTAAGAACGAGGAAAGATATTCCCCTCATACTTTTGGCGCTTCTAAATGTGCTTTTGATTGTGGGAAGCGCTGCTGTGACGAATTGGGCGTCGGCCAACGTCCCATTGATTGTGTTGATCCCTGCGGCAACGGTTTGTGGGATAGCGATATTATTTTTATATCTTACTAATTATCAATGTATTTCGCATTACCATATCCATACGCCCTATTTTATAAGTCGGGCTGCGAATGATGCGTTTAGCCTGATGAACTCGCTGTCGTTGGGCGTGCCCCAAACGATGTATCACATCCATCATTTGTTCCATCACAAGGGCAACAACGACCGGCGCGATCCCCAGACAAACTCCACCATCGATTTCGCTTCCAGCTACCGCTTTTCCAAGGATCCCAATATGGAAGAGGACTTCTGGTCCTTTACCCTAAAGAGCGTGTTTCGTTCGGAAATTACTCCTTTATACAAAGAGGGCGTCCGGCAAAGGCGACAGGTGCAAATTCACCTGGAGTTTGTGGTTCTATTTGCAATGTGGGCCTTGCTGATTGCGCTTTCTTGGAAAAACTTCGTGTTTTTTTATATGCCGCTTTGGTTCATTGGACAGGTTTTGAACTACGCGGAGAATTATTTGGAGCATCACGGTGCGACGCATACCAACCGGTTGGATGATTCGGTGAGTTGCTACAACCCTTTTTACAACTGGATCTGGTTCAACAACGGGTTTCATCAAGAGCACCATTACAAGGCACGCGTCCATTGGTCGCAATTGCCAGAAGTGCGCCCCTCGATGCTCGAGGAAGACAAACGCCGGGTTGTGGAACACTGTCACCTCTGGAACTTACCTTGGTTACACAGAAAAGGCCCAGCCAATGGGGACGTTGCTAAGGAAACGCCAGCTCACTCCCGCTGAGATAGGTCGGCGTGAAGTCTTGAGGCGCGCTTTAGGCGCCCAACGCCCTGAGTGCATCGAGCTTTGCCTGCGCCGCACCGCTCGCGATGGACTCTCTGGCTCGGAGAATCCCAGTCGAGAGGTCGCCCGCCAATCCCGCCACGACAAACCCCGCCGCACTGTTGAGGACAACGGCTTCCGATGCCGGCCCTTTCAACGCGCCTGATAAAATCCCCTCAAGGATGGCCGCGTTCTGAGCTCGATCTCCGCCCCTAAGCGCACTCACTGGGGCGGACTCGAATCCCAGTTCGATAGGATCCACCGAAAATGTCCTAAGTGCATTGTGCTCCACTGCGATAACTTGGGCCACGCCCGCGAGAGTGAGTTCGTCTGCCCCGGAGCCGTGTACGGCCCAAGCCCTTTGGCGGCCCAAGCGGCAGAGCGCCTCTGCGTACTTTGGAAGCAAGTCGGAGGAATACACGCCCACTAACTGGTGCGCTGGCCGTGCAGGATTGAGCAACGGCCCCAGCAAATTAAAAATAGTCGATACCCCGCGCTGTGCCAGTGTGCGGCGTACAGGGCCTATCGTTGCGAAGGCCGGGTGGTACAGTGGCGCGAACACAAAACCCAGCCCGTGGCGGTATACACATTCACGCAGCGCGTTAGGCGGAAGGTCGATGCGCACACCAAGCGCCTCCAGCACGTCGGCCCCTCCGCATTGGGAGGTCACGGCCCGGTTGCCGTGCTTGACGACCACCGCTCCGCCGCCGGCTAGCACAAACATGCAGGTGGTCGACACGTTGAACAGTTCCAGTCGGTCGCCGCCGGTGCCGCACACATCGAGCATCGGTCCTGAGAGTCGCGCCGAATCGATTTCCGGGTCGCGCGCCATCTGCAGGAGCGCCTCCACAAACGACGCAATTTCGGCAGCCGTCTCGCCTCTGGAGCGCAGGGCTTCGAGAAAAGCGCACTTAGGCTCGGGGGTCGCGGCGGGATCAGCCAGCCAGGTTACGGCGCTAAAAATCTCCTCTGACGAGAGTTCTCCTTGGGAAGCGACGGCGTGGAGGAGGTGTTGCATGGGTTTTTGTACCAAGTGACGGGTCCTACTGGCAATGGTACTGGGGGGAAGGCGAGGGCGGGGCGAGGGCTTTGGAAGTAGGAAAGGCGGGACGATTCCGCTTGCAGGCACAACGGCTTGTGCAAGAATGAGGGAATGGTTCCCAAGGACACAAGATAATGTATTGCTCCAAGTGCGGCGTGCTCGAAGATAAAGTGATCGATTCCCGTCCAGCGAAGGACGGGAGAAGCATCCGTCGTCGGCGCGAATGCATCGGGTGCGCTTTTCGTTACACCACTTATGAGCAGATTGAGGTCGTGGAGCTGCGGGTGCTCAAACGCGACGGACGCTCCGAACCGTTGGACCGTCAGAAAATAGTGGGCGGGATGGTGAAAGCTTGCGAAAAGCGGCCGGTAAGTTTGGAGCGAATCGAAGACGCCGCGCGTGAGATTATTAGCGCAATGGAGGCGGGTCTCGAAAGGGAGTTTCCGAGTAGGCGGATCGGAGCCAAAGTGATGGAGGCGCTTCATGACTTGGATGAAATCGCTTATGTCCGGTACGCCTCAGTCTACCGCCAATTCGAGGACATCGGAGAATTCATCGACGAAATTCATTTGCTTGGGACCCGATCCAGACCCAGCACACTGCAACCCGAACTCTTCGCCCCATGATTTGTCTTTGCGATGCGCCACCACTGATTCAGCTGGGACAAGGGGGTTCCGTCGCCCTGGAACTCGGTTGGCTGGCGCAGTGTCTTGAGCAGGCCGCCTTAGCCGCCGGTTATGAGGATTGGCCCGCCGCCGATGTGGCCCGAAGCGTCACGGATTTTTTGCACGCCCATGGCACGCCCCAGCCCTACACCCTAGAACACTTCAAATTGGCGGTGAACCGTGTCTTGCGAGGGATCGGTTACGACGAAGTTGCTCCTCATTTTTTGCGGGGCGGTTTGGAGCTGCATTCTTCGCTGTTGGATTTGGTGCGGGAAGTCCCGCCTGGCTTTCTCATGGGCTTCTTCAAGGCCTGCGAAGTGGGGTGCCAACGTTTGCTCTCCAGCGGTCTGGCCACGCGCATCGTGTTCGAGGACTTGCACTTCGCGGTCAAAATGGTGCTTGGGCGTTCGCACTGGAGCAGCCACTGCCAGTCTGTGGCCGACGAGTTGGTGGATTTTTTGCGCGCTAGCGTGCTCAAGGCGACCGGGCCGACAAAAGTCACCTTCATGATTCGCTAAAATGACCTTGTTTGAAAAAATCATAGCCCGGCAGATTCCCGCAAAGATCGTTGCGGAGACTTCCGAGTGGCTGGCCTTCCACGACATACAACCACAGGCTCCGGTGCATGTGCTGGTCGTGCCCAAAAAACTCATCCCGCGCGTGGGGGAGGCCCAGCCCGAAGACGCCGCATTGCTTGGCTCGCTTCTCCTTGGTGCCAAGGAGGTCGCACGCCTCACCGGAGTGCTCGATACTGGGTTCCGCATCGTCATCAACCACGGGGCGGATGGCGGCGAGTCGGTGCCCCACCTCCACGTCCACGTTTTGGGAGGACGTCCCCTCGGCTGGCCCCCGGGATAAGCGGCGCGCTACCGGGATGGCGGGTTTCCTCGGCGGTGAAGGCGTTTTGGATATGGCGCACTTCCTGATGTCCTTCGTGGAGAATAACTTCAACGATGTCGAAGCGGGCCGTCACGCCTTCCTGCTCCAGTTGTTCCAACCACTCCTGTGCGGCGCGCACAAGGCGCCGCTGTTTTTCCCAATCCACCGCCTCTTCAGGAGAACCATAAACTTCGCTGGAACGCGTTTTGACCTCCACGAAAACCAGCTCCATGCGCCGACGCACCCGGCAGACCAAGTCGACCTCTCCTCCATGGGTGGGCTTGTAGTTGCGGTACAGTACTTTGTATCCGGCCTTTTGAAGAAAACGAGCCGCCATCCGCTCGCCCTCCCTGCCTAGTCGCCCACTTTCGGCAGGCTCCGCAAGCGTCGTCTTGTTATTCCAGCGCGAGAACCAATTGCGACACTGGCCCAAAACTGCGCCGATGTACGGGAGAAGGGCCATGCTCACTCAATCGCGCCATGTGCAACTGCGTGCCGTACCCTTTGTGCTGGGCGAAAGCGTATTGTGGGTAAAGGGCGTCGAGGGCTAGCATTAGCCGGTCGCGAGTGACTTTTGCCACGACGCTGGCGGCCGCGATGCTCAGGCTGAGGGCGTCCCCGCCAACGAGGGCGGTTTGGGCGAAGGGAAAGGGCCGCACCGGTAGCCCATCGATGAGCACATGATCCGGAGGTTGAGCTAGTTGTAACACTGCGCGCCGCATGGCCTCGTGGGTGGCCCGCAGGATGTTTAGTCGGTCTACCTCCATAGAGTCCACGGCGACAACCGAGTGGGCGATGGCCGGATTTGCGATCAGTTCCTCGTAAATGCGCTCCCGCAGTTTGGGCGACAACTTCTTGGAGTCGGTAAGCTGGCTATGGACAAAGTTCTCCGGCAGAACCACTGCCGCTGCGACCACAGGGCCGGCAAGAGGCCCGCGTCCCGCCTCGTCCACCCCTGCAATGCGCAAAAAACCAGAGGCGCGGAGCTGAACCTCATAGTTGAGGGAGCACCGCGCCTCCATAAAGTTTGTTTTGTGGGCAAAACACAGCGTTTGATCGCCGTGGATGCCGGGTTGTCTCTAGCGCGCTTTTTCGCGAACGGCCATGGCCTGTTTGCCCTTGCGCAGACGCAGGTAGTTGAGCTTGGCACGGCGGGCAACGCCCACGGTCTCGACTTCAACTTTCGCCACGCGAGGGGAATGCAGCGGAAACACGCGTTCCACTCCTTCGCCGTACGAAATGCGGCGTACCGTGAAAGACTCGTTCATGAGGGTGCCCTTGCGACCGATCACGATCCCCGAGTAAATCTGAATACGTTCCTTGTCACCTTCGACCACACGGGTGTGGACTCGAACGGCGTCGCCCACTTTAAAGGGGGCGACTTCTGACTTCATCTGCTCCTGATTGATCTTCGCGATAATGGCTGACATAAGAATTCCTCTGATGAGGTTTTTTGAAAAGGGGTCGGAATACAACTCGCTCCGGCAAGCTAAAGCAAACAAATTCCCATCTAAATTCATTTAAGACCGCTATGGAACCTTTGATAGACTTGCACAGTGACGAATATTTTATGGGAGAAGCGCTCAGGGCCGCCCGCCGGGCTTTTCAGCAGGCTGAAGTTCCTGTGGGAGCAGTGATTGTACGCGACGGGCGAATCATTGCCCGGGCCTCAAATCAAGTCGAACAATTAGTCGATGCCACCGCGCATGCCGAGATGCTTGCCATCACTCAGGCCGAGTCTGTTGTGGAAGATTGGCGTCTGACGGACTGCGACTTGTATGTCACTAAGGAGCCCTGTGCGATGTGTGCGGGGGCCATTGTTCATACCCGATTGCGGCGTGTGATTTTCGGCTGTCCCTCGCCCAAGGACGGCGCGGCAGGCAGCCTGCTCAACCTGTTGCAGCACCCTAAATTAAACCACCGCTGCGAGATCACTAGCGGGGTTCGCTTTGCGGAATGCGCCAGTCTGTTGCAGGAGTTTTTCCGAGACCGTCGCGGCGAGAAGGGCTTGGAACTCGACGGAGGTTAACCCGAGTTCCGCAGCGCCCCGAAACCTCGCGGCAAACGGAGGGCGTTACTCCACGCGTTCGCCGACGAGGTCGTACAGTTGCCCCTCGGTGATGCGCACGTTGATGAACTCGCCTAGCGGAGCGTCTTCGCTCAAGAGAATGCGGCCGTCGATATCCGGGGCGTCGGAATGGCCGCGAGCCACGGTGGGTTGATCCACCAAGGCTCGGATCACGCGTCCAACCTGCTGTTGGGATTGCTCTTCTGCGATGCGCTGTTGAAGTTTCATGGCCTTCTTGAAGCGCGCCTGCTTTGTGCGGGCTGGTAGATGTCCTTCCATCTTCGCCGCCCTTGAGCCTTCCTCCTGCGAGTAGGTGAATACGCCCAATCGCTCGAAGCGCGTGCGCTTGATGAAATCCAAGAGGTACTCAAATTCCTCTTCGGTCTCGCCTGGAAAGCCGACGATAAAAGTGGTGCGAATGGCGATGCCAGGAATGCCAGCGCGGATCCGGACGATCAGGTTCTCGATATGTTCACTGGAGGTCTCCCGCTGCATGAGCTTGAGCATCCGCGGATGGATGTGCTGGAGGGGCATGTCGATGTAGCGGCACACCTTTTCGCACTCGGCGATGGTGGTGATGAGTTCGTCACTCCAGTGGGCCGGATGCGTGTAAAGCAGGCGCACCCAAAAGTCCCCTTCCAGCGCGTTGAGGGCGCGCAACAGATGCGACAACGTGGTGCCACGGGCCGAGTCCACGGGCTGGCGCGGACCAGCTTTCTCTTCCCATAAATCCATGCCGAAGTACGTGGTATCCTGTGAGATGAGATTAATCTCCTTCACTCCCTCCGACACCAGTTGGCGGACTTCGTTGACCACAGAATCCACTGTGCGCGAACGATGGCGCCCCCGCATCTGCGGAATCACACAAAACGAACAGGGATGATTGCAGCCTTCCGCGATCTTGGTGAAGGCGGTGTGCTTTGGGGTGAGCCGCACGCGGGGCGTGTCCCAGTCCGGGATGTAGACAGGTTTGCGGCTGACGAGATTCAGGGGCTCCCAAGCTTCGTCGGTGAGCGCCTTGGCTTTTGCCTTGGCTGCGGGGGCGAGATCCGGATGCAGCGGGCGGCCGAGCACCTGACGTACGATTTTCCCAGCATCCGCGATTTGGTCGAGGCCTAGAAAGGCGTCCACTTCGGAGAGCGACTTGGAGAGGTCGGAGGAGAAGCGCTGCGCCATGCAACCCGTGACGATGAGCCGCTGGCCCGCGCGTTTTTTCAGACCTCGCTGTTCGTGGGAATCTAGAATGGCTTCGATGGACTCCTCCTTTGCGGAATCAATGAATGCGCAGGTATTTACGATGAGCACATCGGCTTCGTCCGCATTTGCCGTCAATCCAAAGCCTTCCTTTTGAATGCTCCCGAGCATGATCTCCGCATCCACGAGATTTTTGGCACAGCCAAGGCTGATCATTCCGACTTTGGGTGGGGCAATGGTTTTCATCGAAAAAGGTTTTAATGCGCCAGCAGGGTGTTCTGAACGAGAGTATCCTCGGACTGGCGACGAGCCGGACCGTTACGATGCAGGAGCGCGAAGACTGCGGGAACAAAAAAGAGCGTTGCGATTGTTGCGAGGAAGAGCCCGCCGATGACGGCGCGTGCCAGGGGAGCGTTTTGTTCGCCGCCTTCGCCTGAGCCCAGCGCCATGGGAACCATGCCGATCATCATCGCCAAGGCCGTCATGATGACTGCGCGCAGTCGTGTGGAGCCGGCTTCCAAGGCGGCGTAGACGGGGGAAAGCCCCTCTGCCAATTGCTCGCGGGCGAAGCTTATAACCAAGACGGAATTCGCCGTGGCGACCCCCAGACTCATAATGGCGCCCATCAGTGCGGGGACGCTCAAGGGGGTTTGAGTCAGGTGCAACCCCCAGGCCACGCCAGCCGCCGCTCCAGGCAGCGCCATGATGATGACAAAGGGATCCAGCCAGCTCTGGAAGTTCACCACTAGTAAAAGATAAATGAGCACCACGGCTCCGCAGAGCCCCAAACCAAGAGCGAGGAAGCTCGTTCGCATCGTTTCCGCCTGCCCGCGCATTTCGATGAAAGAGCCGCGTGGCAAGTCTTTGCTAAAGCTGTCGAGGACCGGCTGGAGTTCGGAAAGCACGCTACCTAGATCCCTGCCGGCAACGCCTGCGTACACATCGATGACGGGAAGAATGTTGTAGTGACTCAGGAGTGGCGCGGCTTGGGTGCGGTGTACGCTGGAGAGATTGCTGAGAAGTTGAACGTCGCCCTCCCCTGGCGCACTTCGCGTGATAGGGATGCTGGCCAGAGACTCCAACGAATTCATGGCGGCCTCGGGAGCGCGGAAATTTACGAGATATTGGACTCCAATTTTTTGGTTTAACCAATAAATAGGCTGTACCTGACCGCTGCCGCTAAGGCTCAGCAAAATGGAGTTCGCTACATCTTTTTCGCTCAGGTTCATCAGGGCTGCTCGCTCGCGATCGACGTTGATTTGAAGGCGCGGAAGGTCGGCTGGCTGCTGGATACGCACATCGACTATTCCGGGAATGGAGCGGATGCGGTCTGAGATTTTTGCGGCAATGAGTCTGTTGCCGTCCTGATCGCGGCCTCGCACCTGAATGTCAAAGGGGGCCGGGAGGCCGAAGTTGAGCGTCTGGCTGATGATGTCGGCGGGAAGGAAGTAAAAGAGGGTGCTCGGGAATTCGCGGTTGAGGCGGTCTCGCAACTGGCGTTCGTACTCGAAGGTTGGGGCGTGGCCGGCTTTGAGGGAAATCAGGACATCGGAGTCGCCGGTGCCTAGCAGACCGTTGTTGGAATAACTCAGGCTGATACCTGAATTGGGGATGCCCATGTTGTCGAGGATGCCGTCCAAGTCTCTTTCTGGTATAACTTTGCGGATGGTTTCTTCAACCTTCTCCACCAACTGGGCCGTCTCCTCGATGCGCGTCCCTGACCGGGCGCGCAGATGGAGGCGGATCTGGCCGCTGTCGACCAAGGGGAAAAAGTCTCGTCCCAAAAGGGGCAAAATAAACATGGAACCGCCGCACATGAGGAGGAAGATGGCGGAAAAAATTGCACGCCTTTCCAGACAAGCGCTCAGACAGTAGCGGTAGAGCTGCCTGAATCGCTCGAAGCCATGATCAAAGGCGCGTTGAAAAAGGGCGAAGGGGCGGAGTAAGCCGCCCGGCAACGCACCCGTTCCGTGGCCTGCGTAAGAGCTGTTGCGATAGAACCATTGCACCATTGTCGGAATGATGGTGCGCGAAAGCACGTAGCTCGCGAGCATCGCGAAGACGACGGCTTCTGCCAGCGGCACAAACAAGTAGCGCGCCACTCCGCTGAGAAAAAACATAGGAACGAACACAATGCAGATACACAGCGTGGAGACCAGCGCCGGAAGCGCGATTTCCTCTGCTCCATCCAGAATTGCTTGGGTAAGAGGCTTGCCCATAGCCATTTGTCTGTGCACGTTTTCGATCTCGACGGTGGCGTCATCCACCAAAATGCCCACAGCTAGAGCCAAGCCGCCAAGTGTCATGAGGTTGATTGTCTCTCCGAGCGCGCTAAGAATGGCGATCGAACTGAGCACCGCCAGCGGGATGGAAAGCGCGATGATCACAGTGCTGCGCCACGACCCGATGAAGAGCAAAATCATGAGTGCGGTTAGAGCGGCCGCCACGACACCCTCGTGCAACACGCCTTGGATGGCGGCGTGTACGAATCTGGATTGGTCGGCGAATTCCTTCACCACCAGATCAGTGGAGACTGTGGAAAGCGCCTTGGGCATCTCCGCTTTCACTCCCTCGACAACCTTCAAAGTGGAGGCCATGCCGCTCTTCATAATGGTGAGCAGCACCCCGCGGGTGCCGTTGTGCCGCACTACGTTGGTCTGGGGTTGGGAGCCGTCGCGAACCTGACCGACTTCCTTTAATCGGATTATCGTCCCGCCCACCGTACGCACGGGGACTTCGTTGAGCTCCTCCAAAAGTCTGGGGCTTACGTTGACTTCTACATCGTATTCGGTGTCGCCAACTTTGGCGGTGCCGCTGGGCATGATTAGGCTTTGGTTACTCACTGCGTTGACTACATCCTGCGCAGTCATTCCTCGTGCCTTCAGTGCGGTGAGATCTAAATCCACCGACACGACCCTTGTGCGGCCACCGTAGGGCCAAGGGATTTGAGCGCCTTGGACAGTCACAATGGCGGTTCGAATCTGGTTGAGTGTTATGTCGTAAATCTCTCCTTCAGATAAGGTTTTGCTTGTGATGGAATACTGAAGCACAGGCACAGTGGAGGCGCTGTAGCGAATCACCAGCGGCGGGGGTTGCCCCGGCGGCATCAAGCGGGTGACGGTTTGGGCAACGGCCGTAATCTGGGCGACGGCGCCGTCCACGGACGCGCCTTCGCGCAAAAAGACTTTGATGATTCCCACGCCACTGTAGGAGTTGGACTCGATGTGCTCGATGTCGTTGACCGTCGCCGAAAGCGAACGTTCGTGGACGTAGAGAATGCGCTGCTCAATTTCCTGCGCATTCAGTCCGGCATACTGCCAGATGACTGATACCACGGGGATGTTGATGGACGGAAAGATGTCCGTGGGGGTACGCAACAACACGAAAGGGGTCAGCAGCAACAGGGCGAGAGCCGCGACCACGAAAGTGTAGGGGCGACGAAGCGCCAAGCGTACTATCCACATATGCGGGGTGTGTGTGCAGCCTTGTGCTGCGTGGGACTAACTGTGATGCGAGAGGTAACGCTCTGCGTCTAGGGCCGCAGCGCACCCCTGGCCGGCTGCTGTAATAGCTTGGCGGTAAGTACGGTCTGCAACGTCGCCGGCCGCAAAGACTCCGGGAATATTGGTGTGTGTGAACTTGTGTTGGATGAGATAACCGTCGGCGTCCATGTCCAGCTTGCCCTTGAACGGCGTTGTGTTCGGCGTGTGGCCGATTGCAACGAAAACGCATTTCACTTCAAGTTCGCGATCCGCTCCCGTGACGGTGTCCTTGAGTAGTACGCCGCGCATCTCGCCTTCTGCGTCGGTGAGATATTCGGTGGGGGCGCTGTTCCACAAGATCTCGACTTTGGGATGGTTGATGGCGCGATCTGCCATGATCTTGGAGGCACGTAGAGAGTCCCGACGATGGATGAGATAGACCTTCGAGGCGAAGCGTGTCAGGAACGTGGCTTCCTCGCAGGCGGAGTCGCCCCCACCCACGACGCATACGGGACCATTGCGGTAAAAGGCGCCGTCGCAGGTGGCGCAGGAGGTTAGTCCATGGCCAATGCGCGCCTTTTCGTCTGGTAGGCCGAGCCATTTGGCAGATGCGCCCGAGGCGATGATGAGCGTCTCGGTTTCCAGCCAGTGGCCATCCACCTTTAAGCGAACATGGCCCTCAGCGGGCTCGAATCCGGTGACGGTGCTGTACTCAAACCTAGCTCCAAAACGCTCCGCCTGCGACTTCATTCCCATTATAAGATCGGGTCCGTCAATCCCTTGAGGGAATCCTGGGAAGTTCTCCACAAGCGTGGTGGTGGAGAGTTGGCCGCCCGGTTCGTGGCCTTCCAAAACGAGGGGAGCAAAATTTGCGCGAGAGGCGTAGATCGCCGCGGTCAGGCCTGCACATCCTGTGCCTATAATGATCATCTTTTCCATGAGAAGACTGAAGAGTAAGGTATGAAGGGCGATACTAGCAAACGGGATCCGTGACTGCGGAGATATCTGGTGGCAGGATCTCCGGAAGCCCCGTTCTCAAAGCGCATTGCGAGGGAATCGCTAAAAGCCTTCAGTCCTCGGAGAGCCAAGGCTACTTCGTACGCAGATCCATTCGCGTGGTGGCTTCGGGCGGAACGGGTTGGCCAACTTCCTCCACCGGGGAAGTAAATAAGTAGCGCCATACAGCGTCCTGCACATAATTTCCGGCGGCATCGCGGGGGGAGTTCTTGGCATTGGGCGTTACGAAGCCGTGAGCGCGCGCGGCGTCACCTTTGACGTCTCCAGCGGTGGTCAGACGGCGGGAGTGGCCGTAGGGAGGCTTGGCTTCATCTGTGTTAACGACTGGTCCGAATTTGTTGAGCCCCAGTAGAATCCATGATCTCGGATAATGGTCGGCTGACCATCCTCCGTCCAATACATGACTGTATCCAAAAAACCGGTTTGTGGCAGTCGCGGAGGTCAATCCTTGCCAGGATTCGTATTGGTCTCGTGGTCCGCAAAACATCACGCAGCGATCCACTCGCTGTTGGATGGCGAAACGCGCCGAGGAAGTCGCTCCGTGTGAGGAACCTGAGATAATGACTTTCTCCCAGTTCAACCCAGTGCCGTCCTTGGTGAGAAAATATTCCCAGCCGCCTTCGGGGTTGGTTTTGGCGAGCCATTTTACGAATTGAAAGGCACGTTCCATCATGGAGTCTGGTTTCGGGATGGAAACGGACTCGCTGGCGTCGATGCCGGTAGTGGCTTCCAGCCGGATGTTGCCGAGGTATTGGGAGTCGGCGGGGGCGGGTTCCTTGTTAAGTTTAGAAAACCAGCCATTGGCGTAACTAACTTGGATTGCGTGCAGTCCGTAACTGTTAAGCCGCTCGAAAAGGGCGGCATTGTAGCCCATCAACCACACGACTAGCTTGCCCTGCGCTGCAACGCGGGTGTCGACGTTGGCATGTTCAGTATCTGCGGGCTTGCCGTCTTTTTCGAACAGGAAATTGATCTCGGGATGGGGTTGGGCCTTGGGGTCCAGCTCGCTGGCGCGCGCCGTGAGGTCATACGCTTTGGGTGCTGAATCGTGGTAAATGAGCGCAGGCTTCGCGCTTGAGGGCTCGGCCGCGAGGGCGGCGGAGGTTTGGAGTACCGCGAGGACGCAAAGCGTGAGGTGGTGGGAAGAAATTTTCATCGGGGCGAGGAACGCGTGGAGTTTGGGGCTGGTAATCTGGGTCATGAAGACAACTCCGTTCCGGCTCTGGGATTAGCAAAGATCTCCGAACTATTGGCATGATAAAACGCGCTGCGATGCCGTTGGTGGCTGATGCAATGCGGCTTCCAACCAGAACTTAAATTTTGGATCATCGCCGTGCTTTCCAAAAGGTCGCAGAGAGGCTTGTTTGTTTGGATGTGCGCGTCGTTTGAGTCTTTGGGAAAGCAGTTTCGACCGGGCCGTATTGTCTCCGCTTGGGTCGGGCAGCGGGTCGAGAGCGCGGTTTGGAGCGGCTTTGCACGCAGCGAAATCCTCCCTTGGTGGCTGGGAAAAGGGTGTCGCAAGGTGGATATTCCTGCATCGCGTTTTGCTGAGCGTTCGCGCCATGATGGTCGAATGCACTGGGCGGATATATCCGCCGGGTTGGTCATTCGCGGCTTATGGGATTCAGGCGAGGAGGCTAAGGACTCGGGCGGTACCGTGCCAAGACTTTGGATCGTCACCCGGCAATCTTCTCCGGTTGAAAAGGAAACCTTCGGGCACGAACGGATGCCCCTTTTGGAAGCGCCTCTTTTTTCCGCTGACCCCATCGAACCGGTGATCGATCTCGCGCCACCATCTCCGCAGATGGAATTGTTTTGAGTGCCCACGAGCACTCTGGCCGGGACGACTCCCCGTGAGCAAATGCAGCGAGCCAGCCGCCTGGGGGGAGGAATCCCGCATCTTTACCGGAGGTTTTTCTGGTCCCTACTGGACGATCATTTTCCCGTTCATGATCACCCAGTGCCCTGGAAATGTGCACACAAACGGATAAACGCCCGGCTCAATGGGAGCGTTAAAGCGGAGAACTGTGCCTGTGTTTGGATCAAGCAACTTTGTGGCTTGCAGAATTTTATCGGAGGGAGGAATGAAGTTCTTGAGAATCCCGCCCGGGTCCTTCGCCATCTCGTTAGCCGCTACCCCTACTTCCTCAAGCGCGCCCGGTTGGACGATGAGAAAGTTATGCTGCATGAGGTCGGGGTTGCTAATGATGAGCTTCAAAGGCTGTCCGGATTTCACGGTGAATTCATTTGGTGTGAACAGCATCCGCTCTGGAATGGTGGCTATTTCGATGTTGGCAATATCCTTGGCTGCGTCGAAAGCGATCTCCTGGGCATTGTGCGGCTTACGATCAAGGAGTAGCTTGTCAGGTCGAGTAGCCTTCTTTAGGAAAGCATTTATCATCAATGACATGGCTGGATCCTGCTCCCACTGGGAGCGCAGCATTTCCGAGCCAAATGCGGTGACAGTGGCATAGCGCAAATGATCGCTCATCGGGCTGTGCATCACGGGCATTACAGCGTCAAAGGCTGCTCGGGAGCCGACATAGCTTGCCGAGATGACGGCCTCCAAACGTACCAAGCCGACCGGGTCGGCAGCCGCCTTTGCGAGAGCGGCCGCGCCGCCATCCTCGAACTTGTCGTGCCAGTGGCGAAGCATTCTCGCCGCCGCCGCTCGTGCGTGATGCTCCTCGCAATTAAGCAGTTCTGTGAGCAACTCCGGCCGGAACTCACCCAGTCCACGGAACATCCAAAGCGCTTCCACTTGGTGATGGCGGCGCCGAGGATCTTTCGCGTCCAGCTCAGCAACCCAGTGATCAAGAGCGGCCGTGACCTCCACTGAACCTCTCTCGCGCAGTTCTCGTTTTGCCCAATACCGGAGCCGGTACTCCGGCAGTTTGAGCTGAGCCAGCAGCGAATCCACCGATGCCCCAACCACCACCGGCGCGGTGGGGAGCGGGGCGCCTTTTGGGGTTATGCGCCAGATGCGGCCCGAAGTGCGGTCCCGGCGTGGATCTCGCAAAGAATACTGGGCGTGGCCTTTAATGGGATTATACCAGTCGCAGAGGAAGAGCTCGCCGCGCGGACTGAAGGCAAGATCGACGGGGATGAAACTCAAGTTTTCGGAGAAGAGGAGGTCGCTGATAAACTTTTCTTCGAAGTGGTCGTCGAACTCTATCCACTGATGGAGTTCGATTTTGTTGGTGGGCTTGTAGCGGGCCTTGATGAAGCAGCCCTGCAATTCAGCCGGCCAGTTTGGAAAGTCGATGAACTCCTGGCCGCAGGTCCCTGAATAGGAAGGAAGTTTTCCGGCAGCGGGATGTTGTTGGGGATAAGGTGGATTCGTTGCGTGAAAAGCGTTTGCAAAGATCGGATGGCTCGCGACGTGATTGCCCCAATCATCAAATGTAACTCCCCACGGATTGGTGCTCGGATAACTCCCGAACGTTGTGAGCCGCTGACTGAAGGGGGAGAATTGAAACCAGCCGCTGTTTTGTAGTCGTACCGGTCCGTAGGCCGTTTCCACCTGCGAATGGTGAAAGATGGATTCGCGCATGAGTAGATCCCCGTCAGGCGTCCAGACAAAGTCGTGGAGGGCGTGGTGGCTGTCCTCGGTGCCGAAGCCAGCGAGAAGCTTCTCGCGATGATTCGCTCTTCCTTCGCCCGTTGTATCCTCAATCAAAGTAAGATACGGCTGCTCTGAGACGTAGATGCCGCGCTTTGTGAGTTCAAAGGAAAGCGGAATGTGTACGTGGTCGGCCCAGACTGTGCATTTGTCAGCCTTCCCATCGTGATCGGTGTCCTCGAGGATGATCACCTTGTCGCTCGGTTCGCCGCCGGGATACACGTGTGGGTACGTGGTGGAGCAGGCGACCCACAATCGGCCTTTGTTGTCCCAGCGCATCTGGATGGGCTTTGCGAGATCTGGGAATTGTTCTTCGGATGCGAAAAGGTTGATGTCAAATCGGTTGTCGACTCTGAACGCTTTTTTCTCCTGCTCCGGATCCAGCCATTCGTTGGCGCCCCTGGCATTCGAGACGGTCTCCAGTGGGGGCAGATTGGAATCGTCTACAGCGCTTAGCGGGGTGGATTTGCCCTGAGCAAGATCCCAGATCCGCCTCTCGCGATTCGCAGTGAGAAGGTCGAAGTTTCGCATCGCGGGCAGGAAGTCGAGATAACCGTAATCTTTGCGCCGGCCGCCGGTGTAGTAGAAGCTGTTGAGTGGACGATACCTACGGAAGTACTGGACATTTTTGTCAACGACCGCCTCACGTAAGGCCTCATTCGCAGCGGGCGGGGATGCCTGAAAAAGGCTGCGGTAGATGCGCTCGGATACCAGCGCGTCACCTGATTTAGTGAGATGCACCCCGTTGATGGTGAGTGGGTTGTCTTGATGTTGCGCGCCGCTGGTGAAATGAAAGAGGTCAATGAACGCCACATTCTGTGCGTTGCAAACCTCCTCCATGGCAAACGAGTAGGCCTCGATGTTGGCGTTGTTGAGATCAGCGGCGGGGATGCCCGGCAGGTTCTCGCAGGCCGTGGGCGAGAGCAGCACGAGCTGCGGGCTTGTCTTTCCGTTGAAGGCGCTGCCCTTAACCGACTGGACCCATTCTGTTAAGCGGACTTTAAAGGAATCCAATTTTTCAAGCCCACCGAAAGATTCGTTGAATCCGAATGCCGCGATGATGATGTCTATTTTCTCGTGGGTGAGATGCTGGAAAAGCGAGGCGAAGTTCTCGGGACGGGGCTGCAGGTCGACTTCGTCGGCGGACCAAGCGAGATGGCGGATTACGAGTTCGTCTTGGGGACAGGACAGATGCAGTGCTGATTCAAGGTGACCGAAGTCTTGTGCGCGCTCAAGCAACATGTTGCCGACAAACGCAATCCGATTGCCTTTGTGGAGCACCAGAGGAAGGACCGTATCCTCCGGCGTAGCGGGCAATGGATAGGGGGCGGTGTTCTGATAAATTCCAAAGTGGGCAAGCGCTGGATCGTCTGGAATTTGAGGAAGGGCCGTCGCCGGCTTGGCTGGCTTTTGGGCGAGGGCGAAGGAGGCGCCTGCAAGCCAGCTGATGGTCAACCAAAGCGAGTATCGTGCGCGTAGAGCGGAAAATGGGGTAGGCATCTGGAGGGGACTATTTTTTCGAATAATAAAATCTGTTTAATCCGATGACCAGCAACCAGTCGTACCGAGGCGTTTAATTTGGAGAAGGTCGCGGCCGCATCGGTAGATAATACCAAATCTTGAAGAAAACTGGTCCTTCTCTCCCGGGACCGCGGAGCCGCAGATCCGCTTTGACGCTCCAAAAACTCAGACACTCCTTGAGGAGCTGGGGCTCCTCGTTCCCAGGGGCTGAGGTCTTTTAATCATCCATAAACCTAAACGAGATGGTATAAGAGGGAGCGTGGCGCTGGGTTAATTACTTGATTTTCATGCCATTCAGCCGTTGGCGGAAAGACAATGAGGTGGACGCAGCGCTATTTAAACAGCGGCCCGATTTTGTCAGCGCCAGCGCAGTTCATCACCGGTAAGAAACGCACGAAAGTACCTTTCAGCGCCTCCCCATCCTTCCACTGCGCCGCACTCTTCTTGAAGCCATACGACGGCGCCAGAGTGGCGTTGGCGTTTCGCCCAGAGCCTATTGGCGTCGCAGTGCGCATCGGCGCGACTGCCGGCCACCACGATGAGCCGCGCACCGACGGCCCGCGCGAAGTCGTCTGTTCCGGTGGCCTCACGGCTGTGTGTGCCCCGTAACCAAACATCCGCGTGGAGGCGCTTGAGCGAGTTTGCCAGCAGCCAACGTTCCGTCGGAAGGCCGGCGTCCGCGGTGAAAAGTACGGTCCAATTCGGCGTGGTCCATCGGAGAACAAGGCCCTTGTCGTCTGCGATTCCAGTGGCTAAGTCTGGCGGAGGATACAGAACTTCAAGCGATTCGGTGGCGGTAGCTTCGAGCCAATCGCCGGCGCTGGCGGTCTGAACTGGAATGTGGCCTGCGGCGAACCATTGGAGAAGGTGGCGCCTGGAGCGGGAGTTATCTTCCAGCGGTGAGTTTACAATTCTTTTGGGATTGAAGGCTTCCTGGGCGGCAACCGCGCCACCAATGTGTGCGGAGTTTCCGTGTGACAACACTAGTCCGTCAAGTTGCTGTATACCATACAAATATGCCGCTGGAATAAGCGTGCTGCGGGTTTCAATCTCTGGCCCGCAATCTAGCAGCCAGCGCTTGTTGGCCCCGCGAAGCAGGACCGCGCCGCCTCTGCCGAAATCAAACGCAACGAGAGAAGGGGATGGTTTGAATGGGTTGCTCACCGCCCAGTGTCCTTTTGGGATTTGGCTGGCGGAGCGGACGAAATCTAAAAGCCGTTCTGCCACCCAGGCATTGGCCCGGTTAAGCGCAGGCGTTGTTATTCCGAGCGGTGCACAAAAAACCGCAAGGAAGCCAAGGGCAAGGTTTACGAATGCGACAGGAACCGCGACGAGATTCACCAGCACGCCAATCGGCGTGATTTGATGAAAAAGCAAGAGGCTCCATGGCAGGCCGGAGATCCACGCAATGAGGCTGACTGAGCAGGCCTCGGCGATGGGGCGACCAATTGCAAGGAGGTGTTTTTGCCACTGACTCCAAAGTCTTTTCGGCAACAGCGCGTCAGGCTCCAGGGTGCGGTGCAGGCGGGAAGCAAGTGGCCGAACACATAGGGCAAGTGTGAGGACAATCCCAAAAGAGAGTTGGAACCCTCCCTGGAACAGATTGTTGCCATCCCAAAGTAGTAGCAGGAGCCCAGCGCCGCCGAGGCTGTTGAGGACCACAGCAGGCCGGTGGATCCAATCCGCCCCAAGGATGAGCACGCACATCACCATGGCACGTACACAACTCGCGCCCATCCCCGTGGCAATGCCGTAGGCCACCAGCACCGGCAACGCCAGTAGAGAACCCAGCCTCGGTCCAATTCCTGCCGTGCGTAACATGATTGCTAGAAACGCAGCTAGCATTGTCATGTTAAGGCCGCTAACTGCAAATAGATGTAATGTTCCAGTGTCCCTAAACCAAGGCCGCGCCTCCAGTAACGATCCGGCATGAATTCCCAACACCATGCTCGAAATTAGCGCGTGGGTCTGTGGCCGCCTTTCGATCCCACGACGCAGCTGTTCTGAAATAACGACGGAGAGATGCGCCGCCCAAGTTTGGATCTGCCATTGCGAATTGGCGAAAAGGACACTGCCATCTGAGGGACGAAGCAGGTCGGCCTCCGCCCATAAATCTTGGCGAAGAAAATATTCCGCCGCATCGAATTGCCCGGGATTTCTTGCCGCTGGGATGGGGCGCAGTAGCGCTCTGCAGCGCACCACATCACCGCACTGTGGGGAAGTCCCTTTCCAGCGTACGAGTAGTTGTGCGTTCTGCTGGAAGAGGTCGGCGGGCACTGCCGTTTGGACGCTCAGGCGGAAGCGCTGGGAGTCGTCTGGAACGTCGAGGACGCGGCCGGTGATGACCACTGTGCGTGGGGCGTCTGGCGAAAGCGATTGTGCGACGGCGCGTGAAGGAGAAAGGATGTGGCGTTGGTAATGGAGCGCTCCGGCCGTGTCCAAGACTAGCAATAATAACAAACAGCGGCTCAGGTTGATGCCGCGAATCGGGAAGATCCACGCGAAGACAAGAGCGGCGGTGGTAATGCCCAGCAGCGGGGCAAGCGGCAACTGCACGCTGTCAGCGAGCATTACGCCAACGGCAGCGGATACGGCTGCGAAAAACAGAGGCGCCGGCGGGCGGAATAACGGGTGCTCCACCCCACCGGAATCGCAACTCGCGGAGGTGTCGGGCCTCGGCGCAGGGCGAATGATTCAGCAGCTGCCTTATTTTAAATGGTGCTCCCGTGCGTACTCGGGATACCGACTTTGGAGGCGGTTTAGAATGGCTAGAGATTCCTTTAATTTTCCACCGGAGCGGTAGGCGTAATAGGCTTTTTCCATCGAGGCCGGGGCGATTTGTTCATCCTCAAAAACAATTGAAACGCTCTCAAATAATTTCGCTGCTGCGTCGAAATTTTTCTGTGCGACTTGAATGTCACCGGCCACAAGGCGGGCTTCTGCATTGAGCGGGCCTTCGGGCTGAATGTGTATCATTTCGTCGACCGTCTTCTGAGCGTCTGCACTCGAACCGAGTTCAAGCTGGGCCTTGGCCTGAATGAGCAAGCCTCTGGCTTTTGAGGTGGGATGTTTCACCAGAGAGACGTAGGTCTTCGCCGCCTCAATCGCGCCGTTGGGGTTTTTGAGCGCGAGCCGCGTCTGAGCCAGTTGAAGCCAGTCAGCATCGGTGACCTCTTCGCCGGAGCAAAGCAGGGCAAGTGCGGGTTCCGCCTTTAGGAATTGCTTGGCATCGATGTACGACTGGGCACACCAGCGCAACAGGTCGGGAGAGACCTTTGATTTGCCTTGGGGGAGATAGTCTTGCACTCGCAGCCAGAAGTCATCCGGGAGGTTGAGGTTGTAGGTGCAATAAATCAGCCGCAAACTGTCTGATTCAAACCAATTGGCGGGGTCGAGCTTGCGGGCCTCCAGCAGATGCGGCACTGCGGTCTTGTAGTCTTTCGACTCAAAGGCGGAGCGGCCGATCCAGTGATGCGCCTCCGCCTTGGCGGCCGTCTCGGGGTATTCTTTGAGTAGGCGCTCAAAGCCGGCTGTCATGCCGGGGTTGTCGCTTTGTTCGCCACGCAGCAAAGCGAGCTGTTTGAGAGCCGTCTCGCGATCTGTGGAGGCTGGGAAACGTTTGATGAGCTCCTCGTAATCCTTTTCGGCAGCGGCGTATTGTTTGGTGCTGCGCTGGGTCTCGGCACGCCAGAAAAGGGCCGTGCCAGCCAACGGATAATTTGGTGCGGCTGCCAGCAATGCTGTGGATGCCGCAATGGTTCCCGGTGCGTCTCCGGCGCGAACGGAGCATTCCGCCCAGCGCATGAGCGCATCGTTGCGACGCTCGGATTTGAGTTGTTTTGAGTGAGTGACTTGCGCGTAGGCGGCGGCGGCACCTGGGAAGTCGGAGCGCAGGCGTAGGGTCTCCGCCTTCATGAGGAGCGCGTTGTCCGCCTCCAGCGGCGAGGGATTGCTGGCCAAAAAGGTGTCGATATCTTGGGGCAGCTCTTTGCGTTCTAAATTGTAGTAGCAAACCAGCCGTTCATAACGCGCAGTGGCCGCCATTGTAGAGCTCGGAGAGGCGTCGATGAGTTTTGAGTAAAGGGCGGCGGCCTCTGTGTGCTGTTTGAGCGCGCGGTGGGCGTTGCCTACAATTAATTGAATTTCAGGAAGTTGGGCGGCGTCAATTGTGGCTTCGGCAGCATGGTAAGCGGTGATGACTCGCTCGTTGTCCCCTAAGGTCATGCAAGTTTTTAGAATGCCCAGCTGCAGGATGGGGTGCCATTTAGCGGTTTCAGGTATTTTGAGCGCCCTCTCCAAAGCAGCGAGCGCCTTTGCGTGATCCGGCAACTCAACGAGCGTTAACGCAGCGCGGGTGATGGCTTCCGCTCTGATGTCTGGGTTGACGGCCTCAGCCGCGAGCTTTTCAAAGCGCTGCAGCGAATCCGCAGTGCGCCCCGCCTCTCCGCTAAGCAAGGCGGCCTGGAATTGACTGACTTCGCGGAAAGGATGCGCATCGGCCATGTCTGCAAGCGTCTGGTAGATGACGCGGGCTTCCGTTTTGCGGTTGAGCTCTTGGAGACAGCGTGCGGAAAAGTATCTCGCACTTATTTTAACATTTGTGTCTGCAATCAGTTGCGCCGCGAGTTTGTAATGAGCTTCGGCGGAGCTGAAATCTTTTTCCTGCCGCTCAAACTCGGCTAGACGAAAAGCGGCCACGCCGGCCTCTGGGCCTGGGTGGGGAAGCGCCACGAGTTTATCGTAATACAGACGGGCGGAATTGGTGTTGCCCAGCTTTATGTAGGCCTCCGCCAGCCTGTAAAGAGCGGGTCCCAACTGAGTGGAGCGTGCGAACTCGAAAATGAAACGCTGGTATTCCGTAACTGCCGAATCCCATTGCTGTTGCGCGTAATAAAAATCGGCAAGCCCCAGTTGGCGCTGCTCGGTGCTTGCGGATTGGGGAAGGGGGCGGGAAAGCGGGGATTGCGAGGGTGTCGGTGTTGGCGTGGGAGCCGTGAATGCCGGAGTGGGAGCTGGAAGCGGGTCAGCCGGCTGGAACTTGGAGGGCATGTCGAGTTTCCCTCCGGAATCCCCGCGGAAATCAGGAGAAGCCTCCGGAGTCGGCGTGCGCGGGGTCGGGCCTACAGGTGGTTTTTGTGGCGACGGAGCCTGAGGGACTCCTGGAATAATCGGCACCACGGGAATGACTTTTGGGACCGTTTTGGGATCACTAGTCAGCACGGGCGGGACGCCGGAATTAACCGGGATCGCGCGTGGGGGCGGTCCGTCGTCGGGGACCTGTGCCAGCGCCCCAAGGCCCGAAAGAAGAAGCATCCCAGCCACCGAGCATTTTTTCATACACAATTGCAAAAGACGGTTCTGTAAAATTCTACACACTCCGGAATCCAAAGGTACCCAACGAGTTGAGGCGAAGGTTAATCCGTTTTGTTGGTTGCAAAGGCCACGTTCCAAATTCCAGCCGCCCGGCAGGTATCTAAAACCTGCACGATGTGGTCATAGTCGGTTTTAACATCGCCTCGCAAGATGATGGCGTAGTCCGGATACAACGCGGCGAGGCTTTTGAGTTTGGCTAGAAGCGCCTCTTTGGTGATGGGCTTTCGATCCAACACGATGGATCCGTCTGCCTTGACGTTCAGTACGGTCTGGTTGACCACCGGGTTGCTTTCCTGGCCCGCTTGGGCTGATGGAACCCGCACGTCGAGCTCATTTTCTTTGCGGGCCATGCTCCAGGTCACCACGAAGAAACATAACAACACCAGAAGGATGTCCACCATTGGAGCAATCTGGAAGGCGACGGCCGTCGGTTCACTGCGAGAGCGAAATTTCATAAACAGGGATGGCGCGGTGGGCGGTTAGACAAGAGGGGCGAATAAACCTCTGGGATTAAAACTCGTCTTCTACACGGCCTGGTTCCCTGCGGCGTTGGTAGCTTGCAGCCAACAGCCCCATGATATGGCTGGAAGCCCCTTCCAGCTCGGAGATGAGTCCTTGAACCTTGTTGCGGAAAATGGCGTAGAACCCCGCAGAAACAACCGCCAGCACCAGACCTGCGGCCGTGGCAATAAGTGCCTCGGAAACGCCACTGGCGAGCAGGATGTCCCGCGAGATGGATGCGCCTCCTTTGCCGATGGCGGCGAAGGAATGGATAATCCCAATAACCGTGCCAAATAATCCAACCATGGGGGCCAGAATTCCGATGTCAGCCAGATAGGCCACCCGGTGCTGTATCGCTGAGGCCTGCGCACTTCCTTCCGCTTCAGCAACTTCCTTCAGTGATTCAAAAGGCACCCCAGGATTCTTCGTGGCGAAATCCAGAGCCCTCTGCACGACTCGCGCCAGCGCCTCTCCATGCCGGTTGGAGACCGCAAGAACACCGAGATAATCCTTCTTGCGAATTAAAACTTCTACCGTGCCGATGTATTGCCGGGTCGCAATGGTCCCGCGTCGAATAGTCAGGGTGAAGCCGATCACTAACATGCCAGCGATGACGGATAGGACGCCTAGGGGAATCATCGCCCAGCCGCCTTTGCGCAGCAACTCCCAGAGATTGTTTACTGCGGAGTCGTCAGAGTCAGCGGCGCTGCTGGGGGCAGCAGGCGCGCCTCCATCCAGGGGGGTTACGGCTGCAATGGGCGCAAGCGTTGAGGGTGACAGGTGCGTCGCTAGAGAGACGAGCGGCCCTGAGGATAAAAGGGTTGCGTGGCGGGTGAGCCCATCTTGGGCAAAGGTGAGAGAGACACTGCAGAACAGGGCCGCGAAGGTTGCGATAGCTTTCATGAGCAGGGTGAGAGTCCGGTAATGTAACCGTACTGTGCGCGGATGCAACCTTGAGGCATAAGGAATGCGGCGGGTCGAAATCACCAGACCGGAGGGGCGCGAGCCTCTCGGGGGGACTTCCTCTAGCCCAAGATTTCAAATCCCCGTGCAGCAAAGGCTGGGATTGGGTGGGTTTCTTCTTTCCGGATGTGGGACTTCACCTCGCTTTCGCGTATGGCTTCGACAAAATCCTCCAGTTCATCAGGTTCTCCGCAGGCTTGAAGTTCCACCCGACCGTCTTCAAGGTTGCGCACCCAACCGGAGACCTCGAAGCCGCAAGCCAATTGGCGCACACAGTACCGGAAGCCGACGCCCTGCACGCGGCCCTCATAAAAAACCTGAATACCAGTCATTCTTAAGCTATATGTGCCCGACTCGCGAAGGGCCTCAAAAAGTTTTCCCTTTTTCCTCAGCCCGTCCTTCGTTTACACCTCCAACAGTTTTTTCACCCAAACGCACCCGCCAACATGCCCTCCTACATTGAAATGCCCAAGCTTGCCGACACGATGACCGAGGGCACCCTCGTGAAGTGGCGCAAGCAACCCGGCGATAAAGTCGCTATGGGTGATGTGGTTGCAGAAGTGGAAACCGACAAAGCCACCATGGAAATGGAGAGCTTTGAGGATGGAATTATCCATGAACTTCTTGTTCAAATCGGACAGAAGGTGCCCATTGGCTCGAGAATCGCGATGGTCCTTAGTAAAGGTGAAAAGCCGCCTGTGCCCGGAAGCGTTTCCACCCCTGCGCCAACCGTCAAAACCGCCGCACCATCCGCTGCAGTGGCGGCTTCCGCACCGGCTCAAGCCGTGGCTGCCTCTCCTCAGGCAAACCACGCAGCATCAGGAGCCCGGGTTAAAATTTCGCCGCTCGCGCGAAAACTCGCCAAGGAACGCGGCGCTAATCTTGCGTCTTTGCAAGGGACTGGGCCCGGCGGCCGCATTATTGCGAAGGACGTTTTGCAGGCGAAGCCCGGCGCGCAAGCTTCACATGTCCCAGCAGCTCTTGCTGTTGCGCCTGTTCCTGTGCCCGCGGCCGGAGCCGGAGACCAAGTGATTCCCTTGAGCGGGATGCGTCGCATTATTGCCGAGCGCCTTTTGGTGAGCAAGACGACCATCCCTCACTTTTATCTTCATATCGAAGTGGACGCCGCGCCGATGATGAAAATGCGCGCTGAGTTGAACGCCGGGGTTGATCCCACAACGGGCGTTAAGTTGACGGTGAACGATTTTGTTTTAAAGGCGGTTGTCGCCGCCGCTGTGAAAGTGCCGACTGTGAATGCCGCATTTAATGGCGACTCCATTTTGCAATTCGGTTCGGTGGGACTGTCCGTTGCGGTGGCCGTCGACGACGGCTTGGTCACTCCGGTAGTACGGGACGCGCACTCCAAGTCACTAGTGGCCATGAGTTTAGCGGTTAAAGACTTGGCAACCCGTGCGAGGTCCAAAAAGCTGAAGCCCGATGAGTATCAGGGCGGGACTATTACGGTCTCAAATTTGGGGGCTTACGGGATAGAATTTTTCGACGCAATCATCAATCCGCCGCAGGCGATTATCGTAAGCGTTGGGGCGATTGTGAAGAAGCCGGTTGTGGGTGCAAACGACACGATTGTGGCGGGCCAGCGTCTCGCAATTGGCCTAAGCGCAGATCACCGAGTGGTAGATGGCGCGGTTGGGGCACAGTACTTGGCAGAACTGCGGCGGCTACTGGAAAGTCCGGCGCTTTTGCTGGTTTAACTCTCTTTGGAACAGCGTGATGGATAAGGTTCCATCACGCCTGCTGCAAGTTTAGTGCAACTCAAAAAGCAGCGCTTCCAACGGCTCGACGCATTCCAGAAGGAGTTCTGTTTCGCCTTCCACGGCGAGTCCGTCCCCGGCCTCAACCCGGGCGCCATTGCCGGAAACAAAACTTCCGGAAATCACCTGGATCCATACGCCCCAATCCTCGGAAAGGGCGTGACCGATACGTTGCCCCTGGGTGAGGCGGATTCTGTAAACGCAGGCATTTTGATGGATGGTGGCGGAGCCCTCATGTCCATCGGGTGAAATGAGGAGCACTTTGGCGCGCGTCTCCGCGCCTGGAGCGGGCCTCCATTCGGAGTAACTGGGAGTCAAGCCGTTGTGCGATGGTTGAATCCAAATCTGGAGGAAGTGCGCGGACTCATTGGGTGAAGGATTGAACTCGCTGTGAGTGACGCCGGAGCCCGCGCTCATGATCTGGATCTCTCCTGGGCCAAGCTGTTTTTGGTTGCCCATGCTGTCCTTGTGAGCCAACGCACCGGAGACCACGTAGCTGAAAATCTCCATGTCTTTGTGGGGGTGCGTTGGGAAGCCACCGCCCGGGGCCACAAGGTCTTCGTTGATCACGCGCAACGTCCGAAACCCCATGGATTCTGGATCGTAATAATCTCCGAAGGAGAAGGAGTGTCTGGAGTCGAGCCAACCGAAGTCTGAATGGCCTCTCTTAGTAGCTTTACGGAGCGTAAACATGACACAGATTAAACGTAGAGAGCGGGGTACTCAATGGGGAAGCGAGTCGGCCATTTTCGCGGGGTTGTGGTGGAAAAAGGTTGCGGCGGTGGCCTCATTCAACTTGGAGTTATTTAGCTTTCCTTGAATATTTTCCAGGTTTTTTGACCTTCTTTTGTGGAGTCGGTGCAATGCCCGAGGCGCCCTTGAGTTCGCGAATTTGATCCCGCAACAAGGCTGCCTTTTCGTACTCCAACTGTCCCGCCGCTTTCACCATGTCGGCCTCGAGTTCGCGCAGAGTCTCGGCTATATCCATCGTACCGGAAGCCGTCGAACCCTCCGCACTCCCATCCGAGCTGCGCAAAATTGTGTGCAAACTTTCCTGCACCGCGCGGCGCACGCTGCGCGGAGTAATTCCGTGTTTGGCGTTGTGCTCCATTTGCTTGGCGCGCCGGTATTCCGTGATGTTGAGCAGTGCGCGGATGCTTTTAGTGAGGGTATCTGCGAATAAATAAACCTGTCCGTTGATATGGCGCGCCGCTCGGCCAGCGGTCTGGATGAGGGAAGTTTGCGAGCGTAAAAAGCCCTCCTTATCCGCATCCAAAATGCAGACAAGCGACACCTCCGGAAGGTCGAGTCCTTCACGCAAAAGATTGATCCCCACCAGAATATCGAAGTCACCGGCGCGCAGGCCACGCAGAATTTCCACTCGCTCGATGGTGTCGATGTCGCTGTGGAGATAGCGCACCTTTAACCCCACATCTTTGAGATACTCGGCCAATTCCTCCGCTGTCCGTTTGGTTAGGGTGGTAATGAGCACGCGCTCTCGCAACTCGGTGCGTTGCCGGCACAGTTCGATGGTTTCGTCGATCTGGTCCTGCAGCGGCCGCACGGTAATCTGGGGATCCAACAAACCGGTAGGGCGGATGATTTGTTCGGCAATAAGGACGGCTCCTGGAGTGGTGACATCGAACTGCTCAACGGGCGTGCCCGTGGCTGAAATGCGCTGCAGTGGCGCGTCGTTACTTTCGCCAAGTCCCGCCTTTTGGAGCGGCAAAAAGGTGGTGTTGCCCACGATGGAATTCCGCATCTCAAACACACCCGGAGTTGCGCTGATGTAGAGTGCTTGGTTGGTCATTCCCATAAACTCTGGAAAGTTTAACGGTCTGTTGTCCAACGCACTGGGGAGACGAAAGCCGTGTTCCACCAAGGTCGTCTTGCGCACACGGTCGCCCTCGTACATACCGCCCACTTGCGAAAGCGTCGTGTGAGACTCGTCGACCATCAACAGGTAATCTTTCGGGAAAAAGTCCAGCAACGTGTACGGACAAGAACCGGGAGGCCGGCCGGTGAGATGCCGTGAATAATTTTCGATGCCGCTGCAAAAGCCCATCTCCTGCATCATCTCCAAGTCGTATTCTGTGCGCATACGAATCCGCTGCGCTTCAAGTAGTTTTCCGCGTGATTCAAACCACGGCACCCGCTCTTCCAGCTCGGCGCGGATGGAGCGCATTGCGGTTTGCAGCTTTTCCGCTGGAGTGACGAACTGTTTCGCTGGGAACAAAGTAAACACAGTGAGTTGACCGTAAGCGTGTCCCGTAAGCGGATCGAACTTGGTGATGCGGTCCACCTCGTCTCCAAAAAACTCGATGCGCACCGCCTCGTCCTCCTCGGAGCCCGCCTGGATTTCCACGGTATCTCCCCTTACGCGAAATTTTCCGCGTCCGAAATCGTAGTCGTTGCGCTCGTAAAGCATCTCGATTAGCTTAAGTAAAAGCACTTCTCGAGCAAGTACTTGCCCCGACCTTATGGTGAGCAGCATTTCGAGAAAATCCATGGGCGAAGCCAGGCCGTAGATACAGGAAACAGAAGCCACCACCAGCACGTCTCTGCGCGTCAAAAGTGAGGAGGTGGTGGAGAGGCGCAGGCGCTCGATTTCCTCGTTAATTGAGGAATCTTTTTCAATATAAGTATCAGTGGTTGGGATGTATGCCTCGGGCTGGTAATAGTCGAAGTAGGAGACAAAGTATTCCACCGCGTTGTTCGGGAAGAACTGTTTGAATTCCGAGTAGAGTTGGGCGGCAAGGGTTTTGTTGTGGGAGATGACAAGGGTGGGGCGGTCGAGATTCTGGATGATATTAGCGGCAGTAAATGTTTTGCCAGAACCTGTTACGCCAAGAAGCGTCTGGTGCCGGTTGCCTGCCTCAAGGGAGCGGGTCAATTTGGCGATGGCCTGTCCCTGGTCGCCGCAGGGTTGATATTCGGAGGCTAGCTCAAAGGGCATTCGCACAGCATAGCGTAGAGTGTGTGTTGGGCAACGTGGTCTGCGAGGAGTCGGCGAGGGAGTGCAATGCGGCGCAATGCGGCGCATTGCGGCTCAAAAGGCAGGAGAGGATTGCAGCGGGGCCTCTTGTTGCAGAAGATGCGATCCCACAGCCTCCTGTATCCAATCCTGATGAAAACGGTCTACCTCCTTGCCAACGGTGATTTGCGCCAATCCGCGAATCAAAAATGCGAAGCCGCCCAAGCCGCCATGGAGCTGCAAATTAAAGCGGCCCTCGAGGCCGAAGGTTGGAGGGTGCAACGCGCACACTCTTTCGACGTGCTGAAGGGGCATGGGTTCATTGACAGCCAAAAGTATGGCATGGAGGTGTTTTTGAATATTCCACCGGATGCGCCGCTCATCGTGGCCGAGGCAGTGTGGCAATACAGCCACCATGTTCTGCCGGGGCTCTTGACTCACAAAGGGCCGATTCTGACGTTGGCTAATTGGAGCGGGACGTGGCCCGGTCTGGTGGGGATGTTGAACCTGAACGGCTCGCTCCAAAAAGCGGGGGTGAAATACAGTACGCTTTGGAGCGAGCACTTTGAGGATCGTTTCTTTCGCAAAGGCCTCAAGCACTGGCTCGAAAAGGGGCGCCTCAAGCACGACACTTCCCATGTGCGCGAACTGGCGAATTGCAAAGTGCCAAGCCTTGCGAAACGCGAGGGCGTGCGATTTGCGAAAGGCTTGTTGAAGTATAAGGCGATCATGGGCGTGTTCGATGAGGGCTGTATGGGGATGTATAATGCGATCATTCCCGACGAGTTACTGCACAAGGTTGGCGTATTCAAAGAGCGCCTCAGTCAGTCCACCCTTTATGCGGCAATGCTGGAGGTCACCGACAAGGAGGCGGCGGCTGTGTACGAGTGGTACGTCCAGCACGGCGTGGAATTCAAACTTGGTCGCTCTGAGCTGGAGTCCCTAACGCGCAAGCAGGTTTTACTGCAGTGCAAAATGTATATCGCGGCGGTGCGGCTTGCGGAGACCTTCGGGTGCGCGACAATTGGAATTCAGTATCAGCAGGGGCTCAAGGATTTGGTGCCGGCGTCGGATTTGGTGGAGGGTACTTTAAACAACTCCCTGCGGCCCCCCGTGTACATGCCCGGCGGTGCTGAGGAATTGTACGAAGGGGAGGCGTTGCCCCACTTTAACGAGGTGGACGAATGCGCGGGCCTGGATGGGTTGGTGACTTACCGGTTGTGGCGGCAATTGGGTTTTGAGCCGGAGAATACGCTGCACGACTTGCGGTGGGGGCGTTCTTACCAGTTTGAGGACGGGCGGGAGGAATACGTTTGGGTGTTTTTGATTTCAGGCGCGGCACCACCTGCGCATTTCATCGGAGGCTGGGCTGGAGCGGTGAGCGAGCGCCAGCCGGCCATGTATTTCCGCCTTGGCGGTGGGACGTTAAAGGGGGTTAGCAAACCGGGTTGGATTGTGTGGAGCAGGGTTTATGTGGTCGACGGCGTCCTGCGTTTTGACACGGGTTTGGGAGAGGTGGTGGAGTTGCCGCAACAGGAGACCGAGGAGCGTTGGGCGCTGACGACGTCGCAATGGCCCATCATGCACGCGGTGCTGAAAGGGATTTCGCGGGATCAAATGATGGCGCGCCATCCGTCGAACCACATCCAAGTTGTTTACGCACCTGATGAGGCGGGGGCCCGGCTGGGATTGTTCGCCAAGGCCAGCGCCATGGCGGCGTTGGGTCTGGAAGTGTTCCTCTGCGGAGACGTCTAACCATGAGCCGCACCAACGAAAAACGGGCCACACTTCTCGCGCTTTCGCACGAGTTGGGGGCGGAACATCGGGATCTCGCTATTTTGGGTGAAGGCAACACGTCGGCCCGTCTCGAACATGGGCGGTTTCTGGTCAAGGCCAGCGGCTGCAACTTGGGAACGCTTGGCGCCGAGGATCTTGTCGAATGCGATTCCGCGCCGCTGCTGGAACTGCTTAATCACACTGATGCCACCGATGCAGACGTGGATCGCGCCGTGATGGGTTGCCGCATCGATCCGAATGCCCGCCGACCCTCGGTGGAAGCGCTGTTTCATGCGTACTTTCTCTCGCTACCCAACGTGGAGTTTGTCGGTCACACGCATCCCACCGCGATCAACGCGGTGCTTTGTTCTACGCGAGCCCGCGACTTTGCGCAGAAGCGGACGTTTCCGGATGAAGTTGTGTGCTGCGGTCCGGCTTCGGTGTTCGTGCCCTACACGGATCCGGGACTGTGGCTGGGGCAGGAGATCCGCACGCAAACGGAGAGGTTTTTGCGGGAGCATGGCGTTCCGCCACGGGTGGTTTTGCTGGAGAGTCATGGAGTGATCACTCTTGGCGCTTCCCCAGAAGCAGTTAAGGCCGCGATGTTTATGGCGGTCAAAGCGGCGCGTATTTTTGCGGGCGCGGCGGCCTTGGGCGGTCCTGTCTTTTTGTCGGACGCCACGGTGTCGCGCATTGGCGGGCGCAAGGACGAGCATTACCGGCAGGCGGCGCTGAAGCTGTAATACCATCGCTTAAAGAAAACTGGTCCTTCTCACCCAGGAGAGAAGGACCAGTTTTCTTCGAGATTTGGTATTAGACGCGTTGTCGTGGGCGATATCGAAGGAATAAAGCCACGTAACCTGACCGGTGAGGATGAGGATGTGTTTACAAAAATCCGCGCAAGTTCATTCCAGCAATTCCATAGAGAAATCAATTGCACGCGCCGAATGCGTTAACGCTCCAACTGAAATGAAATCCACGCCCGTACCCGCGATGGCGGCAACCGTTTCCAAGGTCACGCCGCCGGAGGCCTCCAGCAGCACATTCGGCGAGCGTTTCGCGGTCATGTCCACCGCCGTGAGTAGAGCCTCCAGTGGCATGTTGTCTAGCAGGATGACATCCACATCGCGCAGTTCCAAAAACTGCGCCACCTGTACGAGCGTGTCGGCTTCCAATTCGACGCGAACTCCGGGGCGCTCACTGCGTAACCGGTAGATGGCGGCCTGTAATTGCTGCGGAGTCGTCCCTGTGGCAAGGTGGTTGTCCTTGACCATTGCCATGTCGTAAAGCCCCATACGGTGGTTGGTTCCGCCGCCGGAAAGAACTGCTGCTTTTTCCAGTGAACGCAGACACGGCACCGTCTTGCGTGTGTCTAAAATGCGTGCCTTTGTCCCGGCGACAGCAGCCACGAAGCGGGCGGTAAGCGTCGCGATGCCGGAAAGGTGCTGGAGAAAGTTCAACGCCACGCGCTCGGCGGAAAGCAGCGAGGGAAGCGGCCCCTCGATTTCCAGCACGGTGTCGCCGGTCTCTAGTGGGCTGCCACTGGGGCGCACGATAGTCGTCTTGGTGGTGGAATCGACGCGGCGAAACACCTCAGCCGCCGTTTCAACGCCAGCGGCAACGGCGGCTTCTTTCGCGAAAAGTCGGGCTTTGCCGAGACGCCTTTCCACGAAGAATTCTGCGGTGACGTCTCCGCTGCCGAGATCCTCGGCGAGCGCTAGGGCGATGGGATCGTGCATCGGAAGGTTAAGGCGAAGGGTTAAGGTGCAACGGGCTGGAGGGTTTTTGCGGCGGCTTCGGCGGTGGAACGCAGGGCGGAATCGGGAGATTTGAGCAGCGCTTGGACGACTTTCTTCAGAGCGATCGCTGCGGTGGGATGGGTGAAGTTCGGGAGCGATTTGAGCAGTTGAAGTTGCACTGGCGCCGAATGGTCGTGATTGAGTGCGATGAGTCGCAATTCGAGTTCGGTGTCCTCTTTTGCAAAGGCTTCTCCTGCACGCAGCGCCGCTGCACGAAGGGCGGGCGCGGTATCGCAAATGGAGCGGGAGATCTGTTTGGCGTCCAGTGCGCCCGTTTGTTCAAGAAGAACAAAGGCTTCCAAACGCCTGACTTCAGAGGGATCGGTATTCAGCGTTTTGAATGCGGCTTGCCTCGACGTCTCCGGTTGCTGTGCAAAAGCCTCCGGCGCTTGGGAGACGCAGAATACGAAGAGGAGCAATGGGAAAAGTGAACGGGCCACGACACGAGCATGCCATATTCTCGGCGCATTGAAACCACGGACCCTCGGTTTGCGGGACCTCCTGCTGGGCTTGTCTTTTGGGAACTTTCACTGCGAAGCATACTGCTCGCAGCGCAGCGGTTGATTTCCCCAGCCGAGTCAGTACCATCAATTCGCATGTCCTGTTCGAAGATAGATCCCGCACTGCATCAAACCCGTAAACCGGATTGGATCCGCGTGCGGCTGCCCTCGAATCCTGTGTTTTTTTCGACCAAAGCGTTGGTGTCGGATTTGAAATTGCACACGGTTTGCGAAGAGGCGCAGTGCCCCAACCGTTGGGAATGCTGGAGTCAGGGGACTGCTACTTTCATGATTGCCGGGGATCGTTGCACTCGGGCCTGCGGCTTTTGCGCAGTGACGACGGCGAAGCCCTTCGCGCTGGAAGCCGATGAGCCTGAACGTGTCGCGGAAGCCGTGCGGCGCATGAAATTAAAGCACGTCGTGGTGACGGCCGTCGCACGCGATGACTTGAAGGACGGTGGCGCGCTGCACTTCGCACAGACCATTGCCGCCATTCGCAGCGTCAACGCGGGGATCACCATCGAGGTGCTCACCCCGGATTTTCATGCCAAGGAAGAGTGCCTGCGCTTGGTGGTGGATGCCGCGCCCGAAATTTTCAATCACAACCTGGAGACCGTCGAACGCCTGACGCCTTTGGTTCGTTCCCGGGCCAAATACAAGCGTTCGCTGGAAGTGCTTGCAATGGTTAAGAAAATGGCGCCTTCCATGGTGGCAAAAAGCGGCCTGATGCTGGGTTTGGGCGAGACGGAGATGGAGCTTTTTCAGGCCATGGACGATCTGCGCGAAGCCGGCGTTCAGGTTCTCACGCTGGGCCAGTATCTTAGGCCGAGTCCGCAGCATCTTCCGGTGGTGGAGTACATCCGACCGGAGGTTTTTGAGCAGCACAAGGAAACGGCTTATCGCAAAGGTTTTGAATACGTGGCTTCGGGCCCGCTGGTACGAAGCTCCTACCATGCAGCCGATTATAAGCCCCACGAACTCGGTGCGAGCGGCAAGGCGTAATGCCCGAACTGGAGGTCTTTTCCTCGCTGAAACCTCTGGGCTAGTTCCCCCCGGCGCAACGACAACTAAACTTTCAACTTACACAACGCCGTCCCAAAACTTTGGCGTGGACCCGCATTCTCTGTAAATTTGTCCGACAGCAGGTTTTGACAGGGGTGGTTGCGTTACCTCCCTCATGAGATAAAGTTCATAGATGAATGCCCAGCTGGCTCTCATGTTTTTCAATCTGTCCTATAATGTCTTTATGTGCAGCGTCATAGCTCTTAAATGAGTTCCTGTATGCTGTGCCCCCGAAGACAACTCGTACACCGAAGCATCCGTTTTTCCAAAAGTAGATGGTACCAGTGCGGCCTAGATGATTCACCTTCTGCGGGTTTTTGGTTTTTGGAGTGGGGCGTTTGCGACTCACCGGTCCCTATATGCACTGATATGCAAAATCAGTGCATAAGTTTGGTGTCACTTTGATTTCAATTGCTTTGTTTCAGCTCCCAAAAGGCGTTCCCCATTAGCGGTTTGGGATGGGTTTGAGACGGCTTTGGAAAGTGGAGCCTAGGGGATTCGAACCCCTGACCTCCTCAATGCCATTGAGGCGCTCTACCAACTGAGCTAAGACCCCTTTTCCAAGCGGGAGGTTAATCCTGCCAATAATGCGCCTCTCCGGGCAAGCATCTTTTTTGCCAAAGAAGCCGCGCGCTGGACTGCCATGTTAGTTGCGTCCGCCGCGGTGAAAGCGGGAGACTTCCCGCTGCACTTCCCGCAATTCAACGCGCTCTTTTAGCGAGGCCCTCTGATCCGCCTTGTCCTTGCCCGAGCCCACTGCGATTTCCACCTTTATCCGGTGCCCCTTCCAGTAGAGGCGAAGTGCCACCAACGTGTGTCCTTTAATATGGGTCTGGTCGAAGAGCCTGGCAATCTGTTGGCGGTGCAACAAAAGCCGGCGGCGGGTCTTGGGCTCGTGCTGTGTGTGGCTGGCCTTCTCGTAGGGACGGATTTCCAAGTCGAATAAGTAAACCTGCCCCTTCTCCACCCGAGCAAAGGCCCCCAGTAGATTCGCGTGGCCGGAGCGGATGCTTTTGACCTCGGTGCCCTTTAATTCCAAGCCCGCCTCAAATCGCTCCAAAACGTGAAAGTCACGAAGCGCCTTCCGGTTTACTGAGATCTCCGAGTCCATAAAAATTTGGCTCTGTAGGCCCACCAAGGAAAGTGGGCGTCCATCATCTCCGGGACACCAAGCCCCAGCCTTACTGCGATTTTAATAAATCAAAAGAGCCCGTGGAGCAGCACTGCGCTCCATGCGCCTTTAAAATAGAGGGCGTCTTCGAATTTCCGCGTTCTTAGCGCTTTCGCCCCACCCGCTGCGGGTTGGCGACCTAGACGGCGACGACCAAAGGAGGTGCCGGAAAAGAGAGAGCGATTTTACCCTCGATGACTTCCTGGAGGGCGATGTCGGCAAATCCTGTGCGAAAGCCAGCGTCCACCATAGGGCGTTCCCCTGCAGTTAACTGCTTGACGCGCTTGCTGATAACATTGACCAACACCTGCTGGTTTGGAACTTTCTTGAGGGCTTCTTCGAGCAAATGGCTGGTCATAATTTTAAGCGAATGTTTATGCGGTGATGGGGCGGGCACCTTCGGACCATGTGTTACCCAGATCTTCAAAAGGGACCACTTGGCGAATTATCCAGGGCGCTCTGGATCCGAGGCGGTCTGTCAGCTTAGCCGATGGGGTAAGGTTGTCAAATGAGGACACGCATCAGCAGACTTTCATTGCAACGCCGCCAGAATTGAGGCTTCCAAGGCGGAGTGCTCCGCATCTTGGAGCACGGGGCTGGCCAGCGTCGTCTCGCAGTCAGGCACGTTTACCCAAGATCTGCAGCCGCCGTATTTGGGTTCATCAGGAAAGGTCACCGGGGCGTTGAGCGAAAAGACGCGGACGAAGGCGAGGCTGATTCCGTGATGTTCGTCGTATTCGAACCGTTCCCGGATGACCTGCGGAGTCCAGAGATGAAAAGGCTCCAAGCGTGAAATTTGCTCCCAATCCACCAAGTCGCGGGTCCAGGCGACGCTGACTCGGTGGGTGAGGGTGTGATGTCCGGCGAGGGTGTGGGGCAGCGGAGTTTCCGGGGGGAGTTTGAGCTTGGCAACTTGTTCGTGGAAGAGGGTTGGAAACAGCAAAAATTCGGGATGCTGAAACCGGAAGCCCTCGCGGCCTTCTGCAATGCCGCCTTTACGCAAAATAATGCTCTGTCGGCCGGTTCCCAAGGCGGCGCAAATCAGCGCCCATTCTTTAAATCCAATGCTCATGGCGCGAATCATAACGCTTTCGGGCGCCGTGGTGCACGCAGGAAGCTTGGCAAGTTGGCTTTGTTCCACGCTTCTCGCCGGGCACATTTCGCGGCATACTGCGTGATGGGCTTTCGCATCGATCCTCACGTGCATTCATTTTACTCTGGGGACGGAGTGAGCAGTCCTGAGGCGTTGATTCAGGCGGCTAAGCGCGTGGGTTTGGACGGGTTTGCGTTGACGGATCACAACACATCGGACGGATGCAGGTATCTGCGCGACATTGGGTTGCTTCTGGAAGATGGAGAGCCCGTGGACGGCTTCCTGGTATTGCCGGGGATCGAAGTGTCGACCGCCGAGGGGCACCTTTTGTGCCTCGGAGTTTGGCTTCCCAACGGTTTGAAGGGGGTGCCCGCCAAGGAGGTCATAGAGATGGTGCGGGCGCAAAATGGAGTTTCGATCCCGGCACATCCCTATGATCGCATGCGTGCGGGGATCCGAGAGGATGATTTGGATGAGTTGGAACTAGATTGTATAGAGGTTTTTAACGCAGCTACCGTGCTGCAGCGCCACAACGAAAGCGCTCTGGCGTACGCCCAGCGGCGAGGCCTCGCGATGACCGCGGGCAGCGATGCACATCACCACCTCTCCATTGGACGCTCGCACACCACTTTTCCAGCGGAGCGCCTGTGCGTGAGGGCTATTCTGGACTCCATCACGAAGGGAACCGAACTGCACTGCCAGCCCTTCAGCGCTCTGGAAGGGTTTCGTAAGACGTTCTACAATTGGTTCAGGCTCAGGCGAAAACGGACTTATTTAGGCGCCGGGTCAGGGGGCGTCGCAGCGGGCGGCTGATCCAAGGCGGCTTCCCGGGCCTTGCGCAGCTTTTCTTCCTCCCGCCGGATTTCCTCTTCATTACGTTCGCATTCAACTGTTTGAGGCGAGCTTTTGAGGGGTAGGTTGCTTTTCACATCCTTGACTTCGATGATGTGTGGGCGGCCGTCGCGGACCCACCAAGGGACCTCGAAGCGAAATCCGTGTTTGCCGTCTCCAAAGCCCCGTTCCTTCAAATCCTCGCGTTCAATATCCGCGGGGAGGCGCTGGATGAACTGGTCGTCGATGAACAGATCAACTTGCAGCACTTCTTGTTGCGCGGCTGGTTCCCAGACCATGCCGATGACTTCATGGGTGTCGGCTTTTTCCAAAAGCCGTTCCACGGCGATTGGCGGGGCCGGGGTGAGGCGTCCGGAGAAAAGGAGCAACCCGAAGGCGATGGAGTGGAAGGTGAGCAGCCGATTGGCGAATATTTGCAGTGCACTTTCGCCAAGAAATTTCCGCTGCTTGTTCCAGCGTGCAAACCAGTCGTAACCGCTCAGAAGCGCGGCGTGGTAAAGCCCGTAGAGCATATAGTGCAGGCTCAGTCCGTGCCAGACACCCATGATGCCGAAGGTCAAAAAGAGGCCGCAGTAGGACGCCGTGTGTTTGCCGCTGAACCATTTGCCCTTTGAAGCGGCCAACAGAAACCGCATGTAAACGTGGTCGCGAAACCAGAAGGAGAGCGAAATGTGCCAGCGATTCCAGAAGTCACGGATGTTCTTGGACAGAAACGGGCGGTCGAAGTTTTCCGGAAGATGAACGCCGAAGAAGCGGGCCAACGCTACAGCGAAAGCGCTGTAACCGGCGAAGTCGAAGAAGAGGTAAAAGGTGTAGGCGTACATGTACATCCACAACGTTGTGAAGCCGCGCCCCTTACCCAGAGCTTCCATCCAGTAGGTGTTGATGAGGGCCGCAATGACGAACTTGTACAAAAAACCGCGAGCCAGCCTTTTGGCCACGAAGTCGAGGTCATCGAGGAACTCCGCACGGGAGCGGGTTTTATTCCAATCCTTGATGAAGCGGCGGTAGCGATCTACAGGGCCGGAGGAAAGGGCCGGAACGAAGAGCACGTAGGCGACGTAATGCTGGAGGGAGAGGTCTTTGACAAGACCGTCTTGGATGGAAAAAAGGACGTCCAGCGCCCTGAATGTGACGTAGGAGATGCCCAGGAAACCAAAGGCAGTTTGGGGCAATAAAGTCGGGAGGAGTTTGGCCGCGGCAAGCGGTAGGAGCGAAAGGCCGAGGGTCGCGTAGAAAACCGAGCGGGAGCGGAACTGGAGCAACCAGTGGGCGAGGAGGGCTTGGAAGGCTGTATATAAGCCGATGATATAAAGTTCCCGCACTTCAAAGTCGGGGCGCAAATGGACCGGAGCGCTGGTTTGAAGTGCCAGGAGGATGCCCATGGCCACCAAGCTCGTGACGCGGTTGAGCCGGCCGAAGTACGCGAGCAATCCGAAGGGAAGCAGGATGTAAAGAAGCAGACCGAAATACTCGAAGTCAGAGAAGGGAACCATGGGGGGCGAAAAAACCGACGAATTAGGAGAGCATTGCGGCGAGCGCTCGGCGGTCTGCCTTGCCGTTTGCAGTCATGGGGAAGGCGTCGAGGAAAATGAACTTGCGAGGGACCATATAAGTCGGAATGCGCTCGCCGAGGCGTGTTTTGAGGCGAGCGCTTTTTTCAAAGGCACTGCCGTCCATGGGGGTGGAAAGGACGACGAAGGCGGCAAGGGAATCGACTTTGCCGCCTTTTTCTACAGGAAGCACCACGGCGTCGGCGACCTCGGGGAGTTCGCGCAAGTTAGCCTCCATGTCACCCAATTCGATGCGGTAGCCGTGCAGCTTGATCTGTCCGTCCATGCGGCCCTCAAAGAAAATCAGTCCGTCTCGGCAGCGGCCCCAGTCCCCGGTGCGGTAAGCGGGTTGGCCTTCAAATTGGGTGAAGGCTTTCGCCGTTAACTCGGGCCGGTTGAGGTAGCCGGGGCTTACGTTCGGTCCTGCGATGAGCAGTTCGCCGCGCTCGGATTCGGCCACGGGAAGCCCGGCCTCGTCCACGGCAAGAACCCGGGTGCCGGGCATCTGGTAGCCGACGGGCAGCGGCGAGAATCGCGCAAGCAGGGAGGCGTCGACGCGCACGGAGGTGGTGGCGACCGTGGCCTCCGTGGGGCCGTACGTGTTCCAGACTTCGGCGTCTGTGAAGCGCTCTAGCAGTTGGGAGGCGGTTTCGGGGGCGAGGGTTTCGCCGCAAAAGAGAAAGCGCCGCATTGTGGGGAGCATTTCCTGCCGGAAGCTCTTTTCGATCAGGCACATCTGCGCAAAAGATGGGGTCGACACCCAGGTCGTCAGGCCGAATTGCGCCAATCTTTGATACAGCAGTTTGAGGTTGGCGAGCTCCTCCTTGGTGATGCAGGCCAGTGTGCCTCCAGTTAATAGGCTCCCGTATAAATCCATGACGGAGAGGTCGAAGGAGAACGGCGCCTGATTGAGAAACACTTCCGCCAGAAGCTCGAACTTGTGTTCCGCCAGAAGCCAGTCCGTGAAGGCCGTCAGGTTACGCAGCGTAATCACCACCCCCTTGGGCTCTCCAGTGCTCCCCGAGGTGAAGAGCATGTAGAAAGGGTCGTCCAGTTGCACCCTGACTGGTGGGGCGGGAAGCGTGTCCGTGAGGTGCGTCAAAATTTCACTAACCTTTTCCGGAGTAAGTACAAGTGCGGCGCCAGAGCCCGCAACAATTTTTGCAATGCGCGGCTCGGGAATGGAGGTGTCCATTGGGACGTAGGCGCGGCCGCACTTTACGGCGGCAAGGAACGCAACGAGCATCTCGGGCTCCTTGTGGCCGTGGACTGCGATAGGGCCCGGACTGTGGGCTAGTTCGCGGTGCAGCCATGCGGCCAGGGCGTCTGATTGTTGGATTAGCCCGCTCCATGTCAGCGTATTGGAGCCGCTTTGCACCGCTGCGCGCTCCGGGCATAAGGTGCCCCAGCGGTCAATCCGGTCCAGAAAATGTTCACTCATAGGGTGGTGGTTCAAGTTGAAGGCAACCGGGTAATTTTATGCGGATCCACGGGGAAGCCGCGCTTCAGTTCGGGAAGCCATTGACGAAACCCAATGTGACGTGAAGGTGCCCAGCGTTACCAGAGGAGAGCGACATCCCTAGCCTAAAACTCCTGGTAAACGAAGGGTGGGGTGGAAAAATCACCGCGTCCGTAAAGGAATACCAAGGTGAGAACCAAGGCCAGATAGTAGAGAAAAAGCGCCAAACGCTTGAGCTCTGGACGCCCCTCAAAAAAAGCATCGAAATTCATCGAAACAAGCCAGTTAAGATGCCATGCGCCGCTCCAGGTCGGCGACTAGCAGGGCGGGCGTGGCCCATGCCTCGCGTTCGAACTCCGCGGGAGAGATGTCCACGTCGAATTCGCGTCCGAAGGCCACGATGAGTTCCACCGTCTTCATGGAGTCGAGAATTTGAAGATCGTACAATGCCAGATCCGGCTGGCTGAGTACTTCTTGGGTTTCAGCAACTTCTGCAAGCACCTGAAGTATTTTGTCCTTCATCATAAAACTATTCGGGTCAGGGTATTTCTTTAGCGATCGGGCTTTTGCCAAGCTTGTCGTGGTAAAAGTCATCCAGCACTTTGTTATAATACCACCACCCTTTGGAACCGATATGATCATTTTGATCTACGAAAAACACCGGATCGCTTTCATGATCCGCAAAATAGACAAGGGGAACCCCATAGCGCCGAACCATCTCCTGCAACCGTTCGCCGTAGGCCAAGCGACCCGTCTCCGAGACTCCCTGGGCTTCCAGCACATCGGCATGCAAGGGCATGGACATCACTAAAGGCTTGGCGCCCGCCTCTTTGAGTAGGCGAAGAACCAGCTCAAAATCTCTCCACTCCTGAGCCTTGCGCATCTTAACGGCAAACTGCCTGTCCCAAGTCCCCCGCGCGCGCACCACTTTGATGGGGCGCTTTCGGGACTTTGCCGCCAGCACTTTGGACTGTTGTTCGGCCGTGCGAAAAAGGTCGTCCCACCTCAGCGCCTTGCCACGTTTTGGCCGGAACCGGCCGGCGCCGTCGTTAGCCGTCATCCCGTTGAGTGCAAAACCGGCTTCGATGTGATCCTGTAGTCGCGCGACCATCCGGTCCAAGGCGGCGTAGGGGCGGATGAGCGTCAGCAGAAAACGGTTGCTCGGGGATCCTGCGGCCCAACGGCGTAGGGTGAATTCCAGAGTCCAATCGCCCTCCATCACCTTGGGGTACTTCAAGATCTCTTCGGAGACATCTCGCTTAAGCTCGGCGCTGAAGCGGTCGCTCCATAAAAACTCCTTAATCTGGAGCTTCGAGGAGTTGCCTTCAAAGTACTTGGCGTCGACTTCTTCACTTTGAAAAAAACTGGGCGAAAGGGAGAGAACCAACTTTTTTCCAGCCAATTGCTCGGCGGCGCCACCGAGTTTTTGGAGTACGGAAAGCGCAGTGGTTCCCGCCTTACCGACAGGAAACATGGTGAACCCAGTGGGGGAGTCGGAGAAAAAGTCGACGCCCTTCATGGGAACGTCGGGAATGAGCTCCGAGCTGCCAAAGAAAACGAGGGTGTCGGGCCTTGAGAGCGCCTCCCGGATGAGGGCCACGCCGTGCAGCTTCGCGTCGCAAAACTCAGGTGCAGCAGTGTGCAGTCGTCTTTCTTGAATGTCGCGAGCCCAGAAGTAACCTCCTGTAATAAAAGCGCCTGCGAGAAGGACGGCCGAGCAAAGAAAAATCAGGTGAGAGTGCCCGCCGGATAGTTTTGCGGGGGGTGCGGGGGGTGGCGCCCCGGGGGAGGTTGGCACTAAATCCGCAGCTCCTGCCTTCTTGGGGGCAGCAGGAGACGCATCCAATGTACCTATGGGTCCGGAGATCATGTTCTGGGAAGGCAGGCGGGGGTAGGTGATCTTAACACACGCTGTGGGAATCGCAAGGGATTGAGGTTGCAACAGCTTTGACGAAAAGGGAAGGTCGTCTGGTTGGTGGAACCAAGCGGTTGCCGCTTTTGCACCTCCGTGCCGACGGAAAATGATCCCGTGCCTCGGCTCGCTCCAAGCTTGCGAACTTGCCCGCTCTCGCCGAGGTTTCGCCCTGCCCATGGCACACTCCTACCACCCTCCCTGCGGCCCGGGTTTCATTGAGATTCGCGGGGCTCGCCAAAACAATTTGAAGGGCTTCGATGTTTCGCTACCGCTTGGCAAACTAATCGTCGTCTCCGGCCCAAGCGGCAGCGGGAAATCCAGCTTCGCTTTCGACACTCTCTACGCGGAAGGACAGCGCCGCTACGTGGAGACCTTCAGCCCGTACACCCGTCAGTTTTTCGATCGGATGGACAAGCCGGCTGTCGACGAAATCCGCGGCATCCCCCCGGCAATCGCCATCCAACAAGTCAACGCCGTCAAATCCACCCGCTCCACCGTTGGGACCATCACCGACCTTAACGACTATCTCAAACTGCTGCTCCCCCGCGTGGTCGAGGCGTTCTGTCCGGGGTGCAATCAAGCGGTCCGCCCCGCCACCGCTGTCTCTATTGTGGATGGACTGCTCCACGTTTCCGAGCCGCTCCTCATCACCTTCCCGTTGGCTGTGCCACCGGACGCCGTCGCCAGCGAATTTTTAGCCTTCCTTAAGCAACAAGGCTACCAACGAATTTGGGCAAAGGGTGTGGTGGTGCGCACTGATGAGCCGGTCTCAGAGCTTCCCTCCGAGGTGTTTGTCATCCAAGACCGACTCACCTCTTCCGTCGAAAACCGGCCACGTCTCTCGGAGGCCGTGGAAATCGCGCTGCGTTTTGGAAAGGGAAAAATGGCGGCCATCGCCGGGGACCAGATTCGTCCCTTCGCCACGGGCTGGCATTGCGCTGCTTGTGCTCGCTCGCTTCCCGAACCGACGGCGGGCCGCTTTTCGTTCAACCATCCGCAGGGAGCCTGTGCGGCTTGCAGAGGCTTTGGGCGGGTCATTACGCTGGATCTGCTTCGCGCTGTGCCCAACCCAGAACTGAGCATCAATGACGGCGTGGTTAAACCTTTTCAAACTGAAGGGGGCGCCGATTGCCAGCGGGATTTACTCCGCCAGGCAGCCAAACGCGGAATCAATTGCAGCACCGCGTTTACCAAACTCTCCGAGCCTGACCAGCAGTGGGTATTATACGGTGAGGATCCTTTGCGCTCAGGCGACTACTTGTGGAAGAAGGACTTGTGGTATGGTGTGCGCGGTTTTTTTGAGTGGATGGAGGCCAAGAGTTACAAAATGCACGTCCGCGTGCTGTTGAGTCGTTATCGCACATATACGGTTTGTCCGGACTGTCACGGCAACCGATTCGCGCCGGACACGATGAACTTCCGCTGGGACGGCCTAACCGCATCAGACTTGATGCGGCTGCCGGTGAGCGAGTTGCACACATTCATTCGACAGCGCCGGGAGCTTCTCTCCAAAGACCCAACGGCCGACCTCCTCTCGGGCGAGGTGCAATCCAGATTGCAATATCTTCTGGACGTTGGACTTGGATATCTGACTTTGGAGCGCCCCACACGCTCTCTCAGCGGCGGCGAAACTGCGCGGGTTAATCTGACCACCTGTTTGGGGACGGCCTTGGTGAACACGCTTTTTGTGTTGGATGAACCCAGCATCGGGTTGCATCCGCGCGATACGGGGCGGCTTTTAAGCGTGCTTAAACGACTCCGGGACAAAGGAAATACGTTGGTCGTGGTGGAGCACGAGGAGGCGATGTTACGCGCGGCGGATCATTTCATAGAGATCGGGCCAGGGCGCGGCGAAGCGGGCGGCCATCTGGTGTACGCGGGACCGTCGGAGGCGCTCCTTTCGGGTGCCGCTAGGACGCTGACGGGGGATTATCTCACTGGGAAAAAATTCGTTCCTGTGCGCACCAAGCGCCGCAAGCCGAAGGGCTGGGTGAAAGTCGAAGGGGCAAGCGCCCACAATTTGAAAGCGGTGGACGCCTCCTTTCCGCTGGGCGTACTTTGTTGTGTTACAGGTGTTTCAGGATCCGGAAAAAGCACGCTGGTGCACCGCGTGTTGTACGGTCAGCTCGCGAAGGCGCAGGGCCTGGACTTGGACGAAGCGCCGGGAGAGTGCCGGGCAATCCACGGGGCGCAGAAGGCTGGACCGGTAGTGCTCGTCGACCAGACGCCCCTATCCAAAACCCCGCGTTCCACTCCCGCGCTTTACCTCGGAATTTTCGATGAAATCCGAGCGAGGTTCGCAAAAACGCCGGAGGCGCAAGCGGCTGGATTTACTGCGGGCAGCTTCTCATTTAATTCTGGAAAGGGTCGTTGCGAACGCTGTGGGGGAAGCGGCTATGAGAAGATCGAGATGCAGTTTTTGAGCGACGTTTATGTGCGATGCCCGGAATGCGAGGGGCGGCGTTACCAGCCGCACGTGCGGCAGATTTTATTGGAGGGAAAGTCCATCGATGCAGTGTTGGAACTTACGGTCACAGAAGCTATTGAATTTCTAATAAAGGCGGATATGCCGGGCGCTATCAAGCCGCTTGAGACACTCCAAGAACTGGGGCTCGGATACCTGCGGCTTGGGCAGCCTCTCAACGGCCTCTCCGGTGGCGAAGCCCAGCGCGTCAAGCTCGCCGAGCGGCTCATTCAACGCTCAAAAACGGGCGCATTTCTCATCCTGGACGAGCCCACCACGGGCCTTCATTTGGACGACATTGTCTTGTTGGTCGCCGCACTCAACAAGCTTGTCGATGATGGCCACACCGTTCTTGTTATTGAGCACAACCCGGACGTGATTCGCGGTGCCGATCACATTATTGACCTCGGGCCCGAGGCCGGTGCCGACGGCGGCTGCATTTTGGTGGCCGGCACTCCCGAGCAGGTTGCCGCGTGCGCAGAGTCTCACACTGGCCGCTTCCTGCAGCTCGACGCCGGTGTGCAAGATGCCTTGCGCGTTGCGGAAGAGCTAAATTTTCATAGTGTTGCGCAGGTGCCAGACGGCATTCATATCGTCGGCGCCAGGCAGCACAATCTGAAAAATCTGACTCTCACCATTCCGAGAAACTCCATCGCCGTCATCACCGGATTGAGCGGTTCGGGGAAGTCTTCGCTGGCGTTTGACCTGCTTTTCGCAGAGGGCCAGCGCCGCTTTTTAGACAGCATGTCGCCCTATGCGCGGCAGTTTGCCACCCAACTGGAGCGCCCGGACGTGGACCTGATCACGGGCCTGCCACCCTCCGTCGCCATCGAGCAGCGCCTCACCCGAGGCGGAGGCAAGTCCACCGTCGCGACGGTCACCGAGGTTTATCATTTCCTTCGTCTGCTCTTCGCAAAACTCGGCGTCCAGCATTGTCCGGATTGCGAACTGCCGGTGGAGCGCCAGACGGTAAGTTCCGCGGTCACCAAGGCAGAAACCCTCGCGAAAAAGGGCGTGGTTTCAATTCTAGCGCCTTTGATCCGTGCCCGAAAAGGGTATCACAACGAAATTGCAACATGGGCGATACGTCGTGGTTATGAGGATTTATTGGTGGATGAAAAGTGGGTCAAGGCGAGTGCTTTTCCAAAGTTGGCCCGGTTCAAGGAACACACCATTGAGGTACTCATTGGCAAGAGCGGTCCGGACGGATTGACCCGCAAAGTTATTGAGACTGCGTTGGAGGTGGGTAAGGGGACGGCCGTTCTGCTGGATGCCAAACTGAAGCGCCACGTGCTAAGCACGCAGTACAGTTGTACGGGTTGCGGCACATCTTTTGAAGAGCCCGATCCGCGCCAGTTTTCTTTCAACAGTCCGCACGGTTGGTGCGAGGTCTGCCACGGGTTTGGTGAGGAATGGGTGCGCAAGGACAACCCGCGGCTGGATTCTGCGCTGGAAATCGAACTGGACCACGAGCGCCAACATGAGGCACTGGAGGACGAGGAGCGCGCGGTTTGCTCTACGTGTGATGGTGCTCGTATTCGGCGCGAGTCGAGATTCGTTTTCGTCGGATTGAGCACGTTGCCAGCGATTGTTGCGCTTCCGGCGGCGGGCGTTTTGAAATGGTTGGAGAGTTTGGGTTTTTCAGGAAACCAGGCGAGGATTGCGGAAGACATTCTCCCGGAAATTACTCAACGGCTTCAGTTTTTGAGCGAGGTTGGACTGGATTACCTTACCTTGAACCGTTCGGCGAAAACCTTATCCGGTGGCGAGTCTCAACGCATCCGGCTCGCGGCGCAGTTGGGCTCCAACCTGCGCGGCGTCCTTTACGTTCTGGACGAACCAACCATCGGATTGCATCCCCGCGACAACGCCGCTCTTCTGGATACGCTCACTGCGCTTAAGGCCAAGGGTAATTCGCTCGTCATTGTCGAGCATGACGAGGATACGCTGCTTCGCGCCGATCATGTGATTGATCTCGGGCCCGGCGCAGGCCGACACGGCGGCCAAATCATTGCGCAGGGAACGCTCGCAGAACTACGTGCCGCACCACTTTCTGCCACAGGGGAATCCCTTCGCAATCCTCTACAACATCCCATGCTGGGCCAACGCCGATCTCTTGCGAAAGGCGAGTTGACGGGGTGGTTGGAGATACTAGGGGCCCATTTGAATAACGTGAAGAACATGGATGTGCGCATACCGCTAGGAAGGCTCACGGTGCTCACGGGGATTTCTGGTTCAGGCAAAAGCACGTTCATGCGCGGGATTCTCAAGCCCGTTCTGGAGGCTGCGATTGCGGGTCGAAAACCTCGCCACTCCGGTGCGAGTGTTATCGGAAAATTGTGTCGAAGTTTCGACGGCGCCGATGGCGTCGAAGCGGTTTACGAAGTGGACCAGTCGCCTATCGGCAAGACGTCGCGGTCCACGCCGGCCACGTATCTGAGCATCTTTGACGCGATTCGTTCGCTCTTTGCAGGCACTCCCTTGGCTCGAATCCGCGGTTATTCCGGCGGACGTTTTTCATTCAACACCGAAGGCGGACGATGTGAGACTTGCCTCGGGCAGGGCACATTGAAAATAGAGATGAACTTCCTGCCCACCGCGCACATCCAGTGTCCGGATTGCGGCGGGCGTCGTTACAATCCAACGACTTTGGAGGTCCCTTATGGAGGCAAGACCATCGCCGATGTGCTGGCTTTGCCAATGGAAGATGCGGCGGAGTTTTTCGCATCGCACCCTTCTATCGCGAGGCCTCTCAAATTATTGTGCGAAACCGGATTGGGTTACCTGACATTGGGGCAGTCCAGTCAGACTTTGAGTGGTGGAGAGGCGCAGCGACTCAAGCTTGTGAGCGAATTGGTACGCGGCGTGAGTCGAAGTGAAAACGCGCGCTTGCGCAGTTCAAAGCCCGCTCCTTCGATGGTGTACTTGTTGGAGGAACCCACCATTGGATTGCACCAAGCCGACGTGCGCCAGCTGCTGGGGGTGCTGCATCGGTTGGTGGATGCGGGACATACCGTGGTGGTTATTGAGCACCACACCTCGGTCATCGCGGAGGCGGATTTCCTTTTGGAGATCGGCCCCGAAGCGGGTGCAGCAGGCGGTGAACTCATCGCCTGTGGCACTCCGGAAGAAGTGGTGAAGGTGAAAGGAAGCCGGATTGCGCCGTTTTTAAAACCGCTTTTGAAACGGAAGACGCGACCTGCAAAGAGCAAAGGCTAAACCTCTGGTGGGTCCCCCGAGGTGAAGATTCACTCTGAGGTCAGCGGGCCTTTTCTGATGCGGAAGCCAGTGCCTCTGCATCGGGAAGCCGAATATCCCAAGCCAACCCAAAGAGTGAGAGGAGCCGGATCACGCCGTAACTGCCATCGATTTCCCACCAGCGCAGTCCGTGGCGTGCGGAACGGGGAAAGGCGTGATGGGTGTTGTGCCAGCCCTCGCCCAAAGCGAGAATTCCAAAAATCATATTGTTGCGGCTCAGGTCCTTACTTTGAAATGGTCGGCTCCCCCAAATGTGGCATGCGGAGTTGATACTCCATGTGATGTGATGCACCAGAAACACGCGGACTAAACCGCCCCAAAGAAACCCGGTTAGGGCACCCTTCCATGACTGGGAGAGCAGCCCGCCCAGGATGCCGGGAAGGATTAGCGCGAGCACAACCCAAAGCGGAAACAGAGCGTTCATGACACGCAAGGCGCGGCTATTGCGTAAATCCTTGATGTAGCGAGTCATATTCACGGGCTCTGGCTTGAAAAACCATCCGATATGCGAATGATACGCGCCTTTAATCATCGCCCAGATTCCGGTTCCGTGGTGATGCGGAGAATGCGGATCATCCTTTGTATCGCTAAACTGGTGATGCCGACGATGGGTGGCAACCCAGTCAAAAAGAGAGCCTTGGAGTGCCATTGAGCCAAAAATTGCGAAGACACATTTGACCCAAGTGGGCGTTTCAAAAGAGGCGTGTGTAAAGAGGCGGTGATACCCGACGGTGATCCCCATCATTGAAATCACGTAAAAGCCCAGCAGCAGCCCGCCGTCCAACCAACTGAAGTTGAAGAAGAAGGGTGCGGCAAGGGTTGCCAACAAAGGGAGGATGATGAAAAAGAGAGTGGTTGCCTTCGTTTGCCAAGGCACGTTTACGAATTCCGCCGAGGGGACTTCTGGTTTGGCCTGCGCTTTTTCAAAGCCAGAGGGAGTCAACGGAGCAACTGTCGCGGAGTTGGATGTCATGAGTGAGAAAAATCAGATTGAAATAACTAATCTTTGATAACTAAAGCACCGAATCGCACCCATGTCGCTTACAGAAATTATTGAACAAATGAAAGTCGTTTCAGAACGGCAAATGTTCCATAAGTCACATTACTAAGATAGCCACCACTTTTGGGGCAATACATTGCTCATTCCCGCGGCGCGATAAGATCTAACGGCGCAACTTCAAAGTCATCTATGTTAAATCCCTTGAGCATCGCATGGCCTGAGCGGTATCTTTCATAAAATCCACGATGCATCTCGCTTGCAAATGGATACGCATCGAACTCAGCGCCTCGTCCCAAAATCCGCGGGTCCTCTTGCATTCGAAGCTCTGTCTCCAATTGTCCACTCAAGGCTGACTTCGCCGTGGCCAACTCCGCCTTGGCCGCCAAATTGGTTACGCAATCAGGATCCGCGTTAAGATCATAGAGTTCTTCCTCACCCCGTTTTCCAAACGAAAGAGCCCAAAAGGGATCTGCCGCATTCTTCCGATGTGCATGCAGTAGCTCTGATTTGGTCGGGCTTGAATCGCAATCCAGATAGCCCGCCTCCGGATTTCCGCCCGGCCAACGGCCCGGCTCAAAGTTATGCGAGTACAAGACTCCCCGCTTTAGAATGCTGCGGATGGGGTAGCCCACGTCGTTGGGGCGGCCGACATCGTTGCGTTCCCTGCCTAAAAGAACGTGGTCGCGAGTATCATCGATGATGCCAGACTTCTCCGAGCGCAGAAGTGGAAGGAAGCTGCGCCCGGTGGCCGGGGCCATGCCGCTGGTGGCCCAAGGCACCCCAGCGACTTCCAGTAGAGTGGGGGCGAGATCGATGACGCTGACATAATCGTCCACAACTCGGCCTGGGAATGGGATGCCCTTGGGCCAGCGAATAGCCAGCGGAAGGTGGTTGGCGATTTCATAATTTTGTCCCTTGCTGCGTGGAAATGGCATTCCATTGTCCGCCATCACGATAACGATGGTGTTCTCGAGCTGTCCTTTGGCCTCCAAAGACTCGAGCATTCGAACCAAGTGTTTGTCGAAGTACTCGACCTCGAATCCGTAATCCAGCATGTCATTTCGAACTGTATCGTTGTCAGGCCAATACGCGGGAACGCGACTTACCTCAGCGAGCTGCCTTCCCCCTTTGCTCACGCCGGAGCCGTATTCGTAAGGGCGATGAGGCTCAACGCTTCCGTACCAAAAGCACCACGGTTTACTTTCTGAATTCGCTGCCAGAAAATCCTCAAAGTTTGCCGCGTAATTGTTTTTGCTGATCTCGGCGGTGGGAGCCTCTGTGGTCTTTTTGTTATTAAACGGGACGCCGGCCATTTGCCGTGGCTTGCCGTTTACATCTTTTGCCTCCCCGGGGCCCCAGCCTTTCATCGTCATTCCTACCCAGTACCCCATGGTTCGAAGCACTTCAGGATACGTCTGAAATTCAGCAGGAAAAGTTGGCCAATGATTCGCCGCCGCTCCGAGTTGCCAGGGATTGCGGCCCGTCATGATGGCTGAACGTGAGGGAGAGCACTTGGCGCTTGGGGTGTAGAATCGGTTGAAGAGGACGCCTTCCTTGGCCACACGATCAAAGCCGGGAGTTTTGACCCAACTGCAACCGTAAGCCCCCGCATGGCCGAAGGACCAATCGTCTGCAATGGCTACCAGAATGTTAGGGTGCGCTGGACGTTTTTCGGTGGAGTCCGCTCTAGAAGAAAGCGTTGCGATTAGATAAAACGACAAGGCAAGGCAGTGGGGGAAGCGCATCTTCTTCTCCGCAGCAGGTTTCTTGCCAGTGCGTCGGAACGCTGCAACGGCAGTCAGAAACGTGGCGTGTTATCTTTGAAAAGCGGCTACACGGCCGCGCCGCGCCCACCCTTTAGGCCTCGCGTGCCGCCAGCGTTCCTCGCGTCACGCCCAACTGGGATTGCGCATGAAACTCCCGCCAAAGCGATCCACCACTGCGATCACCTCTCAAGAGTGCCTGATAGGCTCCAATTAGCCGCACAGCTGACGCCCGATCTTCTTCCAGCAACTCCACCCGGTAGCGCCGCAATCCCGCTCCGAACAGCGCATCATAAAACTGCGCACCCGTCTGGGCCACGGCGTTGAACAGCGTGTTGCGACACCCGGCGTCCGCCCGCAGCGGATGTTCCTTTCCGACGCGATCCCGCAAATGCACCTTTTGCGTGTCACACGGACGCCCGCAATCCAGAAATGAACTTCCCTTGGAAAGAAAAGCAGCGAAGACGCAGTGCTCCATGTGAAACATCGGAATATGCTGGTGCAAAGTGAGTTCTAATCCACTCAAGGCCTCCTTTGGTAAGCCACGCGACAGATCTAAAACCTGTTCTAAGGTCAGGTCGTAGGAAACGGTCACCGTCTCCAAACCGCGGCGTAAAAACTCTTGGGCTGTTAGTGGGTTGGACACATTCAGAGAAAAATCGCCGGCCAAGCGAAAGTTTGAGCCGCCTTTCGCATTCGAGAAAAACTCCATCGCCCCTAGATTTCGCACCAACACTCCATCGGGTTGTGCATTTTCAATAAGCCGGAAAAAGCCCTGTTCGGCCGCCTTTTGAATGCGTGGCGTCGCAAGCCAGACAGTGGATGGAGTGGAATACGAACGCACTTTGGCGACGGCATCCTTGTAGCGACGCACGTCTTCAAAATCTAAATAGACCTGCTCTACACCAGCCTCCAGAGCTGCTTCCAACTGTTCGTCGCTGCGGCAAAGGACGGTCAACGCCGGCAATTCAAGCGGCTCACGATAAATCGCTGCGGGGTCGAGCAAGGCTCGCCACGATTCCGCGAGTTCTACGCGCACCGGAAGCGTCGACTCTTCCAAGCGCACGCCCAAAGTGCGGCGGACGCGATTAAGCTCGGATATGGGCAAGATCACCGGCTCGGAGAACTCCACGGTAAGCGACTCAATCTGAAACGGGGCTTCGCCAAAGCGATCCAGATGTTCGAGAAGGCGGGCGTGGGTTAGCGGCGCGTTGCGGGCTGCCTGCAAAGGTATTTGTGACTCGGCGGACGCTAGGATTACCCCATTGGAATCCAATGCCTCCAGCAATAGAAAACAATCAGGAGAACCTGTCGCTCGTATTTGCAATGCTGTCCTGCGCCGCGGCGCAATGGTTCCCGCGTAGGACTGTTGCAGGCGCTTGTTTAGCGCTGGATCGTCTGTTTTCCAAACGCGATCACCCGCCTGCAATTTTTCAAACTGCAAATGTCCCCGCTGGAAAAACAACCGGCGTCCTCGAATCTCGTAAATTCGCCCGCCCTGTTCGTTATTGGTGTCGCCTCCAGTGTCAAACACGAGGCCATCACCGGGTTGCAACGGAACTAAAGCATCCAGCTCCACATAATCTTTTCCGATGGCCGCCAGCCGGCCGGCGAAAGGGCCTCGCTTTTTTCCGAAGCGTGCGGGCACTAAATGTTGGTGATCTACGCCATCCATCCATCCGGGAAACAGCCCGCGTGAGAAGGACATTTCTAATTGATAGCGGTCCGCTGCGCTGGCGGGAGTCTCCCTCCCTTCCAACGCGGCGTCCAGCGCGCGGCGGTATACTTGGCATACGGCAGCGACGTATTCGGGAGCCTTAAGACGGCCCTCAATTTTGAAGGAAGTCACCCCCGCTTTAAGCAGGGCTGGAATGTGATCTACCGCAGCAAGATCCTGGGGTGAAAGCAGGTATTTTTTATCCCCGAGATCTTTGTGAATTCCATCCACAATCAAATCGTAGGGCATTCTACATGCTTGGGCGCATTCGCCGCGATTGGCGCTGCGCTGGCCGAGCGCCTCGCTAGTCAGGCATTGCCCGGAGTATGCGACGCAAAGCGCGCCGTGTACAAAAACCTCAAGCGGGGTGGAGTTTTGGGAGTCATGTTCGAAACGCTCCAATTCCCGCAAGGAGACCTCCCGCCCGAGCACCACGCGATGCACCCCAAGGTCGCTGGCAAAGCGCACGCCCTCGGGCGAGGTGATGGTCATCTGGGTGGATGCGTGGACTGCCAAGTCCGGCACAATTTTCCCGGCAAGTATGATCAGGCCAACGTCTTGAACAATAATGGAATCCACGCCTGAACGACTGAGCAGGCGAAGCGCGTCGGCTGCGTCGTCCAGTTCGCCTGTGAACACCAGCGTGTTGAGTGCCACGTAGGCTCGCACGCCTGCGCGGTGACAAAAGCGCACCACTTCAGGAAGGTCACTTTCGGAAAAGTTGTCCGCACGCATCCTCGCGTTAAAGCGCGGTAGCCCGAAATAAACGGCGTCCGCACCATTGGCAACAGCGGCGCGAACGCAATCCCAGTTGCCTGCTGGCGCGAGAAGTTCGGGGTGTTGGGACATGGGTCGAGGGATGTTAAGGCGGGATGCTAATGTTTAGGTTGGCGCACCGAGCAGAGCGGAAAGTTCGAGCTGCACTTCTGCGATTTGGTCCATCCGCAATTGAGGATCTGGGATGAGCAAAACTTCGCCCGTCTTTGGAAATTGATAAACGCGGCTGAGCGATCCGTCTTCTTCACGAAGGAGTTCCACTTCTTTGATCGTTCGCTTGCGCTCCAGCATCACCGCCAGAATGTAGCGGATGTTGCGCAAACCGGGATCTGGATCTGCCATGACTGTGCGCAACAACTGTTCGGCAGTCTGCTTACCCAAGGGCTCCGGCGGCTTGGCCGGCGGCGGCTCAAATTTAGAGCGCCACACAGAAAAAGGAGCCGGTGCGTCAGCCGCTCGGGAGCGGAGGGCCTCCTCGCAGAGATCCTCGCGCCGGAGCACTTCGACCTCACGAAAAAGCAGGGTGTGAAACACCTCTCCGGCGACGAAGGGAACGCCCGTGGCTGAGCAACATTCGCTCCGGTGTTGAATGCTCCAATCCTGACTCAAAGCGTCTCCCCTACGTTGGCGAATGATAGAAAAAAGGCCCGAGAGAGGGCAGCCTCGATCACATTAGTTTGACTGTTAAAGCGGCATTTCATCGGGTGAGGTTTCACAGTCTTCTTAAGAACAAGCTCGAAAAATCTCGGTTGGCGGAGCGCATCCAAAATAAACAAAAACCGATACAGAAGAATAAAGCGTGCGGCCCCCAAGCTGCGACTTCGGGAGAAAGACGTCCAGCTTTGCCAAGAGCGAGGAAGAGACTGCGCATGACCAGCAAAAGAAAGAACAGGAAAATGGCAATGCCAGCGCCCTGAACCGTGCCGCGCCTTGAAAATACAATTCCAAGCGGAGCAGCGATTAAAATCACGAGAAGGCAAGTCCATGGCAGCGCCCAACGGTCTTGAAGGACCGTGCGGAATGGGGCTAATTGCACTTCGGAAAAATCGTAGTTGTTCGTCAAATACTCGTTTAATTCAGGGGTGGTGAGTTGCTGCGGATCGAGTCGCGAGGAGGCGATGCGCCATGGCGTTTCGAGCCACCCTTCCAATACGCGTTGTCCTTGCGCTTCAAAATTGTCGATCTTGAGCACCTCGCCCTCCGCGTTGAGATCCACGATAACACCGCGCTGAAGTGTCCAGTGATGCGTGGCGGGGTCGTGGATGGCTTTGGCTGCGTACCATTTTCGGGTAATGTTCCCCTGCTCGTCCTGTTGTAAAATCTGCACCCCCTCAAGCACGGAACCGCTTGGACGCAGTCGGCGCACAAACCAAGTTCGATTGCTGAGCCGATCCCGAAACAGATGCGCGTCGACTTGATCACGCGGGGCATCATTGGAACGGGACTGGCGTAGACCATCAATGACGGCGCGCTTGAAAGCCTCAGCGCGTGGAGCAAGTTCGTAGTTGAGCGCGAGGCAAAGTCCGGTCATGGCCAACCCGGCTGCAAACAGTGGCAAGAGAACACGGCCCAAACTGCGGCCGGAGGCTAGCATGGAAATGATCTCGTTGTTGCGCGACATTCGACTGCAACAGAAAAGTAGCGCCAATAAAATGGCGACCGGCAGCGCAAGTAACAATATCTGAGGGAGTTGCATTAAATAAAAACGGCCAACGACAGCCGGCGAAGAACCAGTCCGCAAAAAGTCGGACCCGTGGTCGCTCAAATCAAAAATGAGCCAGATGCTCAAAAAAGCGCCTAGCGCGAGCAGCAGCGGCTCGAGAAAATTGCGAAATAGATAACGGTCCAGCAGAGACATTGCGGTGGGGTGCTTGTGCGCCAAAGGAATTAACTCCGAGACACACTGCGGGGCAAACAAGGTTTCTCGGGCACTCTCACAAGGGGCTTGAAGGCGAGGAGGGGCGCACTTTTAAAATCGCACGGCCCGGTTCTAGTCGTAATGTCTCCAAACGGTTGAGAAGAATGATTTCGCGTTTGAAGGGTAACAGAAGCTTCCTCAACCACACCTCCTCGAGTTTGTGCATCCCAAATGCGCCCAGTCGGACTCTGCCTAACTGGGCTGAAAAAAGACGGACCTTTAATTTTCCATCCTGAATAGCCACGGAATAGGTCATTCGCAAGTGTAGGTGTCTGTCTAGATTCCACTCCTTATAGCGGTATACGGCAAGCACTTGGCAGCGCTCAGGCTCCATGCGCAGCATCACCTGCTGGAAAGGAAATGCCGGATTCCCCCGCCGAACCGACTGCAGTGTCTGGCCTAGATGCGTGTTGATTTCCTCCAGTCCAAATTCCAGTCCTATGGCTTGGGGACTCGCTATTGCTCCGGCAATCAGGGGAGAAAGAACCCGAGCACGGATCTGGGATTCCGGCGCGGGAATCTCATCCGGTACTCGGAGCAATTGAATGACGTAGGCGAATCCCGGGGCCAACAGCATCGCTGCGATCAGGCCATACTGCATCCCCCGATTCCAGAGTCGACTCTCGCTGTGAGGTGGACGTCCGCTTGGGGAGGCTGCCTTGGAGGGAGATTTTGGCACGGGTTTTGGGGGGCTTTTAGAAGCGGGTTTGCTTGGACCACCGGATTTGCCTGAAGCTCCTGGACTGCGCGCCGCCATGAGCTTACTCGGTAGCCTTGGCCTTCGACTTGGCTGGTTTGGGAGTTTCGCTCTTTTTTGGCGCGTCGGCTTTCGGGGCGGGCGCTGTGGAGGCGGGCGTGGCATCAGCCTTTGGGGTGGTGCTTTCGGAGCTTGGGGCCGAGGTGGAGTCCGTTTTGGCGCCTGACTTGTAATTTTCTGAGCGGTAGTCGGTAATGTAAAAGCCAGAGCCCTTGAAAATCAAACCGGCGCCGGTACCTATCTCGCGTTTGACCTTCCCTTTGCCCCACGTTTTTTGGCGGCAGGCGGTTTTTGGGCAAGTTTTGAGGGGTTCGTCTTTCATGGACTGAAAGAACTCGAAGGTCTTGCGACACTTCAAACAGCTGTAATCGTAATTGGGCATAGACCTTAAATTCAGAGGGCTGGGGATGGTAGCACAGTGCTGGGACTGCGCAACGGTGGAGGAGCTTGCGCAGGAAGGCTGGCCTGAGCAAAGCTCTGTGTATGGAACGAGCCGCAGCTATCGAACAGATTCGCGCCGAGTGCAACCACCTGGCTGTGGCGATCACCCGCTTGCATCCGCTGGTCCCAGTGTTGCAAGACCCTGCCACTCAAGCAGAAATATTTAAGGCCCTGTTTGAATTGACCAAGAACGTCGAGACGGTGAAAAAGCAAATCATGCGCTTGGAACGCCGCGACGACAACGATCTGGTGTGATTCCGTCCCTTGCGGTGCCGCAGGCCAAGTCCCAGCTCGAGCACGCAAGGCACTTGTTTCCACATTTGGTAGGAGGAGCTTCTAAAGAGGCTTATCTGCAAGCAAGTTGCTGAACCCCAGTGGGCTGCCTTTTGCAAAGGTGAATTTTGCTTCGCCAGTCTTGTCCCATACCAAGCGGCAATCAGACGCGCCACGCCGGTCGGAAAACAAGGCTCGTTTAAACACCCATTCCCCTTTGGGGCCCATGTGCGCTTCGTCCGCCATAAGGCGAGGCACGGGATCACCCGGCGCGAATATCGAGAGACGCTTAAGTAGCAAATGCTTAGACTTAGCAGAAAACTTCGCCAAGGTGCGCACTGTCTCTGGAATTTCCGCCAACGCCGCCGCACTCGGTTGTTCAAATCTCACCGCTATTCCAAACGCCACCTGCGCGACAGTGGCTGCAGGATGAAAAAAACTGCGCTTCTTTCGCATCGGAACCACTTTTTCCACAGTGACCTGAGCCGCTGGGGCGGCGCCATCCACCTGTCCAATGGGAAAGGTCAGCGCCTGAGTCGGCGTTTGCGCCGAGGCTACGCGAGAAAATCCGTTCCAAATCAACGCGATGCAAAAAATTGATAAAAGCCGTATGCTCATGAACTAAGACATCTTTACACCGAGTTGTAAGAAGGCGCCAGCGCTCTCGTTTGTAATCCGAGGTTGTTTCGCCCGCGCCTCCTGCGGAACATACCCCCATGACACGCCCCGACGGTCGCCTCGCCGACCAACTCCGCCCCCTTTCTTTCACTCCGGACATCGCGCCGCACGCTAACGGCTCGGTGCTCGTGGCCTGCGGAAATACGCGAGTGATTTGCAGCGCGATGTTTGAGGAATCCGTCCCGCGCTGGATGAAGGAACAGAACGTCAAAGGCGGCTGGCTCACAGCGGAGTATTCGATGCTTCCTTATTCAACGCTGGATCGCAAAGCGCGCGATTCTTCACGGGGCAAGTTGGACGGACGCAGCGTCGAGATTCAGCGCCTCATTGGCCGCGCTCTGCGTGCGGTAGTCGATTTAGACGCGCTGGGAGCCCGCACCATGTGGGTGGACTGCGATGTGCTGCAGGCCGACGGAGGCACGAGAACTGCTTCAATTACAGGTGCTTGTGTAGCTGCTTATATGGCTTGCCGAAAGCTCGTCGAGGACCGCAAGCTCAAGGCGCTACCCATCCGCCAGCTCGTTGGTGCCGTCAGCGTGGGCATCGTCGAGGGCGTGCCTTTGCTGGACTTGAATTACCCGGAAGACCGCGATGCCTCCGTGGATATGAATCTCGTAATGACCGAAAATGGCCAGTACGTCGAGGTGCAGAGTTCCGGCGAGGAAGCCGTTTTCTCTCCCGAACAATTTGAAGCACTTCTCGCATTGGGTCGCTCCGGGGCCATGCAAATTATCACCGCGCAGCGCAGCGCACTGGGAATCGTTGAGCTCCCCAATTTAAGCGCCGGCGCCGCCTCCAATCTCGTTTAGACCTAAAATCTCATGCAGCTTCTGCCCGGTTTTCGCGACTTTTACCCAGAGGATTGTGCGCTCCGCAACTACGTCCTCTCTGTTTGGCGTTCTGTCGCCGCCCGCTACGGCTTTGTCGAATACGACGGCCCCGTGCTTGAGCCCATCGAACTGTACCGCAAAAAAAGCGGAGGAGAGCTCGTCGGACAGCTCTTCGATTTCGTCGATAAAGGGGAGCGCCACGTCTCGCTGCGTCCCGAAATGACCCCGACGCTGGCTCGTATGGTCGCGGCCCGCGAACGTGATTACAAAAAGCCGCTTAAGTGGTTTTGCGCTCCCTCGTTCTTTCGCTACGAAAAACAGCAGCGCGGTCGCCTCCGCGAGTTCTTTCAGCTTAATTGCGACATCTTGGGCGACGGCTCTCCGGCTGCGGATGCGGAACTGCTTGCGCTCTTGATTGATATTTTGCGCGGATTCGGACTCGGTCCGGAGGACTTCGTGGTCCGGCTCAGTGACCGAGATGCGTGGCTACAGTTCGCTCAAGGCAAAGGTGTTACAATTGAGCGCTTGGGGGACTTTCTGGCCGTGGTGGACAAGCTCGAGCGCTCCCAAGAGGCGGACAACCGCAGAAAATTAGCGGAGTTCGGCATCGAGTTGGAGGCGGTGCAAGCATTCATCGCCGACCCGTCTGGGGAGGCCGCCAAACTGCAGGGAATCATCGCGGATCTCACCGCCCGCGGCTTGGAAAAATACGTGGCTGTGGATCTGACCATCGTCCGAGGTCTTGCGTACTACACAGGGTTGGTTTTCGAGGTGTTTGACCGCAATGGCAAGGAGCGTGCGTTGGCGGGTGGTGGCCGTTACGACGGGTTGTTGGAATTAATGAGCGACGGGAAGGTGAAGATGCCTGCGCTGGGTTTTGGGATGGGAGATGTCGTTTTGGCGAACCTGATTGCAGAGGTTCCAAACGCCAAAGCCAGACGTGACGCGTGGCTGGCTGCGAATCGTGCCGCCGAAGTGTATGTTGTAGTGGCGGATGAGGCCCGCCGATCCGAGGCCCTTGGAGTTGTGCAGTCGCTGCGGGAGTCTGGGTGGCGCACAGACTTCGCGCTTTCGGCTGTAAAGGTGGGCAAGCAGTTCCAGGCTGCTGAGGCGCTCGGCGCGCAGTTCGCCGTCGTCGTCGGCGCGGAATGGCCCGAGCTTAAAATCAAAGCGCTCGCCACCCGCACCGAACATTCCGCCACACCGGAACTCCTTGCCTCCCAACTCCGTGCCCTTAGCGTGACGACGCCTTCCGCATGAACCCAGAATTGCACCCCTTAACTCCGAAGATCCGAATCGAAGTGCAGGTGATGTTCTTCGATACGGATTGCGCGGCAGTGGTCCACAATATTTCCTACCTGCGTTTCATTGAAACGGCGCGGACATTGTTGGCTGGACAACTCGGTCTTGGGTTGGAAGATATGGCTAAAACACAGCTTTTCCCAGTCGTCGCACGGACTGAGATTGACTATAAAAAACCGGGAACTTTAGGCGACAAATTGTTTATAGATGGTTGGTTGGAGTCGCTGGATCGAACGCGGTTCTGGTGCGGTTTCAACGTGCGCAGACAAAGCGACGAGGCGCTGCTGGTGCGCTCCCGTCAGATGCTAGCTCTTGTGCAGATGCCCGCAGGTCGTCCCGTACGTCTTCCTGCGGATTGGCAGACGCGTTACTCGCATCTTTTATTGTCCAAAAACGGAGACGGAGAATAAGTTTGTTCCCAGTGCTTTGCGAAGGTTCGGAATAGATGGAGTGAATCTAATCACGCCGTGTACCGTCCCAGTCAAACTCAGCTCAGGATGGCCCGGACAACTTTGCCGTGCACGTCGGTTAAGCGGAACTGGCGCCCCTGAAACTTGTAAGTCAGCCGTTCGTGATCCACGCCCATGAGGTGCAGGAGGGTCGCCTGTAAGTCGTGCACGTGAACCGAATCTTTGATCGCGTTGACGGCCAAATCGTCGCTTTCTCCGAACGTGAAACCCGCCTTCACCCCGCCGCCGGCCATCCACACGGTGAAGGCGTACGGATGATGATCCCGTCCCCACACTTTTCGGTTGGCGATGTCCCCTTGAATGAAGGGCGTTCTTCCAAACTCGCCGCCCCAAATCACGAGGGTGTCGTCGAGCAAGCCACGCTCCTTAAGATCCAGCACCAACGCGGCGCTCGCCTGGTCGGTGTCGCGGCATTGGGTGTAGAGCTCTGTTGTTAGGCTGTTGTGTTGATCCCAGCCGGCGTGCATCAACTGTACAAACTGCACGCCGCGTTCCACCATGCGGCGCGCCATCAGACAATTGTGTGCAAATGTGCCGGGCTCAGTGACCTGCGGTCCATAGCGTTCCAGCACGCTTTTAGGTTCGTCAGAAAGATTGGTGAGCTCGGGCACGCTGGCTTGCATTCGGTAGGCCATTTCGTACTGGGCGATGCGTGTTGCGATTTCCGGATCTCCAGCGCTCGCCAGCTTCATGCGGTTGGCCGCTTGAATGTCGTCGAGCATCCCCCTGCGCGTTTCCCGGCTGAGCCCATCGGGGTTGTCCAAGTACAAAACCGGCTCGCTGCCCCCTCGGAATTTTACCCCCTGAAAACGTGTCGGCAGAAAGCCGCTTCCCCAGTAAAAGTCGTAAAAAATCTGGCCGCAACTGGTGCCCTTACTCACCGAAGTCATCACCACATAAGACGGCAGATCTTGGTTCGCCGACCCCAGTCCGTAGCTAAGCCAGGATCCAATCGTCGGCCGGCCCGGAAGCTGACCGCCGCTCAAGAGAAAGGAGATCGCCGGGGCGTGGTTGACCGCGTCGGTTTGCATGCCTTTGACGAAACAGAGGTCATCCACTATCTGGGCTGTGTACGGCATGAGGTCGCTCACCCATGCGCCGCATTTGCCGTACTGCTGGAAGGGCTCGACGTTTCCCAAAACCAGCCTGTTGCTGATGCTTGCGGTCATGCTGCTGAAGCGGCGGCCTTTGAGATACTCCTCCGGCATGGGCTTGCCGTGCAGTTCGCGCAGCTGGGGCTTGTAATCAAAAAGCTCCACATGGCTGGGGCCACCGTTTTGGAACAGGTAGATCATGCGCTTGGCTTTCGGCGCGAAATGCGGGAGTCCTGGAAGGTTCTGCGCGCTGGAAATGAGCGGCGGAGGGAGCGAGGTTTCCGCAGCGCCGGTCTCGCGGTTGAGCATCCATGAAAGCGCGGCCCCGCCCATGCCGTAGGCGGAACTTTCCAAGAGCGTGCGGCGGGTGATATCGAGGTGGTGTGCGACGAGGGGGTTCATGGTTACTCCTTGGTCAAGGTTTCATCGAGGTTGAGAATGCTCAGGCAAAGGGCGGTGTACGCCGCGTGTTCTGTGGCAGGAATGCAAGGGTCTCGAGGAGTCGCTCCGACGGCAAGGAGACGCTCTGCGCCAGCGATGTCGGCGGCGTAAGTGGCGCGTTTACGGTTCAAGGCGCCCGCCCAAAGCGCAGTCTCTGCAGGGGAGGGTTCTCTCGCGAGGACCCGCTGGAAAATCGAGGACAAACGCGAGTCGAAAGTCGTATCTGGCGACGTCCAAACCCGCTGGGCAAGCACTCGTGCGGCCTCCACATAAGTCGGATCGTTTAGCGTGTTGAGCGCGTGGAGCGGCGTATTGGTGCGCAGGGGTTTTACGGAACACACCATCCGACTCGGCGTATCAAAGAACATCGTCGGCCCGATAATTCGCCGCCAAAACGTGTACAGGCTCCTGCGATAAAGATTCTCGCCCGTGTCCTGCATGTACGTTTTTTTGCCGCCGCCAAAAGTCGCCTCCTCCCAGATGCCAGCCGGTTGGTAGGGCTTCACTGGACTGCCCCCGATTTTGCCAACTAACAGCCCGCTTACTGCCAGAGCCTGATCCCGGATCGCCCAGGCCGGCAGCCGAAACCGCGCTCCCCGCGCCAACAGGCGGTTCTGTGGATCGTTGCGCGCCAGAACATCGGGGACGTTGGAGGACTGCAAATACGTTTCGCTGGTGAGGATCAGCCGCAACAGCGCTTTGACGTTCCAGCCGCTCTCGCGAAACTCTGCTGCCAGCCAGTCGAGCAGGTCCAATTGGGCCGGCGTTTCGGCTTGCACGCCGAAGTCCTCGGTTGTTTTCACCAACCCGATTCCAAACACTTGCTGCCAAAGCCGGTTTACCGTCACGCGCGCCATCAACGGATTTTCCGCTGCCGCAAGCCAACCGGCCAAGCCAAGCCGGTTAGGGGGTTGATCCGGAGCGAGCGGCGGCAGGTTTACGGGCACACCGGAGGTCACTTCAACGCCCGGCTGAGTATATAATCCGCGATTCAAAACAAAGGTCTGACGGGGCTTTGGCATGTCCCCCATTACCATCACGCGGGTGACGGCCTTGTTGGCCTGTTGCTCTTTTTCGCGACGGGAATCACGCTCCGTCAGCAGCTTTTTGAAACCCGCCTCTTGTTCCCCCCAAGCGGCCTCCATGAACTTGCGCTGCTCGCCGCTCCATTTCGCCTCCGGCAATTGTGCTGCCGCTTTGATTTCGCCCGGTTTCCCGAACTTCTTCGCATCTCTCGGGTTGGGAGGTTCCTCTGCGCCGCCCGCGGTGATCCATTCCGTCCGTTTCGCAAGAGCTTCGTTCCAAGCCATTTTAATCTGGGAATCGAGTTCTTTAAGAGCTCCACGGGCCGATTCCAAACGCATCGTTTCCTCCCCCTGCGGCACGTCGATGCGAGGGGCCATCTGCGGATCTCCTCCTGCGCCGGTAACGGGTGTTTGGTTGAAGAAACCGAAGAAGCGATAGTAGTCCGATTGCAGCAACGGGTCGTATTTGTGGTCGTGACACCGGCAGCATTGGAAGGTCAAGCCAAGCCAAACCGTGCCGGTTGTTTCAGCCATGTCCATGACGTAATCCACCCGGTTTTCTTCCGCGATGCGGCCCCCCTCGCCATTAATGGGGTGGTTGCGCAAAAAGCCGGTGGCTAGCAGTTGTTCCTGCGTGGGATTTGGCAACAGATCACCGGCAAGTTGCCACAGCGTAAACTGGTCATACGGGAGGTTGCGGTTGAACGCGTCCACGACCCAATCTCGCCAAGGCCACATGGAGCGTTCGTTGTCGCCTTGGTAACCGTTGGAGTCCGCGTAGCGGGCTGCTTCGATCCAGTCCCAGGCCATGCGCTCGCCAAAGCGTGGACTGGCAAGAAGCCGGTCCAC
>CALQFT020000004.1 GCA_943329925.2 Opitutus sp. GAS368
AATCTTTTTGCGCCCTTTACGGACGAGCTGGTTGATCGTTGGCATGAAACTCTGGGACTAGAGGACTGTGACTGAATGAAATTGTGAACTGACCAATCTCAAGGCGGTTTGAAGACCCTGCGACTGGCGCGACATTCAGTCGCATTACCCGCTTTTTTTCGTCCAGCGAGAAAGGACCCGGGATTAGCAAACAAGCGGCGCGTAATTGCGCCAACAATATTGCCAACCAACGGCTTCGGCTCTGCTCGACAAAACACCTCTCGAGCGTCCACGGCCAACTTGACCGAAGCCGCGAGAGCGAGGGCATAAGCCGACGAGAGCGCGAAGGGGGGGTGTTTGTACGCTTACCCGCCAAGCTTGGCAAGAGAGAGATGTATTTTTTTTTGTTTATTTACGTTTTGCCACTCGGAGCGAGGGCCTTCATCACCCTTTTAGGAGTCTCTGTTTGCTCCAAAAAAGAGACGCGCTGCGCCAGACCAATCACCCGTTAGCTCTTCTAACAGAATGTTTTGAACAAATTCATCCCGGAGCTTAAGGTCCTCAGCCAAGAGCGCTGCCATCGAACAGAAATCCGCGTGGTCTCTGGCTCGGGTCACAAAGCCCGTTTTACCATGTCCAATGAGTCCCCGGGGACCACCAGCGTCAGAAACCACGCAAGGAATCCCAGATGCGAGGGCCTCCATCACTACATTACCATAGGTGTCGGTCGTACTTGGGAACACAAACACGTCAGCCGACGCGTAGGCGGCAGCCAACTCGTCACCGTGCAGATAACCCGTAAATAACGCATTTGGAATGTTTTCCTGCAACTCTGAGCGGTACGGTCCGTCGCCCACTACCGCAAGGGCTGCCTTCTGACTTCCAAGGCGCTTCATCAGTGGGACAAGCATGTCCAAGTCCTTTTCCTTCGACACCCTACCGACGTATAAAAGCACCGGAATACCCGGTGTCGCGCCCCGCTTGAGCCAGAATTCTGCGTCGCGCTTCCCACGGTTAAACAATTTAATATCAAGGCCTCGCGGCAGAATGCGCAACCGCGAGGGAATCGCACCGCGGGCAATCCAGGCATCCCTATAAGGTTCGCTGTTAACAAAGAGCTCGTCCAAGCCGGTATAAAACCAGTGCATATACGTCCATGTTAAACTTTCCAAATCAACATCTTCAGTTAATATTTTGATGTATTTTGGAAAATCCGTGTGGTATATTCCTTTTACCGGCAAGCCCAACAGGCGGGCTGCAAGCAATCCCACTAAGCCAACAGGCCCTGGGGTGGATACAACGAGCTCCGTAAACCCCTCGCGATGTATATACTCCAACATCTCTAGCACTGGGGGGAAAGCCAGCTTCTGCAACTCGTACTCCGGCAATGCGAACTCTCCAATGGGCGCAAAGTTTTTAAGCGGCAATCCCTTGAGTTTGGAATCTCCCCTGCAACTTAATATGGTTACGTCAAAGCCCTCGGCACGGCCTGCAACTGCCAGTTTGGCGATGGTGGTGGATACTCCGTTGACGTCCTCCAGCGTGTCGGTGAGCCACGCAATTTTGTGCCCTGCGACTGCAGGCAGGTCGCACCCGTGAACAGAGCGGGAGAGTTTTCGGAGCCAACCCCGGTTGGGCGCCTCCCGTTTCAATTCAAAAAAATAGGGGGCAAGCGGCGCCATTACGGGGATGAGTACAGCAAGGTCTTGAACTGCCTGAACGAGATTGCCCTCGGATGCCTGTTTTATAAACGACCGCACAAACTGCAAGCAAAGCCTTCCCGTAATGCGGTTTGCAATTTGAAACGCCCGCTCTTCCGTTTCCTCAATCCCCTCTAGCCGCTTGCGAAGCTCCGCCTGCATTCCGTCTCCCTCGATTTCACCCGCCAAGGCCTTCCAAAGCGAAATATTTGCGGGTTTTAGAAGCTCAAATATCTTTCCTGTGACAACTCCATCCACCGCAAGCTCAAGTTTTTGACGCCAAGTGAGGCTAGTAGGATCTTCTCCCTCCATAAACCTCCCAAGGGCCTGCTGCGCCAAGGCAGAACGCCTGACCGGCTCAAAGCGTTTACCCAAAGCGATAAACATTTTATTGTAAAGGCCGTGCGCCACGGTCAAAGGGCCGCCATGCCTGCCCTGCGGCTCGCAACGGCCCGAACTAATGTGCCCCAGAAATTCCGCGGCAGACGCGGCAGCACTCGTTGTAGTCCATGCGCGCCCCGCGAAAACCCCCGACTGATCGCCACTCCCGCCAACCAACACCTTCTCCCATGCCCGAACATGCACAGGCACAATGTCATGCCGGTTGGCGAGCGCCTCAATCTTTCGCTCACTCAGCGACTGCATGAATTGTGTGCTGAATACGTTGGTTAGCTCCGCGCGCAAACCGCAGAGCCCCTCAAAGTGACTGAACATTAAGAGCAGCTTTTCGACGTGTACCGTCTGTAAGCGAGCATCCTGCCCGAACAAGGGATGCGCGACTGCGTGGGCCAAGTTCTGCTGAATCAAATACCCGTGCAATTCATAAAGGTTCTCCCGTAATTCCAGCAAGCTGACGTGCTGCGATGCGGTAATTCCCCAAACTAAAAGGGAAACCGGGGTGCGATCTTCTGGAAAAAGCGCAGTGATCTGCGTGGATATAAACACTCCAGGAAAGCCCCCCAGTGAGAGGCAACCCTCGATGGAATGGTGATCCGTCAGCGTAAAGTGAGTAAACCCTCGAAGTTTAAGTGCATCGTAAAGCGCACGCGGTTCGGAGTAACTCGCAGCCATCCCCAGTCGGCGAAAGAGCCATTCTTCTGGTCTACGGCTAAAACGGGAGTGCAGATGGAGATCAACCTTCGTGGGAGTCACAGTGCTAATGTATCGCAAGTTGAAGACGTTTGAGCGAAGAGTAAGAGACAAACTCGAAATAGTGAAGGCGGGGGATTGCTCTCGCTTCAATCGCCTTAATTTCCGCCTCAAAAAGGGACCCGGACATGCAGTGAGACGAGCAACGAGATCTCTGAAGCAACCCGCATGGCACAAAAGCTGCTAAATAAAGGTCTCTGGAAATCTCAACTGATTTTTTCTAGTTTTTCACTAAACGTTTCCTAAAGCCCGCCTTTTACTGTACTCTTGAGCTATCACCTTCATCTGGCCTCCCCTTCTCAAAACCCTGTAACCTTACGCCATTAACATCTTATGAATACCCCCACCAACTCCGGTTGCTCCTTCGGACCCGATAGTTCCCCGCTTCTTCATCCTGGTGACCTAGGAATCTCTTCTCGCCGCGAATTTCTGACCCGAAATGGGATTGGCTTCGGTGGACTCAGCTTGGCCGCCCTTTTCGGACTCAACCCGTTTGACGTGGAGGCGGCGGCCAATGGGGCTCCGATGGGTCCTCTGGCTCCAAAAATCGCGCACTTTCCCGCCAAGGCTAAGTCTGTGATTCAAATTTTCGCGGGGGGCGCTCCCTCAACGGTGGACACATGGGATCCGAAGCCAGAGTTGCTCAAAAACGACGGCCAAAAAATTCCCGGTTATGAGGGGGTCGCCCTCGGCTCACCCTTCAAATTTGAGAAGATGGGCAAGTCGGGCGTCGAAGTTCCGGAAATTTTCCCGCAAATTGGTAAGCACATCGACGACATCGCAGTGCTCCGTTCGCTCTTCGCGGAAATTCCGGATCACGGTATCGCGGCGAAGATGCTCATGACGGGGTCTGCACAGCTGCCAAAACCCAGTTTGGGGTCGTGGGTGGTTTATGGTCTTGGAAGCGTCAACCAGAACATGCCTGGCTTCATCTCCCTGGGCGGTGATTCGACTTTCCGCCAGTGCGCCTTCCTTCCAGGCATATATCAAGGTTGCAACGTCAACTATGACCCGAACGCGAGCTTGTCGACCATTCTGTCCAACATCCGCAGCGAGTTCAGCAGCTTGGACCGTCAACGCCGCCAGATCGACTTGGCCTCGCAGATGAATAAGATGCACGCCGCCCAGCTCCAGAAGGATGCGCAGCTGGAAGCACGCATCGAGGCGTTCGAAATCGCCTTTAAGATGCAGACCGAGGCGACGGATGCCTTTGATGTCAGCAAGGAGCCGCAGACCATGCGTGACCTTTACGAGTTGAACCCGAACCCAGGCACAATGGCCCGTGGAATGGGAATGGGTGGCGGCGGCCGGAATCCTGTGGGAACCAAGCTGCTCGTAGCCCGTCGTTTAGTGGAGCGCGGTGTGCGTTTCGTGCAGGTGGCAACCGGCGGCTGGGACACTCACTCGGACATCGGAACCTCGGTGGCCAGGGCGGCGACCTCCATTGACGGTCCAGCGGGTGCCTTGCTCCAAGATCTCAAGCAGCGCGGGTTGCTGGATTCTACCCTCGTGATCTGGGGCGGAGAATTCGGCCGTACCGTCACCGCGGGCGGGGGAGCCGGAAAACCGGGCCGCGACCACAATGGTAAGGCGATGGTTTCCTGGATGGCCGGCGGCGGCATCAAGGGCGGCCAAGCCTACGGGGGCACGGACGAGTTTGGCGGCCGCTCCACCGAGAACAAAATGCACGTGCATGATTTGCACGCCACCATTCTGGCACTTCTTGGCTTCGACCACACCAAGCTGATTTATAACTACAATGGCCGCCCCTTCCGCCTCACCGACAACTTCGGGAATGTAGTGAAGGAAATCATCGCCTAATCCATCGTATATGCTGGAGCGGTTCGCTTTAGGCAACCGCTCCAGCTTTCGCTCTGGAGACCAAAACAGCTCCATAATCCCTCGCCATTTTCCGCTTCCATGAACCGTTCAAAACTCAACCGCCTCTCCCTGTGCGCAGTTCCCCTCGCCTTTTTTGCCACTGGTTCGGTGGGATTCGCTGCTGTTACGGCCGCCATAGCGCCCGAACAAAAGGAGTTTTTCGAGAACAAGATCCGTCCAATTTTAGCCAATTCCTGTCTGGAGTGTCACTCTGCGGAGAAAGGTAAAGTGAAGGGCGGCTTAAACATGGACTCTAGGGATACTGTGCTCAAAGGGGGAGAAACAGGCCCAGCTCTGGAGCCAGGCAACGCAGCAAAAAGTCTGCTTATTAAGGCGGTCACGTGGGAGGACGACCTCCAAATGCCTCCAAAGAAAAAGCTAACACCCGAGGAAATTGCCGCGCTTAAGGAGTGGATTACCATGGGCGCGCCCGACCCTCGCGAGGCATCAAAAGTAGTCGTCAAGGACAAGAAGTCGCACTGGGCCTTTCAGCCCATCACCCGCCCGACCCCACCATCGGTGAAAAACAGCGCTTGGGTGGTCAACTCCATCGACAAGTTTGTACTGGCGAAATTAGAAGAAAAACAGATGCTCCCCGCCGCCCAGGCAGATCGGGAGGCCTTGCTGCGGAGAGCCTACTTTGACCTTATCGGATTGCCGCCTTCGCCCCGCGACATTGATGCCTTCCGACAGGACATCAGCCCCGATGCTTTTGCTAAAGTCGTCGACCGCCTTCTGAATGATCCCGCCTATGGTGAGCGCTGGGCACGCCATTGGATGGATACTGCGCGCTACTCCGACACCTCGGGTGTGGTCGGCAATACCCGTTTCGCCGATTTCCGCTATGCGTACGCCTATTCCTACAGGGACTGGCTGATTAATTCCCTAAACGCGGACATGCCTTACGACCAGTTTATCTTGAATCAACTGGCGGCTGACAAAGTGAAAGACAACCAAAAAGAAAACCTCGCGGCGCTGGGTTTTCTAACTGTTGGCCAACGTTTCGCAATGAAGGATGACATCATCAATGACCGCATTGATGTCATCGGACGCGGGCTTCTAGGTCTCACCATAGCCTGCGCCCGCTGCCACGACCACAAATTCGATCCAGTCACCGCGGCGGACTACTACGCGCTCCGGGGTGTGTTTGACAGCATCACCGAGCCCAAAGAAGGCCCGATAGTCACCGGCGACGAAAAATCCAAGACGTATCAGGACTTCACCAAGAAGTTGGCGGAGATGGAGCAACACGCATACGATACTTTCTACAAGGTGCAACGGGAAATCTCAGACGAGGCTCGCAAGAACGCTGAAAAGTACTTTGAGATCTCCTTCTACTCCCGCAGGGAGGCCTCACCGGAAGAGAAGAAAACAGGGATAGCGTTATTGGAAAAAAGTAAAGTTAACCCGGGTTCTGTGGATGAACTTGTGAAGTTCAACCCCAACCATCCCATTACCGGGCCTTTTGTCAAAATGGCCACGATCAAAGACAATCGAGACCAGCAACTCGCACAAATTGTAGATGGGAAATCTAGGACAAAGAGCAATCCACTCGTCATTGAATTCCTCAAAAAACAGGCCAAACTGCCATCCGACCCCCATGAAGTAGCCGTACTATTCGGTAAATTCATGTTAGAGCAGGAACCAAGGGTTGCCTCGCTCTACGCAGAAATGAGTGATCCATCCAAGGACTTGTCCAAGTCAACAAACCGGGCAGCCATGGAAATTGCCACTTACCCACTCGCAGTAGTACCAGCTGCTGAAATGACTTTAGATAGACTCCGTAAGGAAGGCACCAGTTGGGGATTGCAGCTGGGCGGACGATTGGAAGGCCGTTCGGGATTGGCTAAGATCAATGAGTTTAAGCTCACAGCCCGCGGCGGCCCAGTTCGTGCGATGGTTGTCGAAGATCTTCCCAAACCCAAAGACTCCCAGTTGTTCATCCGCGGCAACGCGCCCAAGCAAGGCGAGGATGCAAAAATCATCCCACGCCGCTTCATCGAAATCCTCAGCCCAAACCAGACAGCCACCCCATTCAAAGAAGGCAGCGGGCGTTTCGAACTCGCTCAAGCCATTGCCAGCAAGTCCAATCCTCTAACGGCTCGGGTGCTCGTAAACCGGGTTTGGATGTACCACTTCGGGGAAGGGCTAGTGCGGACCCCGGACGACCTTGGCAACCAAGCTGGGGCACCTTCTCATCCAGAGCTGCTGGACTACCTCTCGACATGGTTCATGGAAGACCACGGGACGGCGAAGCCCGCCTGGTCAATGAAAAGCCTCCACAAGGCCATCATGCTCTCCAAGACCTACCAGCAATCCAGCAATACGTCCTTCCGAACTGCCGATATGGACTACGTCAAAATGGACCCCAGCAATAGCCTGCTGTGGCACTATAATGTACGCCGCTTGGACTTCGAATCTTTCCGAGACTCCCTTCTAACCATGGCGGGGACTTTGGATCGAGGCACAATCGGTGGCCCTTCAGTGAACATCACCGAAGAGCCTTACTCCATGCGCCGTGCGGTTTACGGATACGTCGACAGATCCAACGTTTCTGATCTCTTGATGCAGTTTGACATGTCCAATCCGGACCAACCCAACACGAAACGAACCTCCACTATCGTGCCGCAACAGGCTCTGTTTTTGATGAACAGCCCCTTTATCGCGGAGATCGTGCAGGGCGTTGTAAAGCGCCCCGAGGTCGTTGATGCCGTTGCACGCAACCATGATACCAACGCCGGCATTGTCGCCATATTCCGCATCGTGCTGCAACGCACCCCCTCCCAAGTGGAGAAAGAGATGGCGATGAAATTCTTGGTGAATGAAAATAAAATGCAGTCAGCGGTCAAATCACAGACGGCCCAGACAACCCTAGCGGCAACCAAGATGGCGGAGGCGACCCTCAAAAAAGCCCAAAACAATAATGGCGCTAAAAAGGCAATTCTCAACGAAGGAGAACTGGTGCAACGGGTCACCTTCAGCCCTTGGGAAGCTTTGGTGCAAGCCATCATGTTCTCCAACGAAGCTGCGTACGTAAACTAGTCCGCACGCACCTCAGAAACGCTCGCCTCCAGTGCGAATGCGTCGATCCACCGCCCTGCAGAGTTGTCAGACGCTGCAGGGCGGTTTACTTTTGCCCAGCATCTCAACTTCTTTTTCATGCGAGTCACTCTTTTTGTACCCTGCTTTATCGACTCCCTTTACCCGAATGTCGGCATGGCCATGGTGCACGTGCTGGAACGTCTGGGCCACACCGTCGAATTTCCTGAGAACCAAACTTGCTGTGGCCAACCCCCTTTCAACTCAGGCTATTGGGACGAGGCCCGAGCTGTCGCCTCCAAGCAAATTGCTGTTTTCAAGGACGCCGAAATAATCCTCTCCGGTTCGGGTTCCTGCGGGGCGATGTTCAAAGTTTTTTATCCCGAACTCTTCCACGGCCAACCCATGGAGGCGGAAGCCAAAGCTATCGCAGCCAAGACATGGGAATTTTCGGAGTTCCTCGTCAACAAACTAGGCGTTACCGATTTAGGAGCCCGCTTCGAGGGCCGCGCAACCTTCCACGATGGATGCCACGGACTACGCGAATTAGGCACCAAGCTCGCGCCACGCGAATTGCTCAAACACGTCAAGGGGCTCGAACTTATTGAAATGGGCGAGGCTGAAACCTGCTGCGGCTTTGGAGGAACTTTCGCAGTGAAGTACCCTCAGATTTCCACCGCAATGGCTGAGGTCAAATGCAACTCTATTCAGGAAACCAAAGCCGACTACGTCATCAGCAACGACTCCAGCTGCCTGATGCAGATCGGCGGTTGGCTCAACCGTAACGTCGGTTCGGTAAAGTGCCTCCACCTAGCTGAAGTACTCGCCTCCCGCTAACTTACAAAATCCCTCTAGAGCCACCGCTCAAAGTCGTCTACGCCCATGACAGCTCTCGCCGATCCTCCCAGCCACCAGTTCCAAGTCGACGCTAACCGCACCTCCTCCGACACCCCCCGCCGGGCCGCCGTCCGGCGCGCATTGAGCAACTACCAGACGGCTCGCGATCGCACCGGAGCCACCTTCACCGACTGGAAATCCGCGAGGGCGGCCGCTGCGACAATCAAGCATGAGGCAGTCAACCACCTCGACCAGTACTTGGAGGAATTCGAAAAAAAGTTTACAGCACGTGGGGGAAAAGTGTTCTGGGCAAGCGACAGCAAGCAGGCACGCGACTACATTTTAAACCTCGCCGAAGCTAAAGGCGTGCGTTCCATCGTCAAATCCAAGGCGATGACGGGAGAAGAGATCCACCTCAATCAGGCTCTTTTAGCAAAGGGTTACGGCGTGGTGGAGAGCGACCTGGGCGAATACATCCAGCAACTCAAGGGCGAGGCTCCTTATCACTTCGTATTCCCGTGCATGCACTTGCGTCGGGACGAAATCAGCGATCTTTTTGAAAAGGAACTCGGCACCGCGAAAACTGACAGTCCTGAAGAGTTGACCATGATCGCTCGCCGCGTACTGCGCCGCGCCTACATCGAAGCGGACATGGGCATCTCAGGGGGCAACTTCATTGTCGCGGAAACCGGCATGATTTCCATCACCGAAAACGAGGGTAACGCGCGCCTCACGGTTGGATTACCAAAGATTCACGTCGCACTCATCGGCATCGAGAAGGTGGTCCCCCGTTTGGGCGATCTCGCGCTTTTCCTGCCCATGCTCGCCACCGCGGGCACCGGGCAGCATCTCACCGGGTACAATTCCATGTACGGAGGCCCCAGACAGCCCGGCGAAATCGACGGCCCCGACGAATTCCACGTCGTCTTTCTCGACAACCACCGAACCCGCCTCCTCGCTGATCCCGAGCAACGCGACGCCCTTCACTGCATCCGTTGCGGAGCGTGCTTGAACGTTTGTCCCATTTTCAAAAACATCGGAGGCCACACCTATGGAACCACCTACCAAGGCCCAATTGGTTCGGTGATCACTCCGCACTTTCGGGGACTGGAAGATTGGAAGCATCTCTCGGGTGCCTCTTCTTTGTGCGGCGCCTGCACCGAAACCTGCCCCGTAGGAATCGACATCCATCACCACCTGCTTCACAACCGGCGAAACGCGGCTGCCCAGAAACCCGCGGCTGGGGAACAGTTTCTCTGGAAAGCTTTTGCATTCCTTATGAAGCGTCCCGCCCTCTACAAATTTGCGACCAAATTCGCCCCGCTGGGTTCCCTGCTACATCCCCTTATCGAACGCACCATGGTAGACCCCGTCCGTTCATGGACAGACACCCGCGAATTTCCACAAGCCCCGCTCCATTCTTTTCGCGCCCAGTTTAAAGCACACCAACGCGCCAAAACCTCGGCCACGAGCAATGGAGGTGCACAATGAGCTTCGGAACTGGAGATCGAGCCGCCATCCTCGGCCGTGTGCGCGAAGCCCTGCGTGAAAAGGCCCCACTCAAACACCCCGCCGAACGTTCTGCTGGGGGCGAACCCACCACAGCTCATTTTCGCGAATGGCTGCCACCCGTTGGGCCTTCCATCGATGAAAAGTACGCGCTTTTCGCCAAGCTCAGCGAGCAACTCCGCAGCGAACTGCTCCCCTGCCCCGACCTCGCTCACGCCGCAGCCGCAGTGACCGCTCTGGCCCATGAGTTAAGCTGGAAAACCATTGCCCTTCACAAAGGCTCACTTTTGGACCAATTAGCTCACCTGCTGCCCCCAGAACTCGCTCTCATCTACGTCGACTCCGGCTACGACAAAGACGCGCTAGAGGCCTGCGACGCCGGTATCACGGAATGCGACCTACTTGTGGCCCAGACAGGCTCCGTATGCGTTACTAGCACCAGCGCCGGCGGCCGCGTGCTTAGCGTGCTGCCGCCGCACCACTTCGTCCTCGCAAGCCGGTCCCAGCTCGTCACCGACCTCTCCGAGGCCTATTCCACTCTGGCCACCCGCTATCGGGACAATTATCCGAGCATGATTTCCTTCATCACCGGTCCCAGTCGCACCGGTGACATTGAGCGAATTCTAGTACTGGGTGCACACGGCCCCAAGCGACTCACAATTTTGCTGCTGCCCTAACCTGCCCGCTTACTGCGCCAACCCAAACTGCCGCAGCATAAAGGCGTAATCGTAAGCCTCGTCCTTGAGCCGGTCGTACCGCCCCGATGCGCCACCGTGTCCACCCGGTTCCAGCTTTGTTTTAAATAACAGCGGCCGCCGGTCTGTGCGCAGAGCGCGCAACTTCGCCACATACTTCGCAGGCTCCCAATACCCGACCTGACTGTCGTAGAGGGACGTCCGTATCAACATAGGCGGATAGGCTTTATGCTCTAAGTTGTCGTACGGCGAATACGAACGGATATAGTCGTAGGCGTCCTTCTCGTGAGGATTACCCCACTCCAGATATTCGCCCACGGTGAGCGGCAGACTCTCGTCCAGCATGGTGTTGATCACGTCCACAAAAGGAACATAAGACAGCACTAACCCGAACAGCTCCGGTCGCATATTCGTCACCGCTCCCATTAAGAGCCCACCCGCGCTGCCGCCCGTGATTGCCAGCCGTTCTGGACTCGTCACCTTCTTCGCAATCAGATCCTCCGCACAGGCGATGAAATCCGTGAACGTGTTGCGCTTCATCATCATCTTTCCCTGATCGTGCCATTCCTTGCCCAGATCGCCGCCGCCACGAATGTGAGCCAAAGCGTAGACCATCCCCCGGTCCAACAGACTCAGACGATCCGAAGAAAAATCCACGTCACTGGAAATTCCGTATGAACCATAAGCCTCTAACAATAAAGCATTTGAGGCATCCCTCACCAGCCCCTTCCGGTACACCAGCGAGATAGGAATCTGCGTGCCGTCGGCCGCTCTGGCATAACAACGTTCCATCTCGTATCGAGACGAATCGTAACCTCCCAGCACGGGCCGCTGCTTTTTGAGCTCCCGGGTGTGAGCGACCACATCGTAGTCATACACGGAGCCCGGAGTGAGCAAAGACTCGTACGAAAAGCGGTAAGTCGTCGCATGAAAGTCAGGATTCATCTGCGGCGCAGCCACATAAACCGGCTCAATAAACTCGATCTCGTGCGCCTGCTCCGTTGCCAAATCATGAACAATCAACTTTGGCAGCCCCTTCGCGCGCTCCACCGTCACGTAGTGCGTCGCGAAACAATCCACGTCCTCCAACATCACGTCCTTTCGATACGGGATGAGCTCTTTCCAGTGCTCCACACCCGCTGATTCGACGGGTGCGGAAACCAGCCGGAAATTCTTCCCCTTATCATTGGTACGAACGTAAAAATCAGAACCCAAGTGATCTACGTAATACTCGTGCCCCTCTTTACGCTCCAAAAAAAGACGCGGCGCCGCCCCTGGTTGCGCGGCTGGAATCAGGCGCACTTCGCTAGTCGTGCGGCTTTCTGACACCGTGAAAATAAAGGCATCGCTGCGGGTGCGGCCGACATCCAAGGAGTAAAGTTCGTCCCTTTCGGTGTAAACCGTCTCGTGGATCGCCGATCCCAGCGCGTGCCGAAAGAGAATGGAGGCTCGCTTTGTAGTGGCATCCTCTTGCACGTAAAAGAGGGTGCGATTATCCATCGCCCAAACGACGGCAGTCACCCTTTCCGAGACTTTTTCAAGAACCTTTCCTGTCCGCAAATCCTTGACGTGCAGTATATACTGTCGATAACCTAAAACATCGGTGCTATACGCCAAAAGATTTCCATCCGGACTGATCGCATACTGACCCAGAGCGAAAAAATCGCGCCCCTTTGCGAGCGCGTTCTGATCGAGGAACACCTCCTCTGGAGCCTCGAGGCGTTCGTGTTTGCGGCAGAGAATCGGGTACTGCTTGCCTTTCTCCGTGCGCGAATAGTACCACCAGCCGTCTTTTCTTACGGGCACCTGCGTGTCATCTTCTTTGATCCGTCCTAGCAACTCTCGATACAACTTCTCCCTAAACCCATGGAGCGACTCCGTCATGGAGTCTGCGTAGGCATTCTCCGCCTTAAGATACCCCAAGACAGGACGGCTCTTTCGCGAATCATCACGCAGCCAGGCATAATCATCAGCAACCTCATAGCCGTGAATCTTTATGAACTTTGGATCTCTGCGGGCGAGAGGTGGTTGCATTGGGTGAGACATTTGGGATGGGGCACCTCCTTGGGCTGAGGAGAACGAAAGGAGTGCGGTTAGAATTGCAATCCTGAGCGAAAAAGCATGCGGAAGTTTTAAAGCCATAACCGGAAAGCTAAAGATGCGACAACTTCGTCACAAAACCAGCCTCCGACTCAAAAATAAAAAAGCCCGCAGTGACTTGGCACAGCGGGCTTTCTTTAAAGGATAAACTTCCTTGGCGCTGAGGAGCGCCGGAACGGTTAGCGCTTGGAGAACTGGAAGCGCTTGCGGGCACCAGGCTGACCGGGCTTCTTACGTTCTTTCATGCGAGGATCACGGCGCAGAAAGCCTTCAGCTTTAAGGACTGCACGCAATTCTGGGTTGATCTCAATGAGAGCGCGAGAGACGGCCAGACGCAATGCGCCTGCCTGCCCTTGAAGACCGCCGCCGTCGGCGTTCACCTTCAAATCAAACTGGTTGACTTGCTTAACGATCTCAAAAGGGGCCAGCACAGTGTTCTGCAAAGCCTGAGTCTTGAAATACTCGTCCAAGGGACGACCGTTGATCACAATCTTGCCGCTACCCGCATTCATACGGATGCGTGCCACGGCCGTTTTACGGCGGCCTATCGCCACAAATTCTGGAGCCTCTGTCGACATATTCGGATACCTATTAGGTTACTGGATTTCGGTCACGGGCACAGGATTCTGTGCCGCATGCGGATGCTCGGAGCCCTTGTACACCTTGAGCTTTGTTATGATCTGTCTGCCAAGGCGGTTGTGCGGGATCATTCCCTTCACAGCCACCTGTACCAGAAGTTCTGGGTGACGCACACGACGTTGCCGGAAAGATTCGCTTTTATGACCACCAACATATCCGGAGAAAGACGTATATGTCTTTGCATTCTCCTTCTTGCCAGTGACACGAACCTTGTCCGCGTTGATCACCACGACGAAATCGCCGGTGTCCACGTGAGGTGTGAAAATTGACTTTTCCTTGCCACGCAGCAAGTTAGCGGCTTTGACAGCCACACGACCAAGCACTTGGTCGGCGGCATCAATTACCCACCAACGGCGCTGCACTTCATTATCTTTTGCTGAAAACGTTGCCATGAATCTTCCTCTAAAAAGGGGTGGTGAATCTATGATCCTCATCCAAGAGAGTCAACTGTTTCCTCAATCTTATTTCTGTAATGTAAACGCCAACGAGTGAAGCACTCTCCCCCAAGCACTTCCACACTCACCAAAGAACCCTCAACAGAACCCGGAAGCCACTCCCCAAGACTCCCAGTCAACGTTATGCCTTCGCGACCGCCGAAAATCAAAGGACACAAAGTCAGACATACCTCATCCACGCAACGCTCCCTCAAAAAACTCGCGAACAAAGCCCCGCCGCCCTCAAGCACCACTCGTTTCACCCCAAACTCCTGCCCCAAAGACGCTAACATCCAGGCCACATCCACCTTCTCCCCGTCGCAATAACGCAACGCCGCCCGACCCGCCAACGCCTCCCTCACCGCAAGTGGCATCCGCTGAGTCGAATAGACCAGCACCGGAGAAACCGTTTCCCCAAACAGCCGCAATCCAGAGTCAACCTGCCCGCCACCACTGAGCACCACACGCAGCGGATAAGCCGCCTGCCCCCTGCTTACACGCAAGTCCCGTAACGCCCTGTCTGGCAGCCCCATCGTCATGGTGTCTGCACGCACAGTCTCCCAACCAGCCACCACAGCATCCCCCTCCGCACGAATCTCCAACAAACGCCGTTTGTCCGCAGCCGAGGAAAAATTAGAGGGAGTCCTGCCTGCTGTGGAGATCCTGCCGTCCCAAGTAATCGCGAAATTTGCGACTACATGGGGACGCTTCAACAAAGATGATTTCGGCAGCATTTTAGCCTTCATCTAGGGTTCGACACCGATAAGAGATGCGGCAAAGCCGCTAGATCAAAGCGGACTACTACTACTCCCAATCCTCAGCGGATCAACTCCTCCAAACGCGCGTCTGGAGCCGCACCAAGGGCCGTGGCTTTGTGGTACGCATTGCGCGCAGCATCCTTGTCTGGCGGCTTTTGCGAGGCGCATACCACGGCTAGATTGAAATACGCATCCGCATAGCTGGGATCGAGCTCAGCGGCCGCCTCAAGCTCCTTGCGGGCGTTTTCCTGCCAACCTTTGCGGCTTGCGGCAATTCCCAAATAATTGTGCGCGATAGCATTGGAGGGATTAATCGCAACGGACTGAGTCAGCTCGTCCACCGCTTTATCTAGTTTACCCTGAGTATAATAGACAATACCGAGTGTGGACCGCGAAAAAGCGTCTTCGGGTGAGAGCTCCAAAGCCTTGCGCAAACTTACCTCAGCTTCCGGGTAGCGCTTTGCACGGAACTGGGTGACCCCTAAGTTTGACAGAACAAAAGCGTTACCAGGAGAGGACTCCAGCACTTCTTTGTACAGCTTTTCGGCCACAACGAAATCATTGCGATCAAAACGATCCTTCGCCTCTGAGATCTTCACTCGCACATCGTCAGAAAGGGGCCCCGCCCGGCCTGCTGATTTTGCGGCGCTGGCACCAGCAGAAGGCGATGCAGAGGGTTCAACGCGGGCGGTCTGCGTTGTGCTGGCGGCTTTGCCATCAGGACCTTGCGGTGCGGATGCGGGTTTTGGAGAATCCTGAGCGGAGGAATTAGCAGCGGCGGCCTTGGATGTTGTCTTGATTGCGGAAATCGAAATCCCCTCGTCGCTGATTTCAACCAGCGGTTGTTTGAAGAGAGCCTGCTCCTTCTCGCTTAGCTGCAGCACTGGTTCGCCCAGGAGTCCGATCTGTTTGATTAAAGCATCAGAACTCACTTTCAAGCGTGACACTTCAGCCACCAAATCTTTCCGCGTCTTGTCCCTGCGCGACTGCTCCTGAAGCGAACGGTTCAAAATACCTTGCAGTAAATTGCGCTCTTCGTGCTCTTTTTCCCTGTCCGCAACGGCCTGATTCGCCTCACCTTTTATCGCCGCAACTTGTTGAACTGCAGTATTTAATTTACCCTCAAGGTCGGCTACTGATTTCTCAGCAATACCCGCGCGCTTCATTGCATCCACAAGCTGGGCTCGAATGCCATCCACCTCTTCACTCATGGCCTTATTGCCCTGCGGAGTCAGAGACCCCTCTGTGCGCTGGGCTTCCATCTGCTTCTGAACCTTAGCCAATTTTGTTGCCGCCTCCGCGTTTTCAGCCTCCAGCTTTTCGACAAGGTTGCGCGCATCCTTCAACTTCGTCGCAACGGCCAAAGCGTCGTCACGCTCGCGAGTCATCTTAGCCAGCGCAGCTTTTGCCGCTTCACCTTCCTTAATGGCGCGATCAGCACTCGCTTTAAAATTATCGCGTTCACGCTCGGCCACGAGGACCGCTCCCCTGGCAGTATCCCTCTCGTTTGCAGCCTTTTCTAGCTGTTCCTGAAATGCATTTTTTGCCTTCACAATCCGCGCCAACTCACCCTGCATTTGCTCCAACTGTTTGCGCGACTGACCGGCCTGCTCCACTGCGCTGTCCCGCTCGGTAGTGGCAGCAACCTCACGCGACTGCGTCTGCGCCAAACGAGCCTCCAAACGACGGCGCACTTCCTCAGCGGCGTCTTGTTCGGCCTGCAACTCCCTCCTCTGCTGCTTAAGCTGATCCCTATCCCGTTCCAAAGAAGCAAGTTCCGTTCCAGATTTACTCTTGTCCTCGCGAGCGCTCAGCAACGCTTTTTCGGCCACGTCTGCCCGCTGCTCCAAAATCTTGGCCATCTCCTCTGCCTTGGAGCGCGCTTTCATGTTGTCCTCTAACGCCTTGGATGCTGTATCCGCAGTCTCTTCGAGGTTTTTCAACAGCGCAGCTTTTTCCTTACGCAAACGTCTGGAGTCCTCCAAGGCATCCTGCAATTGGTTTTGAAGCAAGCTCAGTCGCCCTTGAATCTCAGCGAAAGGATCCGTTGGCGCCACAGGAACCCCATCTCGCTCTGGCAATTGTGGGATTGCTGAAGAAGACTCTATTGTCGGTGAGGGGCGGGGCCGGGAAACCGAGGCCGCGGCAGACTGTTGTCGGGCGTTTTGAAGCCTTTGAATGGCTTGCACCGTTAATTGAGAGCGGTACTTCACGACCTGAGGACTCCAGCTCGGATACTGCGCACTGATTAGCCCAAGTGCCTTGGAGACTTCTTGATACAAGTTCAGAGCAGCGCTGCCGTCCCCTCGTTTTTCCAAAGACTCGGCTTTCTGAAAGCTGCTGTAGGCATTCAAAAACATCTCTGAGCCGTCGCTTGCGGAATTTGTGGAGCTACCGGATTGGGCGTGCAAAGGAGCAGCAGCCATCACCAGGCAACTTGTTAGGATTACGGAATAGTTTGGCCGCATAGGAATAAGAAAACCAATCAACTACTTAGTTGAATTAGTCCAGCGCCGCAACCCGTCTTCTTTACTTGTATTTATCCTTTTCAGAGACTCAGGAATATTAGCTCCAGAACCTTGGTGTCGTCCCGACAGATTTCACTGATTCAAAACCATGCTCTTTTCCTTCCAAAACAATCGTCTTTTGTTGTGCGTCACCATCGGCCTTTTGGCCGCTTATGAGCTTCCACTCCTGACAACCGTGCCAGCGCTGGCAGCCGCCCCAACTACGGCGGCAGATGCGCCTTCAAAACCCTCAGTTAAAATGCCTTCACCTACAAACGTCACACCCGCCGAGGCGGAAGCCCTTCTCCATTCTCAGAAGCAGTTACTCGTCATTGATGTACGCACCCAAGAGGAGTTCGCCGAAGGCCATATTGCCGGGGCAATAAACGTTAACTTTAACTCCCCTAAATTTTTGGAACGAATGAAGAACTTCGAAGGCAAGTCGATCCTGCTCCACTGCGCGGCCGGCGGCCGGAGCTCCCGAGCATTGGAAGCACTCTCCAATACTTCTTTCACCGAAATCTACCACCTCAACAAAGGACTCAACGGCTGGATTGAAGCAGGCAAACCCATCTCGACAAAGTAACGTTTCTGGAAAAAGAGCTCGGTTCCGCAGCGGCCCTACATCAGCTGATATGCGTCCACGTCCACCGTTACGATGACATCTTCTGGGAACGGAAGTTTGTCCAAAATGGAGCGCAAATGTCTACTCAGGCGCTGGACAGACTTAGTGCGCAGCATCAGATGAAACCGGAATTGACCGTGCGATTTCTCCAGAGGCGCCGGCGTGGCCTCACTTAAAATGAGTCCCTGCGGGGCGTCCTCGGCGATCCTCCTCGCTAGGGTTTGGGCGGAGAGCTCCGCACGGCCTTGGTGCGGAGAGCGAATGGAAAGCAGAACAAGGTGGGTGAATGGCGGGTAACTCCACTGCCGCCGAAATTCAATTTCCTGATCCCAAAAACCCTCAAAGTCATGGTGTCTTGAAAACTGGATGGCAGGACTGAAGGGAGTGAAACTCTGCACAAACACTTCGCCTTCAACATCTCCGCGCCCGGCACGTCCCGCCACCTGCGTGAGCAATTGAAAGGTTCGCTCACCCGCCCGGAAGTCCGGCAGGTGGAGTCCAAGGTCTGCATTGATAATGCCCACCAGCGTAACATTTGGAAAATGGAGACCCTTGGCAATCATCTGCGTCCCAACCAAAATGTCTATTTTCCCGACACGGAACTCCGCGAGTGTCTCGCGAAAGGCTGCCTTACGTTTCAAAACATCCGCATCCAAGCGGCGCACCACCGCTTTGGGAAAGAGCTTTTGCACCACGTCCTCCACCCGTTCGGTACCCGTCCCCTGCTGGCGAATTCCAGGGTCTTTGCACTCCGGGCACTTCGTAGGTGCCAACGCAATATAGCCGCAAGTATGACACACTAAACGATTTGCAGCCTTGTGAAAAGTGAGCGAGACAGAGCAATTAGGGCACTGACACACATTGCCGCACTTCTCGCAAAGCATCGAGGTCGAGAAACCGCGCCGGTTTAAAAAGAGGATACTCTGCTCCCTGCGCTCAATGCGCTGTTCAAGGGCAGTGAGAAGTTTTGAGGAAATAATCGCGCTCTGCTTCTTGGACTCCATCCGCATATCGATGATGCGAATATAAGGCAGTTTTTTATCATCCACCCTGGTCTTGATGCTCAGCAGATCGTACTTGCCGAGCTTCACGTTGTGATAGCTCTCCAGAGAAGGAGTTGCGGACCCAAGCAGCACCGCGCAGCGCTCCATAAAGCCCCGCAGTACAGCAATATCCCGACCGTGATAACGAGGCGATTCCTCTTGTTTGTAGGAGGGCTCGTGCTCTTCATCCACCACGATCAAGCCCAGCTTTTCCACCGGCGCAAACACCGCACTCCTTGCTCCAATGACGATGCGCGCCTTACCGCTACGAATTCGGTGCCATTCATCATGCCGCTCACCCTCGGAAAGATGACTGTGAAGCACGGCTACCTCATGTTGGGTCGCAGCAAAACGGCTCTTAAAACGTTCCACCGTCTGGGGTGTAAGGGAAATCTCGGGCACCAACATGATTGCGCACCGCCCCTGCTCCAGAACACGTTGAATGGCTTGCAGATAAATTTCTGTCTTCCCGCTGCCCGTTACCCCATGAAGCAGAAACGGCTTGGGCGCAGGTGCATCCGGCGCACAGGGAACCAGGGCCGCGCAGACTTTATGGAAGGCCACCTCCTGCTCGGCATTGAGAACCAGAGGCGGCGCTTCTATAAACTGTTCGTGCCGAGTTGGATCACGATCCACACGCTGACTTTCCACGACCACCCAACCCTTCTTTTCCAGCGCACGCACCACCGCGTGGGAGGCGTCGGTGCGCTTGGAAAGCTCGGCCACCGACATCGCTCCGGGCTCTGCCTGAAGCGCCCGCAACGCAGCCAACTGCAATGGCGCACGCTTCTCGAGCCCAGCAAGAACTTCCTCTGCTGGCATTTCTAGAAGCCTCACCGCCTGCCGCTCCTGATGGGTCATTTCTAATTTGCGAATAACCTGCGGCAACACCGCCCTCAGCGCATTTTCCAGTGGGCACGCATAGTAATCAGCCATCCACACCGCCAGTTCCAACAACGCCGGATTAACACCCGCATCGCTTTTAAGCACTTCTGACACAAACCGCACCCCGCTCGCCTCCGTCGAAGTGGTCACCTCCAACACCGTCCCAAGCACCGTACGAAGGCGCACAGGCACCCTCACACGGCACCCGCGAACCACGTTCACGCCCTCAGGCACCGCGTAGTCAAAAACTCGACTGCCCGAATCATCCAGAATAACACGCACAAACCGACCGCCCTGTGCTTGAAGGGCAAACTCAGTCGACTGTAATTCGAGAGGAGGCATCTATGTGAATTGTGCCGCTTTCCCACGCCCCGTGCAACGGGAGCCTGAGGGGAAGAGTTCATTCAAACCAAACAGCCATTGCCGAGGGAGCCCATCCGAATAACTTCCTCCAAAAGAGTAACACGCACCTGTGAATTCAATGAAATATCTGGGAGAGATATACGGGACACAGCGATCCTCGCCTGGAATTTCACCGGTTGCCGACATACAGAACCATTTCCGAAAAGGTGAAGTTCTGATTTAAGATGAGAGTCATGTTAAACATCGCTCGTCTGTATTACTTTGTATTCGCCGCACTCACCGCTGCCGGTGGCGTGATGGGATTCGTGAAGGCCAGTAGCAAACCTTCGCTCATCGCGGGAGTAATCTCTGGATTATTACTCGCAGGCGCCGGATTGTGGATGCCCTCCAACGCAAAAGGCGGCTGCATTTTTGGCATCGTAGTGTCCGCGCTGCTATTGGGGCGGTTTCTTCCTGCGTATTTGAAGAAGGGTGCGTTCATGCCCGCAGTGCCGATGATCGTGCTAAGCATCGTAGGCATCGTTCTTGCCGTGGTGGCACTTGTTCGAGGTTAAAGACGGCGCCGAATTTCACGTCTGCCCATGCAAACCCACCCCGCCCCGACTCTTCACACCGACCTCGCCCGGCCGGTGTGCGACAGGCTTGCGCGGGGGCTGATGCTCCTCATTTGCCTGGCGCCGATGCTGTGGTCTGGATGTAAAAAATCCCCCACAGGGGAACCCACCGGCGCGACGGAAACCACGCCGCAGGTTCCCGAAACGCCCTCTCCTCCGGAGCCGGCGCCCGCCCCGCCGCTGCCCTTGCTGACCATCCCCTACAAAAAAATCGACACGGCGCGCCTATTTAACGGGGTTCAGGTTAAAACCACTTTCAGCGCCGAGTTCGGAGGAACGGCCACAACGGAACGTCAGGACCCTTCCAGCTACGAGCTGGATCTGCAACTGCGCGTTCGAGTTCCAAAACCGCACCAAAGCGTCGAGGAATTGCAAAAACTCAATCCTGAACTGAGCCGTGTACTGCCTGATTTGGAGCTTTTACTGCAAGGTGCAAAAGTCTCGCCGTTATACGAGGAGCTGTACGACCGAAAAGTTGCGAGTCTCCAAACCAATCTAAGCCACCTAGACGCCCTGCTTTCTCGACACAACTTTTTCGACATCGAAACCATACTCGAAGTGGAATCCCCCGTGACGCACCGCAAGGCGCTGCTGCTTCAGTCCGATATGGACGTCGATACCGACGGCTCCGACGGCGACCGCGTCAGCACGTTGGACTCCATCAGCTCCACCTTCCAGCCATTCACCAGTTACCGATGGCCCAAACGCACGCAAAGGCCCAACCCCTTCCTCGCAGTTTGGGAAAAGAGGCTCAAAGATACGGACAAGGATCTTGGCCTGCCCAACCTTGCGGCGCCCCGTTTGAAGGAGTTGCAGGAGCTCAAGATCAATTTGAAGCAGCAAATTGTGGATTTGAAAAAGCAGAGTTTTCTAGTGGGAAATATAGATCCGTACGTGGTGTTGCCGCTTCCCATGGTGGCGCGCAAGGAAGGGCAGCCGGCAGCGAGGATTGGCGACTTCTGCGTAATCATTCGAGGCAACCAACTCTGGCCCAGTATTATCGGGGACGCCGGCCCGAGTTACAAAATGGGCGAAGCCTCTCTGCGTTTGTGCCGCGAAATGAACCCGCGCGCCTCCTCCAACGCCCGTGCTGAGAGCGACTTGAAAATCACTTACCTCGTGTTTCCCGGTACCGCTGAAACTCCACGCTCAGTGCCCGCCTTGGAAAAATGGTGGCTGCGATGCGATGCATTGCTCGGCGAGCTCGGGGGGTACCGCGGCGAACTCACTTTTTTAGAAGATCTTACAAAACCAAGATCAACGCCCCCACCTTGGGACTCCTCTTTTATCGGCCCGTGCCCCGACTTTTACGGACCACCCTCACCCTGGTGATCCGATGCGAGAGGAGATGCAAGACGATCTCGATCTCCTTTCGCTCCACTTGGTCTCCAACCTCGGCCCCATTCGCATCCGACGCCTGTTGAGCCGCTTTGGCTCTGCTGCTGAGGTGCTACAGGCGCCCATCGCCGAAATAGGACGACTGCAGGGGATCTCCCGCGAGTTGGCTCAGGCGATCCACTCCGCCGCGCACAACGGTGAAGCCCTGCGCGAGTGGTCGCGCTTAGAAGCACTCAACGGCTGGCTGCTCACACACGACAATCCATTGTATCCTATTGCGTTAAAACAAATCCCTAACGCACCCATTCTCCTCGAAGTGCTCGGGGAACTCAAAGATGCCGACCGTCACGCCATTGGAATCGTAGGGTCGCGGCATACGACTTTCTACGGCTTGGAATGTGCCCGCCAATTCAGTTACAAACTCGCCACGGCGGGCCTAACCATAGTCTCCGGCCTCGCACGAGGGATAGATACCGCCGCGCATCAAGGTGCCCTCGCCGCCAAAGGACGCACGATAGCCGTAATCGGCTCGGGTTTAGGCCAATTGTATCCTCCTGAAAATAAAGCCCTCGCGGAACGCATCGTGGATCACGGCGCGATCCTGAGCGAGTTCCCGTTTGCCTCACCGCCCAACCCGCAGACTTTTCCGTATCGCAACCGTATAGTGGCGGGCTGGAGCTCGGAGCTGCTCGTGGTGGAAGCCGGCCCAAAAAGCGGGGCGTTAATCACCGCCAATCTGGCACTGGAAAGCGGCCGGCAAGTGTACGCGGTGCCCGGTCCCATTAACGTAGATGGCTCCGCAGGCTCTAACCGCCTTATCCAACAAGGCGCCAAACTGGTGACCTGTGCGGAGGATATTTTAGAGGAAATGCAGCAGCTTTTCCACAGCCCGACCCGAACGGAGAACTCGAACCTTTCCGACGACGAGCGAGTGCTGCTGCACGCATTAAGTACCGAACAGACGGTGGACGACTTGGTCGAGCAGACTGGATTGGCCGCCGCAAAAGTTTGTGCTGGAGTGCTTTCCCTTGAACTCAAGCAACGAGTCAAACCGCTGCCGGGCCAACGTTACACCAGGATTTAAATCCCGGAAAAATTGTGTGAGCAAAAACAGCTTCACTCACAACGCTATCCACCAAAGCCCCGCCTTAATCCACAACGGAATAGTCAGCAAACTAATGGCAGTGCTGGCCAAAATAATTTGAACGCTCATGCGACTGTCGGCATGAAAAAGACGACAGATCACCACCGGCATAATGGCCGCTGGCATTGCGGCCTGTAGCACCAAAATTTTACGCAAAGACTCTTCCATGGGCACCCAGCGAGCAATGGCAAGAATGAGTAACGGCAACAGCGCAACACGGGCCAATAGAGCCAGTGTGAGCGCCCCGTAATGCGAACGCCCCTCCTGGCGGTCCCGCACCTGATCGTAAATGGTCGCCCCCGTGAGCAACAGCGCCAAGGGAATGGACGCCTGTCCCAACATGTGCAATGCCTTGCGTACAAACAAGGGCAGCCACTCGTGGGCATGAAGAAGGTTGAGCAACAAAGCACACAAAATCGCAAACGGCGGACCGCTCAACAAGTGCTTCCAAAACGTCCCCCCACCGCCCCGGGTGAGCACCCAGACGCCGATGCTCCACATGGCAGTTTCCACCCCAAGATTATGGACAAATAGCAGTCCCAATGTCTCCCGATCAAACAAAACCTCCACCAGAGGAATGACCATGTACCCGAAGTTCTGCACCCCGGCAGTAACCACCGCAGCACCCACCGTTGCCCTCGGCAACTTTAAGGGCAGCAACAACAAAGCTACCAAAAGCATGCTCAGCGCAATCACCAAAAACGCCAGCAGCGGGGGAAACCATAACGCACTGGGATGCGCGAGCAACGGGTTCCCCAGAATGGTATCGAGGATGAGCGCGGGAAACATCACATTGACCCCGAGCTTGAGCACAGACGCGTCAGCCTCAGGAGCCATCCAGCGGATGCGGCGCAGCCCGAAACCGATACCCGCCACCAGAAAAACTGGGGCGACAATGCCTAGAAGATCGAAGAAATTCACCGGCGTCGACGCTCAGGATGTAAGGGCGGGAAGCATTTTTTCAACGCAATGGCCTCGGCGTAAGTCAGCCCTCGGGGGATCGGGAGCAACCCGTCGGAAACTGGCGCATCAACCTCGAGATCTATGACCTGCCTTGACGCCTTTTCTGTCCCAACAAAGATCACCATCGTACGTCCCCTGTTGGAGTTGCTCAAGTTGCTGAGCGTTATACGACCGGAGTTGTCTAACAAGAAAATCGCCCCCCACGAACCGTTCCCAGCAGGATAAATCTCAACGGCTTTAATCTGCCGCTCACTCAAACTGGGAGCTCTTTCAACAAAGATTTGCTTGGGCGGATCCATTAGACGCACCGGAATCGCAAATGGATCCGACTGTTGGGTATCCACTTCCATGTGACAGCGTAAAGTGCATTTTTGTCTGCGGCTGAACGCGTTGGCTTCCGGAGCAACGCAGAGCAAAAGGCAAACGGCACTTAAAATTCGCGCGGCAAGAGACATATTCTACAAATGTGCCCGCTTCCGGCGATGTTTGCAAATCGACATCCGCCTTCCTACAATCAGTTACATTATGAAAGTCATCCTGCCCCTCTTGGTCGCTTTTGCCGCGCTCTCCCTCCCTCTTTGCGCCGAAGATGCCGCTCCGGCAAAACCCTCCAGCGGCGTTTGGTCCTCAGTCAAGAGCGGTTGGCACGCTGTAGCGGATCCCACAACCTCCGCACTCAAGTCCACTACTAAGGCCCTCACCGGCATCTTCACTCAGCATTCCAAACCAAAGGTGCCACTTTTGTTAGACGTGGTTTGCACGCCCAACCCTGTCACTCCCTCAAAATCTCAGACCCTCCAAGTCGTTGTCAAACTTCACAATAACGGCAAGCAAACCCAATTGCTCGAATTCCACACCTCTCAGCGCGCGGACGCTGTCGTGCGCGATACTGCCGGGAAAATCACGGCCCGCGCCTCCGAAGGGAAGACGTTTGCGCCAGAGAGCGCAATGGTAACAATCAATCCAGGCGAACGCTTGGAATACACCCTTTCTATTCCAACTCAGGGTCTTATCGCCGGAAAATCCTACAACCTAGAAGTAGGACTCACCGGTCAAAGCGGCCTTTCTGGCACCCTGCCCATCACGGTAAAGTGATTAAAACGCGTCTGCTTGGACGCTTCTTCTATTTGGGCCGACTACTGCCCAGCCCGATTTTTTTGCCAACCGAAAGCACCGCGCTCTACTCCGAAAGCGTCAGCAGGTACTGCCGGATCGCATCAAACTGCCGGCGACCGTCCCCCTCGAGCATTCCCTTTAACTGGGTGCGCTCCTTCATGTCGGAATAACGCGGCATCTTGGTTTCGGCGTCCATGCGCTGAGGGTTGGAGAGCCAGCGTTGGTAGTAGGAAAGGCGCAGGCGCTGTCCTGCCCAAGCGAGGTTTACCGCCGGGGCTTCAAAGGGTGCAGTGGCCACCTGCTTGCCCACATCGTGGCAAACGGTGCACGCAAACCCGCCCTGATCCCCCAACAGCTTCCCACCAACCGTCGCCAACTCCACCCCCGCCGTTCCCGCCAAAGGCGACGCCTTTTCCGCATACCCGTGCCAATGTGACAACCCCACCGCCAAACGCTCGGCGCTCGCCGAAAAGGCGGGCATCCGGGCGAACAAATACGGCCGCGTCTTTTCGAGCTGCAGGCCTGCGAGCATCTTTGTGCTCCATGCGGGCTGCAGCTTTTCTCCCAGCCAGGTCAGTTGCGGAATGCTCGTAGTGAACCGGGGACCGTGCGGATTGGCTGCCGTGGGGCCGCCTTTAAGCGCACCGAGATTGTTCGCCTCCTCCGTCACCGAGGACCATACGCTCTGACGTGCGTCCAACTGATGACAGGCCACACAACGCAAATCCTGCACCGCGCGCTGGGTAAATTCCAGCGCGGAGTCTTGCTCCACCGAGCGCACACCCGCCTTCGCAAAGGCTCTAAGCGAAGCACGTTGTTCTCCGTTGAAACGATACTCAGGTGCCTTGCCCCGCTTTTGAGCGCTCTCCGCAAGACATCCTGAATTCCAGCCACCAGCCATTGTCGAAGCCAACGCCGGCGCACCGCCCCCAGGCGCACCCGCGTGGCACTGAATGCAGCCCGACGTCGCGTAAGCTTGCGCTCCACGAGCGATGTCGCCCGCCGGTAATGGCGCCGGAGTCTCCTTGGGGAACGTCAGCAAAAACGCGGTTAAATCCGCCGCCTCTTTAGCGGAAAGCGGCGTCTTGGGCATGCGGCTTCCGGAATGATATTGCAGCGGATCCAGCAGATATCCATGCAACGCGGCAGACTTCCACTTCGCACTCACATGATGCAGCGGGACACGGTTAAAGTCGTTGCCAACCTTGGATTGAGGCGTGCTGTGGCAGCCAATGCAGCCGAGATTGCCAAAAAGCTTTCCGCCAGCAACGGAATCCCCCTCTGCGGCGGGCAGCGGCGCGGCTGGTACGCCGGCCAAAAACGCCGCGATATCCGCCGCCTGCTGACCAGCCTCCGCACCGTGTAGAACAGCCGGCATCATCGAGCCCGGCCGAAACTGATGCGGGTCGCGGATCCATTGCGCCAGCCAATCCTGATTGAAACGGGCTCCCAATTCCACGAGCAGCGGCGCTCCACGACTCATTTCAGGCATTGCTTCAGCGGCCTGACCTTTGGGAGCGAGGACTCCGGCACCGTCATGACAGGCAACGCAATTCGCCTCGGCAAACAGCAACCGACCGTCGCGCACCCGCATCCCTGCGTTTACAGACTCGGCTTTATCAGCCGGCAGCAGCAACGCGGTGGGCTCCAATGGCTCGGCCGCAAAATCATCCGCGGCCCACAACACGCGCAACGTCGCCGCTCCGGTCGCCGGACTATGATAATTCACTTCCAACGCATTACCGCCCTTGAACAATTCAACGGCCCCTCCCAGACGCTTGCCCGCTTCACTCAACACCCCCTCAAAAACAACCTTCCCGTTAACCCTCACAGCAAGTGAACCGCTGCCCTCAGCCAATAGCGTGACCCGCTTGCTCAATGGCACGCTCAACACCGTATCCCACTGCGCCTCAAACGCTCCCTTGGGTATAAAGGGCGAAACCGCACCGCCCTCTGGCACATGCAAAGCAATAAGCCGATCACGCCGCACATCGCTCAATCCACCCGCCTTTAATGTCACCGCCACGCCGCTCCCAGCAGTCTTGAGGGCCGACCCGCCGGACTTCACCAGCTTCCCCGCCGGCTGCGGTCCGGTTTCATGCGCCACCACGTTAATGGTATGCAGCAACTTCTCGGGCAACGCTGCACCATCAGCGGATTTAATGCGCATGGTGATTTCACTTTGCATCACAGGCTTCAAATCTGCGATCTGCAGAAAAACAGATTTGTGATCCGGAGCCATTATCACTCCGGAGATTTTAATAATATCATGCCCCAGAGCAGAAGGATCACTTGCTTTGTAATCTTTTGAACCGTAGTTGGAGGTCCAACGGTAATTGTATTGTTCAATGCTATAGTTATCAGGATTACCCGCCGTGGCAGGATCAAGGGGAACATCAAACGAGAGGTGCATGCCCCGATCCGTGACCCGAAGTCCGTTGGGAGCGTTATGTGGCTTGCCTGTGTAGCGAACGCGCTGAATGGCGCCGTCCTCCGCACCGTTGGTCTGCCAGCCGCGCTGACCGCCAATATACAACTGGCCGTCTGCTTGCGAAAACCTGGCACGCATGATACCGGAGGCGAACTTCAGAGGAACCTTGGTAACCCCGCCCTGCACCACGCCACCGACGTCTTCCATGAGAACCTCGTAAAGCGAGGACTGACCATAACTCAAGTGCAGCAAACGCCCTTGCAGCGGGCCCCACTTCGGACTGGTCACCCAGACCTGGCCACCAGAAGAGTTGTCGATCCACTTGGGGAAAAAGCACACATGCGGCTCATATGCCGTGGGCAGCGGATCCTTGTGGGAAAGATCAGGAACGCTGAGGAAGGAGCCCTTTTTCACAATGTGAAGATAGCACATTGGCACCCAAGTACCCTCATTGTCTCCGGTAGTGACGACATCTCCTGGGCCAACGCTCATGCCGTTTGGAGCGCGCAACCCCGTGGCAAACACCTCGAATTTGGAGCCGTCCTTGGAGACGCGCATCATGGTTCCATTATGTTCGCCAATGGGATCCCAACCGCGCCCGCCGCCTTTGACTGGGCCGCCCTTTTCAAAATAAAAATTCCCTTGCGAGTCAGTCTGCAAGTCAAACATGAATTCATGAAAGTTCGGTGTCACATTGACCCGATTATTAAAACATTCATAAAAATCAGCTTCTCCATCCCCATTAGAATCAATCAAACGATAAATACCGTCCCGGCAGGTCACATAGATAACGTCATCAACAATTTTAAGCCCCAAGGACTGGTGCAGTCCTGCGGCAAACCGTTTCCAACGAATGTTTTGTAGCCCAGAATCAATGCCCGACCCCACCCAAACGTCGCCGGTGAGGGTGGAAAAAGCGACGCGCCCGTCGGAGAACAAGTCCAACCCGCCCAAACGCAACCAAGAGTGCCAGGGGTTGTCCATCGGCAACGCGATAGTATCGAGCTGGAACGTCCCATCCTCGGTCCCCACGCTGCCCTTGACCGAGACAATTTGAGGCCAAAGCGCCGGGCCCGCCTTAATCCAAGGCAACAGCGAAACTGCTGGTGCAACCGCATTTAATGCGCTGATCCCCTGCTCCACACTCGCCTCGTTACCCTTCCAAAAACCGAGCTTGAACAACCCGCCCGCCTTAAAATCAGGCAGTTCCAGCACCACCCGCCCCGGCGCCGCCCACGCCCACCGCGCCCCTTTGGGCAAACCAACCGCGCGCACCACCAGACGCGACTCCGGCTTGGCCGAATCGTCCGCCAATACCAAACATCCGCCACGCTCCTCAAGCTTTCCGCCTTCAAGGACTTCCGCAACTAACAACGCCGAAGGTGCCCCTGCGCTCTGCACCTCAAACGAGCGGGTTAATACACTCCCCTCCAACCCTGGACTCTCCAGAATCCCCGCCCCGCCAACGCTGTAGGACACCACCACCTTTTCTCCGTGCCGGTAAAGCCCTCGATACTTCGCCCATTCTTCCGGCAACGGGCCGTAAGGTACGGTTCCGGCGCCAAACCCCTTGGGTAGCGGGCGCGGATCCACAAAACTGCCCGCCTTGCTCCACCCGGGAGCCGCTGCGGTGCGGAACATTACGCTTCCCACAGGGCCTGGATTCCCACCATGAGACCCGCTGAAGGCCACCCCTTTAAAGTCCACAAATCCGCCCGTCCACCCGCCCGTGCACCGCAGTAAATCGGTGTCGTACGCCACAGTCCCTTCCATTTGCGCTCCAACACGAATCGCCAGTCCCTTGGCAGTTGGGCCCGGGTTTTCGCCCGGCATTTGAATCGATAGGTTTAAAAATGGGCCGTAATCCATGTCCCACTTTTTGCGCTCAACGACCTTTGGGGCAGCGTTCTGAGCGTGCGCAGTGGAACTGTCCAAGGGGAAAATCTGACTCAACTGGGCTAACGCGAGGCAGACAGCGACGGAGGAAAAGGACCGGAATTTACAAAGGTTCATGGGAAGAGGGACTCGGAGAGCAAATCTGGAAAACGTGGCAATGAAAAGACGCGGTTTGGGCAACAACCTTAGGAATAAGACAGTGAGGGAGGAGGAGAACCAGAGGTGGGGAAGAGACCTCTGTTAATTAGAATAATTCTTGATAAGGGATTCCCGTCGCGTATCTTTCCCCTGTCATGTCTCTCCAAAACCCCGCCACCGACCTCCCTCTGTCGCCCTCTGGCACCCCCCATGCCTCGCATGTTGCCCATGCCTCGCATGTTACTCAGGCCTCGCATGCTCCGTTTGCGCTGGAACCCCAACCCCTCAAAAAGGGCCTGCGCCAGACCGAACAGCGCAAGGCTGTTTTCGAGGCACTCATGGCCAAGGCCGATCATCCCAGCGCAGTGGAGGTGTTTATGCGAGTCAAAAGCCGCATGCCAACCATCTCGCTTGCAACGGTTTACAACTGCCTCGAAACCCTCACAGACAGCGGCCTCGTGCGCGCAGTCAACCACGAGCGCGAACCCTCCCGTTTCTGCGCCAACCTTCAAGAGCACGCACATTTGTTCTGCTCCCAATGTGCCTCGGTCACCGACATTCCCCTCCACACCCATACGCCGCCGGAGCAAATCTGGAATCTACCCGCCGGCATCACGATCACCGAACAAGAAGTCTCCTTCCGCGGCCTTTGCGTAAAATGTGCATCCGCGCAAAGCGCGTAAGAAGCACGTGACACTCCAGAAGCCACTCCGTCCTTTTTCAAACTCCCTTCCCTTCACTTTTTTACCCCTTTTATGAGTCTAGTTATCCACAATCTTCACGCCCGAGTCAGCGGCGGTCAGGAAATTTTGCGCGGTTTAAACCTCGAAATCCAAAAAGGCAGCGTCCATGCAATCATGGGGCCCAATGGTTCGGGAAAAAGCACCCTCTCCAAAGTCATCTCCGGGCACCCGGATTATGAAGTGACAAGCGGCGAAGTTTTACTCGATGGCGTCAACGTACTCGCTATGGAACCTGACGCCCGGGCGCGCGCAGGGCTGTTCCTCGCCTTCCAATATCCGGTGGAAATTCCCGGCGTAAGCAACGCAAACTTCATCCGCGCCGCGTTGCAGGCCCGGCTCAAAGACGGAGAAGAGCTCGATGCCGTAGATTACTACGGAGATCTTTACAAGGAAATGGACAAGCTGGAAATCCCCCGCACCTTCACTTCCCGCTCGGTCAACGAAGGGTTTTCCGGCGGCGAAAAAAAGCGCAACGAAGTGCTCCAAATGGCCATGTTGAAACCAGCCTACGCGATTTTGGACGAGACCGACTCCGGCTTGGACATCGACGCGCTCAAAATCGTCGCCGCTGGGGTCAACGCTCTGCGGAGTCCAAGTGTCGGAATGCTGGTCATCACACATTACCAGCGTCTGCTCGACTACATCACGCCGGACGTCGTGCACGTTCTAGTGGGCGGGCGCATTGTGCGTTCGGCCGGGCCGGAACTGGCCTACGAGCTGGAATCCAAGGGCTACGACTGGATCAAGGACGCCCTCACAGAAGACGTTCACTCGGAAGAACTCGCAGCAGTCTAATTCGCAGCTGTCCAGGCAATGCCTCTGGGAACACCAGACTCCAGTTCACTGAACAGAGTTTCAACGCCCCGCTTCGCTCAAATCTAAACAAATTTTATGTCTACAGAAGTCATCTCTCAGATCGACGTCGACCGCACCCGGGGCGATTTTTCCTACCCCGAACAACACACCTTCGATGCCGGCACGGGGCTCTCCCATGCGACGGTGGATTACATCGCGGAGGTCAAACAGGAACCCGACTGGATTCGTGAGTTCCGACACAAGGCGCTGGACGTGTTTCTTTCCAAACCCATGCCCACCCACTGGGCGAGCAAGGACCTAGAAAACATCGTCTTCGACAACATTCGTTACTATCTAGCCAACTCCCAGCGCCCCACCCGCTCTTGGGACGAAGTTCCAGACGACGTCAAGCGCACCTTCGAACGCCTCGGCATTCCTGAGCAGGAACGCAAGTTTCTCGCCGGAGTCGAAGCCCAATTTGATTCGGAGGCCGTGTATTCCAACATGAAAAAAGCGTTGGGCGACGAGGGCGTTATTTTCGTCGGCTCAACCGAAGGGTTAAAGGAACATCCCGAGATTTTCAGAAAGTGGTTCGGGAAGGTCATCCCCACCGGCGACAACAAGTTCAGCGCTCTGAATTCAGCCGTATTCTCTGGGGGCTCTTTTATTTACGTACCGCCTGGGGTCAAGGTGAAGCACCCTCTGCAGGCGTATTTCCGCATCAACGCGGAAAACTTCGGACAGTTCGAGCGCACGCTCATCATTGCCGACGAAGGCTCCGAGGTCATGTACATGGAAGGCTGTACGGCACCCAAATTTGAAACGGCGACACTACACTCCGCTGTGGTGGAGTTGGTGGCAATGAAGGGGGCGAAGATCCAGTATGTGACGGTTCAAAACTGGAGCGCTAACGTTTTTAATTTGGTGACAAAACGAGCTATCGCACACGAGGAAGCGGAGGTCAAATGGATCGACTGCAACATCGGTTCACGCCTCACGATGAAATATCCCGGCGTGGTGCTCAAGGGGCGTAAAGCGCGCGGGGAAGTTCTCTCCATCGCGCTAGCCAACAACGGCCAGCACCAGGATACAGGCGCCAAAATGATCCACGCCGCGGATGAAACGACCTCTAACGTCATTTCCAAATCCATTTCCATCGGCCACGGCCGCTCAACCTACCGTGGGCAAGTCTACATCCCAAGACATCTCAAGGGCTGTAAAAACAACACGGAATGCGACGCCTTGCTCATCAACTCCACGAGCCGCACCGATACATATCCCGCCATCACCGTGCGCGGTTCGCGAAATTCCGTACAGCACGAGGCCTCCGTTAGCCAGGTCAGTGCGGAGCAGATCTTTTACATGCAACAGCGCGGCCTGAGCGAGGCACAGGCGATGAGCTTGAGCGTGAATGGATTTGTGAATGATTTGGTCCGTGAATTCCCGATGGAATACTCAGTGGAACTCAAGCGCCTCATCGATCTCGAGATGGAAGATTCCGTCGGCTAAACGCACCAAAAGCGACGGACTCCAGTAGCCAAAAGGCGCAGCTAAACCGGTTTATGCCCAGCCGCATTCCGATGCTGCCGGGAAGTTCGATACCCCATTTTTTCATGAGTGATACCTTTCTCCACGACGCCCCAACCGCACCGACAACAGCACCCGAGTGGTTCGTCACAGCCCAACGCGACGCGGCTAAGCGCTTCGAAACGCTGCCCATGCCCTCCCGCCGGGACGAGGCGTGGCGCTTCTCCAACCTCAAAGCGCTTGATCCACTCGACTTCACCCAAGCCCGGCCCGTGGTGCAAGAACTTGCCAAGCAGCTCCTCGCGGACTCCATCGGCTTTGAGGCCTCTTTGGCCACGCTGGTTTTCGCCAATGATCGGCTTATCGCCAACCACGCAGACGCGCATCTCGCCGCACAAGGCGTCATCTGGCTGCCCCTTGAAGAGGCCCTGCGCATCCATCCTGAACTCGTCCAACGCCACTTTATGCGGAGCGAATCGGCCGTGGGCACCCCAAAGCTCCTCGCCCACCATCAGGCTTCCGTGCGCTCCGGCACCTTCCTATACGTCCCTAAAGGCGTGCGCCTGAGTGCACCTCTACAGGCCGTCCATTGGGTGGCCGGCTCGGGACAGGCGGTATTCCCTCACACCCTCATTGTTGCCGAAGAAGCTAGCGCAGTGACCTTTGTGGACTGGTTTAAATCCAGCGGCGAAGGGCGGAATATGGCTTGTGGAGTCAACGACCTGCACGTTGGCCCGGATGCGAAAGTCCACTACGTGAGCGTTCAGGATTGGAACCGCCAGACGGTTGCCCAACAATCCAACACCACGGCGGTCGCCCATGGCGGCTCGGCTGTCCATCTCGGGTTGCATCTGGGCGGCGTGTTCGCGCGCAGCGAAAGCGTCAGCCGGCTCAACGGCTCAGGTGCGCGCAGCGAAATGCTCGCCGCAACAGTCGCCGACGGAGCGCAGGAATTCGACCAACGCACCTTGCAAGACCATCGTTCGCCGGATACCTGGAGTGATCTGCTCTACAAAAACGCGCTCTACGATACCGCCAAGACCATCGTCTCTGGGCTGATTCGCGTCGAACCGCAGGCCCACCACACCGATGCTTACCAAAAGGTTCGCAACTTGGTTCTCAGTGCCGAGGCCGAGGCCAACTCATTGCCCGGCTTGGAGATTCTCGCTGACCAGGTGCGCTGCTCCCACGGAGCAACCACCGGCGAAATCAATCCCGAAGAGCTCTTTTACATGCAGGCCAGAGGCATTTCGGAAAAAGACGCCTACCGACTGATCACGTTCGGCTTTTTGAACGAAGTGCTGGAACGGCTCCCCGAGGAAGCGCTACGTAAAAAGCTGCAAGAGACCCTGCGCACCCGTTTGCAGGGGCATTGAAGCGGGTTAACCGTCATGCAGCGGTTTTCATGTGATGCACCGGCTTGAGGTGTTGGAGGGCAAAGAATCTCAGCACGCCACGTGCGGCAATGCTGCTTTGGCCAAAGTCTAAACGAGACGCGCTTCATCCGGAACGGCTCTTTGGCGAGTAATCCAATAGATTGCAGCCCATGCTTCTACTATGATAAGCATATCAGGCAAGTCGCGCTTTCGTTGGTGAAGCTCGCCTTTGAATAAACATCCCCCTTTTATGCTTATCTCCACCGTCTTCTTGTGGTTGGCCATCGCTGCTGCATTTGTCGTATCCCTTCCGTGCCTCTGGTTAGTTGGGCTGGCGCTTTGGCCGCAGGCGGCTGAAAAACGTGCACTCACGGCGGCTAAGGGGGTGGGAAAATCGCTTTTGATTGGGCTGGTGCCGCTGGTCATCACCATTGGAATTGTAAGTCGGCTGGGAAAAGGCGGCCCCGGCGCGGTGATTGCTTTTGGGGTGCTGTTGTTTTGGGGGTTCGCTTGCGCCGATGGATTGGCGACCTTTGTTGGGCGCTCGGTATGGCCCCGCTTGGGAGAGACTTCCCCTTGGAAGCAAACCATGCGAGGCGGTTTTGTATTGGTAGGAGCCGCGCTGCTACCAGCCGTGGGCTGGGTGCTGTTGCTGCCGCTTATCGGGGTGCTTGGCTGGGGCATTAGTATCCGCTCGTGGTTTATGAAAAGCAGCTCCACCCCATCCGAAGCGCCTGCAACCGCATGAAGATTTCGCGCCGGGAGTTGCTTAAAACTACGGCTCTGTGCGGCATTGCCAGCGCCTTCCCCGGCTGCGGCCGCTTGGCGGATGATTTTTTAGGCGAAGGGATTCCCGAGACATGCATTCCCTCTTCGGATTCCGAAATTTCTCCCGGTTTTCACCTTCTTTGCAGAGCCGGGTTTGGGCCGCGACCCGGCGATTTAGAGCGACTTCAAGCCCTCGGGAACGAGGCCTGGGTTGAAGCCCAGCTCGCGCCGGAATCCATTAATGACACCGCCTGCGAATTGCGCGCAGAACGGTTTGAGTCCCTCCAGTTCAGCCCGGGGGACGCCTATGAGTTTCGCAAACCGGTATTGCGCGATGAATTGACCCGCCATGCGCTGCTGCGAGCCGTTTACAGTCGGCGCCAACTATTGGAGGTGATGGTCGAGTTTTGGACCGACCACTTGAACATCGACCTCGAAAAAGGGGACTGTGTTTATCTTAAACCCAGCGATGACCGGGAGGTCGTCCGCAAGCACGCGCTGGGGAACTTCCACGACATGATCCGCGCCTCGGCCACGTCCCCGGCGATGCTCGTTTATCTGGACGGCAAGGCGAACAAGGTGCGTCGAAACTCCAAGGATCGGCCCAACGAAAACTACGCCCGCGAGCTCATGGAACTGCACACCATGGGCGTTCACAACGGGTACACTCAGCAGGACGTCGTCGAGGCCGCGCGCTGTTTGAGCGGCTGGACTTTCGACCCCAAGCGAACCTTCGCCCTCAATCAAAACGAGTCCTTCTTCCGCCCGGAATGGCATGACGACGGCCCAAAAGTCGTCCTTGGCGAGACCATCGCTTCCGGCGGCGGCCCCGCAGACCTCGACGCCTTGGTTCGCATCGTGTGCAGTCACCCCAGCACTGCCCATTTTATCGCTACCAAATTGTGCCGCCATTTTGTCAGCCAAACGCCGCCAGCCCCCCTCGTGGAGCGGGTCAGCGCCGAATTCAGCCGCACAACCGGGGACATCAAGAGCCTGCTGCGCGTGATTTTGAAGTCGGAGGAGTTTTACGCCAGCCGCGGTCAGTTGTTAAAGCGCCCATTCAAATTTATGGTCTCGGCGCTGCGTGCCACGGCCGCAAACACGGAGGCCAAAAATGATATTTTGGAACCCCTCCACCGCATGGGCCACGGCCTTTTCCAATACCCAACGCCCGACGGTTATCCGGAGACGGAATTGCCTTGGATGGGAACCTTGCTGTGGCGTTGGAACTTCGCCCTCGCTCTGGCGGGCAATCGACAACCCGGTGCGCAGGTTCAATTTCCAGAACTCCTGAAGGCCCTCGGTGGCAAAGGAAAGTCCCCTTCTCCGGCGATCTGGTTCGCACATTGCATCGGCCGCGCTCCCTCGCTCTCGGAAACGGAGGCGCTTGCGCTGCTTCCCAGCGCAATGGGCGCGCAGAATTCGCACAAGGGCGCCGAGCCCGGCGAGATTCTTGGGCTCATTTTGGCTAGTCCCGCTTTTCAAAGATGTTAACCACGCCGTCTAATCTTGCATCCAACAGAGCACCGCTTTCGCAGCTAGCATTCGACGCGAGAGGGAGCAGTCGTGGCCGCGTTGCCGAAAAGCACACCTTGGTATGCGTCTTTCTTCGTGGCGGAGCCGACACGCTCAACATGTGGGTGCCCTTCGCCGAGGAGGCCTATTACAAACAGCGCCCCTCATTGGCCATCCCGCGACCCGGCAGCACAACCAACTCGGCCATCCAGCTCACCGAACATTACGCGCTGCATCCCGCCATGCGCCCGCTGGAAGCCGCTTTCAAGGAAGGTCGCCTCGGTGCCGTTCAGGCCGTGGGAACAGACAACACCAGCGGCTCTCATTTCGAATGTCAGGACCAAATGGAGCACGGCGATTCTGCCGAAGGCGTCCAGGCGGGCGGAGGTTGGCTCGGTCGTTTTCTTCGGGTGCGCGACAAGGAGCGCTCTCCCTTATCGGCCGTGGCCATCGGAACTGCGCTGCCCGAGTCGCTGCGGGGCGCCCCCTCGGTAAGCGTCATCGAGCGCATCGGCGACATCGCTTTGCGCGCCCCCAAAGGCGATCCGGAAGCAATCACCGCCGCGCTGAGCGCACTTTACGGCGCGGATATCACCCTGCTTGGAGAATACGGAAGGGAAACGCTCTCCCTCTTCCGGCGCGTCTCCGAACTGCAGGCAACCCCGTACAGTCCCGAAAGTGGAGCATCCTATGGCAAGGACAAGTTTTCCAGCGGCCTCAGTGAGATCGCGCGGCTCATCAAGGCGCGGGTGGGACTGGAAGTGGCCTGCCTCGATTTGGGCGGATGGGACACTCATTTTTTCCAAGGAACCGCCGAGGGTTCCCAAGCGCAACGCATCAAGGCGCTCGCGGAGGGACTCGCCGCATTCGACGCGGATTTGATGGAGCACCGTTCCAGTTATACGGTGATGGTCACCACTGAATTTGGCCGGCGCGTTTACGAAAATGCCTCACTGGGCACCGACCACGGCCGAGGGTTCACCTTTGCTGCACTTGGGAACAAAGTCCGTGGCGGGCGCGTGCTTGGGGCTTGGCCGTTCAATGTGATGGACGAAAACAATCCCTTGGAGCCGGGCGGGATCATGCCGGAGACCGACTTCCGTAATCTTTTTGCAGAAGTACTCCGGGGCACCCACGCTTTGACAGACGCCGAAACAGCGCAAATTTTCCCGAATCTCGCTTTGTCGCGAGTGGGATTGATGGGATAGGGGCGAGCGCCTTGCTATCGGAGAGCTGAAGCTCTAAAGGAGGCTTCCCCACTTCGCGCAGAACTCAGCCTGAACTCGCACAAGGTGGCAATTCCCGCAATTCCCCGATGGCTTCCCCTGAAATCACACACCTAAGCCAACTCAGCCAACAACAGACCCGCTCAGGGCTGGCCGCCTGGCTGGGATGGCTCTTTGACGGGTTGGACATGCACCTGTACACGCTGGTGGGAATGGCCTTCGTAGCGCAGCTCATGGAGCTTCCCGAGAGCGACCCTTCTGTGGCAACCCATGCGTCGATCATTCAGGCGGGCTTCTTGGTGGGATGGGCGCTGGGCGGTGTTTTTTTTGGACGCCTCGGCGACGTACTTGGGCGCAGTCGGGCGCTGGTACTCACGATCCTGACATACGCCGGCTTTACGGGATTGTCCTTTTTTGCGCGCTCGTGGGAGCAGTTGATGCTGTGCCGTTTTCTTGCGGCGCTGGGAATTGGGGGAGAATGGGCCATCGGGGCGTCGCTACTTTCGGAGACGTGGCCGAAAGCCTGGCGGCCGTGGATCGCCGCGACGTTACAATCCGCGATGAACTGCGGGGTGTTGCTGGCCTGTTGGGCGGGTTCGCTCAATGAGGGGCATGAGCCGCGCAATTTGTTCCTCGTTGGAGTCGTTCCGGCGTTGCTCACCCTATGGATTCGGCACGCAGTTCCGGAAACGGAGGAATGGCAGGCGGCGCGCAAGGGAAGCGTCGCGCCCAGAATAGGGGAGTTGTTCAATCCGGGGGTGCGTGGTGTAACTTGGCGGGTGCTTGTAATTTGCGCGGTCTCATTGACTGCGCATTGGTCCTTCATGTTTTGGCAAACCAAACACGTCACAAGCCTCCCGGAAATCAGGGTGTTGAGCAAAGAAGGCCGCGACCACGCTCTGGTAGTGGCGCTGGCGTGGATCATGGTGGGGAGTCTGATTGGCAATTACCTTGCCGGAGCGCTGGCCAAGCGGGTCGGCTATCGCACGGCGATTACCTCGATGCTGTTCGGTTATTTTCTGATTATGACCGTCACATTTTCCCGCGCTTGGAGCTGGGAGGCAACCAAGCTGCAATTTGCGATCATCGGCGGGTTTCAGGGCGTTTTCGCCCTCTTCACGATGTGCTTGCCTCCACTATTCCCAGTGCTACTTCGAACCACAGGCGCCGGCTTTTGTTACAATATCGGACGCATCGTGGCGGCGGGAGGAACTGTGTTTTTTGGAATATTCAACCATGTCGACAATGTTCGCCACGCGCTTTTGTTCTCCGGATTCCTCTTCATACCGGCGGCTTTCGCGGCGCTGTTGTTGCCGCAGGAGCGCAAGATAGCTGTGGAATTAGAGGTTGTAGCGAAATAAGACTTTTCAGGATGGGCTATTTGCTTCCTGCTCACTTGCTCTCATTACTTTTATGTTCCGACTTGATCACAAAAACGTACTTATAACCGGTGCCGGCTCCGGCATAGGGCGGGCCATCGCTGAATTGTTCGCCCGAGTGGGTGCCTCTGTGTGGGTGGTAGATCGTGATGCCGAAGGCGGCGCGGCGACCGTCAGCAGCATCACGGCGGGGGGCGGCACTGCGCATTACGCGGCGTTGGACGTGAGCGATGCCACGGCGGCGTTGGCGCTGGCAGCAGAACTTCCCGCGATGGACGTGCTGGTAAACAACGCCGGGATCGGCCATGTGGGCAACCTTGAAAACACCACGGCCGAAGACCTCGACCGTCTCCACTCAGTCAATGTGCGTGGCCCGTTTAATTTGTGTAAGGCGTTTGTACCCTCAATGCTGGAGCGTCGTTCGGGAAGTGTTGTGATGCTTGCCTCCATTGGAGGCGTGCTCGGGGTGCGCGACCGGCTGGCGTACACCGTGAGCAAACACGCCGTCGTGGGACTCACGCGCGCCCTCGCTCTGGATCATTCCCATACCGGCGTGCGGTTCAACGCCATTTGCCCCGGCCGCGTGGAAACGCCCTTTGTGCAGGCCCGCATCGCCTCCTATCCCGATCCGGCAGCAGCCTACCGCGATATGGCCTCCACCCAGCTCAATGGCCGTATGGCCCGACCCGATGAAGTCGCAGCCGCGGCCCTCTATCTCGCTGCCGACGAAAGCGCTATGGTCACTGGCAGTTGCCATATGCTCGATGGCGGCTGGAGCGCAGGAAAATAGCCATCCCCCTCCGGAGAGGAATCAGGCCGAACAAATTTTTCACCCACTATTATCTTTATGAACATCATTCGTTATCTAGACGCCAACGGACACTGCCATTACGCCAGCGAACAAGCCGACGGGCTGAGCCTGCGCATCGAAGGCGACATCTATGGAGATTTCACCGTCACCAATCAGCGCGCTGACGTGGTCCAGCTCCTCGCCCCAATCCAGCCCACACAGATTCTCTGCATCGGTTTGAACTACCGCCTTCATGCGGAAGAAACCGGCTCCAAACTGCCAGAGCGGCCAATCCTTTTTGTGAAGGGAATCAACGCCCTTCAGCATCCGGGAAAACCCATTCTCCTTCCCCGTCACTTGCGCAGTGACGAGGTGGATTATGAATGCGAACTCGCCGTGGTCATCGGCAAAGCCTGCAAAAATGTGTCTCCCGAACACGCGCTCGAATACGTTCTCGGCTACACCTGTGCCAATGACGTTTCCGCGCGCGATCATCAAATCAAGCTCGGCGGCGGGCAGTGGTGCCGGGGCAAGTTTTTCGACACCTTCGCCCCACTCGGGCCGCGGCTGGTCACGCCCGCAGGAATTCCAAACCCCAACGCATTGCGCATCCGCACAGAACTCAATGGCGAGACGGTTCAAGATTCCAACACCAACGACATGGCCTTTGATGTACCCGCGCTCATTTCCTACCTCAGTGGTAGCACGACGCTGGTCCCCGGGACGGTCATTTTCACCGGCACCCCGAGCGGTGTCGGCATCGCGAGAAAACCCGAGCCCCGCTGGTTGAAGCCCGGTGATGTGGTGACAATCGAGATCGAGAAAATCGGACGCCTCACCAACCCCGTGGCGGAGGAGTAAGAGGCGATCCGGGAGCTCAAGCCATCCCGGACGCCCTCTCAAGTTTTACCCCAGAGCGTCTAAAATCGCATCACCCATGGCGGCTGTGCCGATGCGGGTGGTGCCTTCGCTCCAGATGTCGCCGGTGCGGAAGCCGCGGTCAATGGCGGTGCGCACCGCTGCCTCGATGGCGTCGGCGGCTGCATTTTGGCCTAGGGAATAACGCAGAAGCATCGCTGCAGAAAGAATTTGCGCGATGGGATTTGCGACGCCTTTTCCGGCGATATCCGGGGCGGTGCCGCCGCTGGGTTCGAAGAGACCGAAGCGGCCTCCGGGGAGTTCCTTTGTTCCGAGCGAGGCGCTTGGCAGCATGCCCAGCGAGCCGGTGATCATCGCCATCTCATCGGAGAGAATGTCGCCAAAAAGATTTTCCGCCAGCACAACGTCAAAGCCTTTTGGATTGCGGATGAGTTGCATCGCCGCGTTATCGACGTAGAGATGATTGAGTTTCACGTCGGGGTATTGAGCCGCTATCTCAGTGACGGTTTTGCGCCAGAGCACTCCGTTTTCAAGCACGTTGGCCTTGTCGATGGAGGTCAATTTTTTGGAGCGGCCCTGCGCAGCTTGGAAGGCAACGTGCGCGATACGTTCAATCTCGCTGCGCTTGTAAACCATGGTGTCGATGGCGACGGGTTCACCGTTTTCCATGTGCGTGCCCTTGGGCTGTCCGAAGTAAAGACCGCCGGTGAGTTCACGCACGCACAGCACGTTGAAGCCGCCCACGATCAGCTCTTCCTTCACGGGAGAAGCGTGCGTGAGATTGGGGTAACACAGCGCAGGGCGAAGATTGGCAAATAGCTGGAAGTGTTTTCGCAGAGGCAACAACGCGGCGCGTTCTGGTTGCTGATTGGGCGGGAGCGTTTCCCATTTCGGGCCGCCAACGGAGCCGAAGAGAATGGCGTCGGCCTCCTCGCAGACTTGAAGCGTGTGAGCGGGCAGGGCGCTGCCGTCGGCGTCAATCGCCGCTCCACCGACGCGGGCGGCCGTGCGCTGAAGCTGAAAGCCGAAGCGCGGCTCAACAGCGTCCAGCACGCGCAACGCCTGTTCCATGACTTCTGGTCCAATCCCATCCCCGGCGAGCACTGCGATTTTATAGGTTTGCATAAAGTTTGGCAGCTTATCGAAAGCGCAGGGCTTTGGGGAATCAGGAAAAGCGGCGGAACAAAGTTTGTCTCCGGCGTGACAAGCGATGTTTGTTGAAAATTGGATGTGACTTTGTTAACTCCAATGGCGTGCTGAACTTTCTTTTGCGCAGCGTAGTATGCATTCTGGTCTTTTTGGGAATGACGATATTTTGGACCGCCACCTTCGACGCGGGAGATGACGGCCTGAGCGCCTCGTTTTCTCGACTCACCGCGGATTTGCGAGTCGCCTTATTCGGTCGCGCCCAGTAAGTTAGAAAGCCTTTTCGACAGGCTTCCCAAGAAAGGCGGCGCTGATCGAATACCCAGACTTCAGGCAAGACAGAAACGCAACGGGAAGGAACGGCGCGCACCCGATTGCCAACCTCTCTGAACGTGTTCCTTTAAATCGCATTTTGCGCGCCATCCCCAAGCGCTTGCCAAGTGCACGACTCTCACGCACCCTAGCCACCACACTGGCACAGCTGTTTCTTGACCCCGGCAGCAGTTGTGTTGGTGATTTGCAACTATTTGAAATCAAGCCGGTAAAACTTCTGTAACTACTTCTCTAAACTCCTAAACCTTATGCACCAACTTCCCGCACTTCCCTTCGCCCTCGACGCACTTGAACCCCACATCGATGCGCGCACCATGGAAATTCACCACGGCAAACATCACAAAGCGTACGTCGACAACCTGAACAAAGCTTTGGAATCCGCGCCTGATTTCGCCGGCAAATCCGCCGAAGAGCTCATCCGCGACATTTCCGCTCTGCCCGAAGGCATCCGCACCGCTGTGCGCAACAATGGAGGAGGCCACGTCAACCACACCCTTTTCTGGAGCCTGCTAAGCCCGAGCTCCGCTGGCAAACCCTCTGGCGCGCTGGCCGAGGCCATCACGTCCACCTTTGGCAGCTTCGAAGCCTTTCAGGAGAAATTTCAAACCGCTGGCGCCACACGTTTTGGCTCTGGTTGGGCATGGTTGGTTCTCAACCATGGAAAACTTGAAATCGGCTCCACGGCCAACCAAGACTCACCCCTCATGGGCAAGGCCCTCGCCGGCATCGAAGGCAATCCCGTCCTCGCCATCGACGTCTGGGAACATGCCTACTACCTCCATTACCAGAACCGTCGCCCCGACTACATGAAGGCCTTCTGGAACGTCGTAAACTGGTCCGCCGCCGAGTCCCTCTTCCTCGCCGCCCACTAACCTTGTTTTTTTCCAACACCGGGAACACCGAGCTCCAGCTCGGCTCCCGGCGTTTTTGTCTGTATTCCACGTCAATGCCGAGCTGGAGCTCGGCGTTCTTGGGGCCCTCTTTCGGCCCCACCCGCAAACGCACTCAATGACTACCCCTAAAGGACGTTCCAAATCTCCCAAAAAAATCGCTTCAAAGGGCGTTTGCTACCTTGCCGGAGCCGGCCCCGGCGACTTGGGTCTGGTCACTCTGCGAGTGCGGGAACTGCTGGAAATCGCAGATGTCATTGTCTTTGACTACCTTTGCAACCCGGAGTTGCTCAAATGGGCAAAGCCCAATGCAGAAATAATTTACGCAGGGAAAAAAGCTGGCCAACACACCTTGCGCCAAGAAGAAATTAACGCGCTTTTAGTCGAGAAAACCAAAGCCGCCCACCGGGTACTCCGACTCAAGGGAGGCGATCCCTTCCTCTTTGGCCGTGGGGGCGAAGAAGCCGAGGCACTCGCCGAAGCAGGTCTGAAGTTTGAAATCGTTCCGGGCGTGACCTCCGCCATTGCCGCCCCCGCCTACGCCGGCATCCCTGTCACGCACCGAGACTTCACCTCGTCGCTGACCATTTTTACAGGGCACGAAGATCCCTTAAAGCCGGAAACAGCACTCGATTACGCTCGGATTGCAGGCCTTCCCGGCACCAAGGTAATGCTCATGGGCATCGAACGTATGGGGCCCATCAGCAGCGAATTACAAAAGCACGGAATGGATCCCAAAACCCCCGTGGCACTGGTGCGCTGGGGCACGACAGGCAAACAGCTCACCCTCACAGGCACGCTGGTGAACATCGCCAAAAAGATCATCGAAACCGGCTTCACCGCGCCCGCTGTCGCCGTCTTCGGCGAAGTGGTCACCTTGCGGGACAAGCTCGGATGGTTTGAAAAACGGCCCCTGCGTGGAAAGCGGATCGTTGTCACCCGCACGCGCTCTCAAGCAGGCGTCCTGAGCGCCGGATTACGCGAACTGGGTGCCGATGTTTATGAACTGCCCACCATCCGCATCGAGCCCCCCCTGGATTTGCGCAGCTTTGCCGAACTCGTCCAAGACGTGCACACTTACGACTGGCTGATTTTCACTAGCCCCAACGGCGTAGATGCTTTCTTTGAGATGTTTTACAAACTCTACTCCGATGCCCGCGAAATCGGCGGCGTGCGGATCGCCGCCATAGGCCCGGCCACCGCCAAACGCGTGAAATCCTTTCATCTCGCAGTGGACTTGCAGCCCGCGGAGTTCGTGGCCGAAGCCATCATTTCTCACTTCCAGGACAAATTCGGCGGCGTGGAAAACCAGCGCATCCTGCTGGCCCGCTCGGAGCAGGCTCGGGATTTACTGCCCACGGAGTTGTCTCGCATGGGCGCAATAATCGACGAGGCCATCGCCTATCGCACTGTGCCGGAAACCGAGGACGTCAGCGGTGGAATCGCAAGATTCAAGGCGGAAGGGGCTGATTTAATCACCTTTACAAGCAGTTCGACCGCCGAAAACTTCATGGCTCTCAAACTCCCACTTCCCGCCGGAATGCAAACTGCATCCATTGGACCGATCACATCCAAGACCATGAGGGAGCTCAAACTCTCAGTGGATATCGAAGCCAAACAATACGACATCCCAGGCCTCATCGAAGCGATTCGCCGCCACTTTGGAGCGTAGAGAAAGCGGCCAGCGAGACAAACGGCTAGGTTAAATAAATGAAGCGCAGGGTGCCGACATCCCTTTGCGCTCGGCCGCGCTTTAGCCAAGCCTGAGAGCGGCTCCAAAGAGGAACAGACCCGAATCAGGCTCGTCCCCTACCCTCTCTGCGCAATCAAAATAGCATCTTCTGTCGGGATCGTCTTGCGGTTCCAGTACCGCTTAAGATCACGCATCATCTGCGCCACATGATCGTAGTTCTCAGCCGGCCTGAGGCGCTTATAACTCGTGGCGGGATCCCCCCAACTCGTAATTTCGATCCGCTCGGTGCGCACACCCCAAGTATTCATAGCACTGCGCGTGGGTTTGTACAAATCGATGGTGTTGCGTCCGGTGATCGCCCAACCGTAGTCGTCCACTCGAAAAACTTCCCCCGTCGAACACATCCGAAATGTCGTGCCCGCAGGCCAACGCCCCCAGTCCGCGGCGGCGCTGTGAATGCTGGGGCCACAACACAACGGGGTTCCGAGGGCGGACTTGTTCCCGTACTTGAGATGATCTGCCTCCGAATGAGTATAGGCGGTAGTGCGGACGGTTTGGAAACGAGCCCGCGACAAGGGTTTCTCCCATTTGGGCAGCGCCCGATGCGAAGCGCAGGACGCGTACAAAAGGGCGGGCAGAAAGATTAAAAGCCGGAAGAACTTCATGGCAAAAAAGGGTTAAGAAAAACTAAGGCTGCCGGAGTGCGTCGAGGACCTGTTGGGCGTGCTCGGCAGGCTTCACCTTGCGCAAAATCGCCTTCAGAATACCCTGCCCGTTGATGATGAAGGTGCTCCGCTCCGCGCCCATGTAGGTTTTGCCGTACATGCTCTTCTCCACCCACACCCCGTAAGCTTGCACCAGCTCCTGCTTGGTGTCGCTTAAAAGAGGGAAAGGTAACTCAAATTTATCAATAAACTTACGATGGCTTTTTTCCGGATCAATGCTCACTCCAAACACAACGGCTTCCTTGCTTAATTGCCCCCATACATCCCGGAGGCCGCAGGCTTGGGTGGTGCATCCGGGGGTGTCATCCTTGGGATAAAAATAGAGGACGACATTTTGTCCCGCAAAGTCCGCGAGGCTCACTGCAGTGCCATCTCCGTAGGCACCACCAACGGCCACTGCATGAAAAGCGGGAGCGGGCGCCCCAAGGTGAAGTTCAGACATGCAAATGGCTTAGTGAAATGCGGCCCACTTCGCAACTGGAATGAGTCTGGGCAACATGTTCTAATAGGAACGACTTCAATTCCAAAAACGCACCACTCCCATCAAGCCTTCCCTCGAGCCGCCCAGTCTCCGCTTATGACGACAGCCAACAAAATCACTCTGGGACGTATCGCGCTCATTCCCGTCTTTGTCCTTTTGGCGGTATTATACGGCAAGAGCGTGGCCAACGGCATGCCACACGAGGCATTGCGCTGGTGGGCGGTGGCGGCCTTTGGCGTGGCCTCCGCCAGCGACGGGCTGGACGGTTGGGTCGCCCGCCGCTGGAACCAGCGCACAGAGTTGGGCGTTATTTTGGATCCCATCGCGGACAAAGGACTGCTGCTCGCAGCGATTATCACGCTGAGCTTTTCGCATTGGGTAGTCGGCCTGCCGCCGTGGTTTGCGGTACTCATTATCGCTCGGGATCTGGCGGTACTCGCGGGCAGTCTGGTGCTCGTCCTTTTGGAGGGAAAAGTGGCGGTGCGCCCGACTTGGACGGGGAAAACCGCCACAGCGCTGCAAATGATCACTCTGACATTAGTGATGTTAGAAGTTCAACGAGCGGAAGCCCCCCTTCATTTTGGAACCCAGCGCCTCCCCTTCTCTGCGTTGGATCTGCTAGTCTGGTGCACAGCATGCTTTACTACCGTTTCCTGTGTTGTGTATTGGGTGCGGGGCGTGGCAGAAGTGCATCAAGCCGGCCACGGCCAACCCGTGGCGTGGCCCGGGCAAGACGCACTTAAACCGCCCATTTTCCCGCCCAAACCTCCCGGCGCAGCGGAGTAATTAAAATAGAACGCGCATGATCGCCCAACGGGTGATAGCTTCGCCAGTCTCATGCGCACGGTAGCTATCATTGGTCGCCCAAATGTGGGCAAATCCGCTCTATTTAATCGGCTGGTCGGCCAAAAAATTTCGATTGTCCACGACATGCCTGGCGTGACACGCGACCGCATCGTCGCGGTCTGTCGTACCGGGCGAGTTCCTTTTCAAGTCGTCGACACTGGGGGAATAGGCGCCGGAGCGGACGCGGAGTTCGCCGATCAGGTCGCCGCCGAGGTGGAGATCGCCTTGGAAGCCTGCGACTTACTTTTGTTTGTGGTCGACGGCCAAAGCGGCCTCACCCCCACGGATCTGGACATCGCCAAACGTCTGCGCAAGGCCAGCAAACCGCTGTTACTTGTCGTCAACAAAATCGACCATCACTCCCACCAAAGTCTCCCTGCGGAATTTAGCAGAATGGGTTTCAACCCAGTCTTCGCCGTCAGCGCAGAACACGGCATCGGCTTCGACCAACTCGTGGACCGCATCGACGCGTTACTGCCTGTGGAGGATCCAGCCGAGGCCGCGGCACAATTCGCTAAACCGCTCAAAATCGCTCTGGTGGGACGCCCCAACGTCGGCAAGTCCTCCCTCACCAACGCCATTCTCCACGACGATCGCACCTTGGTTTCGCCAATCTCAGGCACCACCCGCGACGCCATCGACATCCCCTACCGGCGCGGCGACCAGCACTACATTCTCATTGATACCGCGGGCATTCGACCCAAGACCAAGCGCTCCAACTCGGTAGAGGTTTTCTCAGTGATGCGCTCCGAATCCAGCATCCAACGCGCCGACCTGTGTTGCCTCGTCCTCGATGCGACTCAGGGCGTGAGCGCACAGGACAAGCGCATCGCCGGGCTCATTCAAGAAGCCCTAAAACCCTGCATCATTGTCATTAACAAGTGCGACCTCATTGTCGAACGCACCAAAGACAAGGACAGCCTCAACGAAGTACTCGACAGCATTCGCAACGGTCTATCCTTCCTGCCGTATGCGCCGCTAGTACTGCTCTCAGCGAAAACCGGTGAGGATCTCGACCGCCTTTTCAAGCGAGTTGAAAACATCAGGGAAGCCTCCCGGCGCAGGATCGGAACCGGACCGCTCAACCGTTTGTTGGCCACGGCTATGACCAACCATCCGCCCGCATTGCGCAGCGGCCGCCGCTTTAAAGTGTTGTACGGCACGCAGCCCGATCCTCGCGGAAACTCCCCCATTCCCGCCCCGGAAATCGTGTTGTTCTGTAACGACAAAAGCCTGCTTGAAGATCCTTACCGCCGCTTCTTGGAATCCCGTATTCGCCAAGAGGAACCGTGGGAAGGCCTGCCATTGGATTTGCATCTGCGCCAGCGAGCAGCCCGCGGGGCGGCACGTGCCAAGGGCAGCGGTTCAAAGGGAGGCCGCAAACTTCCAGGAACTAGGGCGACGACGATTCCGACAGCCGTAGAACGCAAAGGCCCAAAGGCCGTGCGTTCCACCAAAGCCAAAACAAAAGCCAAGCGGTAAGAGGACGCCGCGCTTGCGGCGGTGACAGAACAGCAGAGTCCAAGCTAGCGCGACTCTGCTGCGGCATTCAGCCTCCGCAACTCACTACGGTTTTTTGAGATAACCCATCGAGGCCATCCACTCGCCGCAGCGCTGTGGCCAGGCGTTTGCGGGCTGCGTTCCCGGTTTCATCCCGAACCCGTGGCCGCCTAACGCAAAAATATGGATCTCCGCCGGAATCCCGAGCTTTTTGTATTCGAGATAAATCCGAGCCATCTCGACGGGGTTGGATTTGTCATCGTGGGCCACGGTCAAAAACATCGGCGGCGCGTCGGCGGGGACGCTAAAGCCGGGCCGGAACTTCGAGGGATCTTCCTTATCGAGGAACCCGCCGCCGTACACCATCACGGCAAAGTCTGCACCTTTGGAATCATCGAGTTTCGGATCCATGACGTAGCCACGATCGCCGCGGTCACAGGAAACATGGCCCACGAGGTTTCCACCCGCGGAGAAGCCTAAAATCCCGACGCGTTTGGGATCAACTCCCCATTCGGCGGCGTGATGACGCACAAGTCCGATGGCGCGAAGAGCGTCGGCGGAAGGCTTCTCAAACGGATTAGGTTCGTCGCGTGTGGGCGTTCGATATTTGAGAAGCACTGCAGTCACGCCGATGCTATTCAACCAATCGCAAACTTGTGTTCCTTCATTGGTCCACGACAAAAAATAATACCCGCCGCCCGGCGCAACGATTACGCAGGCACCGTTGGGATTTTCCGGCTTGTAAACCGTGATATCAGGGTCCGTAACGTTGGTCACACGGGATGGACTGGGTTTGTTGGAATCGATCAGCTTTTGCGTCGCCTCGGATATCGGGCTTGTCTTTCCAGGGGCGCCTTCCGGCCATAGCTTAAGACTAAAGGGCTCTGCTGCTTGTGCAAAAGCGCTTAAAGCTGAGAAAACGACGATTGGGAATAGTTTCATGAGGGAAAAGACAGGAGTTGAAAGAGGGCGAATCGGAAGAAGTCCGGATCACGCTTTGCCGATCAACTCAGGGATGGGACGTCCATTATTAACGATGAGCGTGGGACGCCCATTGAAGTCGTGAATGGCCTCCTTGGCACTATCGATGCCCAGATGATGGTAGATAGTCGCGAGAAAATCATCCGGCCCGCAGGCGCGTTCCACCACATCCTCTCCCCGTTTATCCGTCGCACCGATGACCCCGCCAGTCTGGATACCGCCTCCGGCCCAGATGTTACTGAACGCACGCGGCCAGTGGTCGCGGCCCGGCTGAGTAGTCCCTGCCGGGGCACTGCCGTCGCCCACGCCCGTACTGGGGCTGAACTCGATCTTCGGAGTGCGCCCGAACTCCCCAGTGACAACGACCAGCACACGCTTGTCGAGACCCCTTGCGTAAATGTCTTCAATAAGAGCGGATACGGCTTGATCGTAGGCCCCTGCGCGGAAACGCAGCGCATCAAAAATATTGTGATTCACAGCGTGATCGTCCCAGTTATTCACACGGCCACAAAGCGGACCACTGAGGCTGCTTGTGAGGATCTCTACTCCGGCCTCGACAAGACGGCGGGCAAGAAGGAGTTGCTGGCCCCAACGGTTCCGACCGTAACGGTCCCGGGTTTTAGGATCTTCCTTGGTAAGATCGAAGGCATCCCGGGTGCGCGGATTGGTTAGGAGCGTAACAGCCTGGGATTCAAACTGGTCCAGAGCACCGAGTTCGCCAAGTGTGTCAAAGGTGCGCTCCATGGTATCGAGGCTCTTGCGCAATGCGATCCGACCGCTCAGTCGATTGGCTTCCGCCTGATCAGAAAGGCCGATGTTTGGCACCTCAAAACCGGGTTGATTAGGATCACCTGTCACCGAAAAAGGAGCGTACGCAGCTCCAACGTAAACCGGCCCGCCGTACTCGATGACTGGGTTGACGCCGATATAGTTGGGCAACGGATTACTGCGGCCGCCCTGCTTGGCGCGAAGATAAGTCGCAACAGACATCCAATCAGGCAGGCGCGGCTTAGGCTTGTCCCTCGTATCAGGATCCCCGGACAACAGTTGCATCGAACCAGCAGGATGACCTCCGGCCTTCTGGTTCATCGAACGCAGGATAGTAAACTTATCGGCAATCCGCGCTTGGAGCGGGAGCAGTTCTGTAATTCGCGTGCCGGGAATCTTGGTGGCGATGGTCTTGAACGGACCGCGGTATTCGCTACCGATGTCCGGCTTTGGATCGTACGTATCGACATGTGAACAGCCACCTGGTTGCCATACCATGATGACAGCCGTGCGCGCAGCTGCTGGTTTATCGGAGGCGTTGAGGGCAGCGGCCATGGCGCGCGCTCGGAAAATCCCGGGTAAACTCAGGCTAGCGAAACCCGCGAGACCGAGCTGCATAAAGCTGCGCCGATCCAAGGGTCCTGAGCAGGACTGTATAGGGGAACGTGTATTGCCTGTGTTCATAACGGGAGGGTGTAGAAAATGATCCGAAAAAAAGAGACGTTTGGAAAGACAGGGAACTTGTTTTTTATCAGGGGGAAGCAAACACGGCCAACTCCGTGCCGGTGGCGCCATCCCAGAGACGCAGGGCGCTATCTTCGCCCCCGCCGATAATCAGCGACCCGCTGGAGGCACTGGCAGCAGACTGCATGAAATCCGGAAGTTTTGCGATGGCGCGGACCTCTGTGCCATCGTCGGAGACGATCCGAACCAGATTCTCCGCGCTGGAAGTGACGATTTTTTGAGAAGCTCCCATGAACTGCAAAGCGGTGACTTCTTTGGTCCAGCCAATGATTTTTTTAAGACGCTCGCCCGAGACCAAGTCCCAAGTATTTACCACACCGTCACCCCCGGAGGTGGCCAGAACCCGACCGTCTGCTCGAAAAGCCACACCCATGACATGGTGCGTATGCGCCTCCAACAGAAACACTTGCTTTCCAGTAGAAACTTCTGTCACCCGGGCGAGCTTGTCGGCGCCGCCAGAGCCAAGCCACTTTCCATCTGGAGAAAAATCGAGGCTCAGGACCGTGTCCTCATGACGATCCTTCCACGTTTGAAGCAATTTACCTGTTTCCATTTCCCAGAGCAGAATGTCTCCAGAACGCGATGGTTCGCCACTTCCCGCAGCAAGCGTCTTGCCATCGGGACTAAACCGCACGGCGCTGACCCGGTCGACGAATGGAGAATTGGGACTTTGCCCCCCCAGAACACTCTCGAGTTTCCACGTAACCGGACTGGTCGTATTCAACACACTTCCGTCTGAACCCGCCGCGCAAAAATTGGCGCCACCCACAGCCCTTAGACTGGCCGCGCCCAAACTTCCACCGGTGGCAAGCTGCTCCAATGTCGCCCCGGAAAGCGTTGCCCAAACCTGTTGTTTGCCGTCGGCAAAAACCGCGGCTACGGCGTGTCCAGTTTCGGAAAACGCCACGGCAAGCGCTCTTCTTGTTGGCTTGGCCACCTCTAGTTTAAGTGCCGTTCCTGCAGCCACAGCATCCGCTTGCACTTTTTTTGCAACCTCAAGCGCAGCATTTGATTCCACGCGAGTAGCCGCATTTTTCTTTTTGTTGTCTGCGATGTGCTGAAGGTGCTCCTCTCCGTCCTTGATGTGATTTTCCGCGGCGCTCACAGCCGAGGCTGCGGAGTTGGCCGCCATCACCGCAGTTGCCAATTTCGTGGTGGCCTCCTTGCCCTTTCCTTGAAGGGCCGCATCGGGCTTACCGTCGGGCGCGCCCGCTATGGCAACTTCCGCGGCGCTTACTGCTTTTTCAGCGTCTTCCCGAGCCTTCAGCGCTGGGACGAGCGCCTTTTGTTTATCAGGCAACTCCTTCTTCGCCGTCGCTATGGCATCCGTGGCCTTCTTTACAAACGTATCCAGCGATTTGTCGGCGGCGTCCATCTTGGCGATGAGCGCCGTGTGATGTGCGACATCCAATGCCGCGCGCGCCGTCTCCCATTCCACGCGGGCGAGGCTCGCCCCAGAGATCGAATCTCCCCGCAACTCAAGCCCAGGCTTGCCCGTCGCAAAGTCGAAAAGTCGAACCACACCATCCGTCGATGCAACAGCAAGAAGCAATCCATCGGGAGAAATTGCGCAGGCAAGCGGTGAGGTCACTTTGATTTCCCTGAGCACCTTAGCCTCTTTGAGCGAGACAATCCGCAGACTGCCCGCCTCGCTCACAATCACAATCTGATCCGGCGAAGGAGTCGGCAAAATCGCAATCACCGGAGCTGCTGCGGGTGGAAGCTCCTTGACTACATTTGGTTCTGAAAAACTGAAAATACGAACAAGTTTGTCATCTCCACCCGTGAACAGCGTCTTGCCGTCCTGCGACCACGCCAGCGTTCGGGTTCCTAAATGACTCGGAAAGTCGGCCTGTAATCCGCCTTCGGAAAGCGGCCGAACGTGCAGGCTTCCGTCCTCGCTGCAAAGCGCGAGCGTCGCACCGCTGGGAGACACGCTAAGGAACCGTGTCGCGTTCGCTGGAACATCGGCCAAAGTACGGAGGATCGCGCCGGTTTTCGCATCCAAAACACGCACGCCTAAACTTGAATCGGCGACAACCAACTGCCGAGCATCCGGGCTCAACGTCGAAACTGCAGCGGCTCCCTCTAGCTTCCGAACCGTGCCCTCTCTCTTCTGCTTGCGCCAAATCTTGACCTCCCGAAAGCCCCCCGAAGCGAGACGCTCTCCGTCAGGACTAAAATGGACGGATTGGACCAGATCACTATGGGCGCTACCGTCCTTAGTGGAGGGGTCGCTGATTTGAGAAACGAATTGCCGACTGGCGAGGTCGTACAAAAAAAGGTGTCCAGCCCGGCCGCAAGCCGCATAACGCCCGTCACTTGTGATCGCCGCGCTGTAAATCGGTTGCACCGCCGTTGGTAGTGCGTGCAGCGCGACACGGGCTGCCATTTTGGTCGACGCCTTCGCTCCCTGATCAATCCACGTCTTCAATAATTCCAACTCCACGGGCTTTAGCGCCACCGCTCCGGACTTATTGTTTTTGGGCGGCATCTCCGATTCCCCCTGATGCGCGGCCCATTTAAAAACGGGACTCTCGCCCCCCTTCCCCGGAACTAAACCCGCCCCAGATTCGCCCCCTTTTTTTGCGGTCTCTGTGCTCTCAAGATTGAGGCCCGATTTGGTTGTCTTCTTGTTGTGACACGGGACGCAGTTCGCTGCCAAAAAAGGATAGACGTCCCGATAATAGTCGAGCTCAGCGGCCGAGACCTGCGGCCCAAAAAACAACCACGTCAGTGGCAGAACTGGGAGAAACTTCGCAACAAGCGTGCGAGTTGAACGCGAAAGCTGCATCATTTTGCCTCGATAGCCTTCACATGAATCCGGATGGGCTCGGAGAAAACGATGTCCACAATATCCTTTGGTGCAGCGGCTTCGGTGACTGCCTTCAGGCGTTTTACCGCTTCCACCTTAGTCGCCTCCGCTGTTTTCATTCGCTCCGTAGCCGCTTGTGTCGCTACGGCCGTCTCACTCGATGCGTCGCCAGCTCCGGCTTTTGGAACATTCGCGAGCCGCTGCAACTCCGCCGCAACTTCCCCTACCTTCGCCTCGGCTTCTTTTTGAGCCAACTCGGCAGCCTTCACCGCCCCGGGATTGTAGCGGTATTTCGCCACCACTCCCCCGTGCACCGCCAGCGTGTAGTCACCCGGAAGCGTTTTGAGTGCCGCCAAGTCTAACACCAACTCGGCTTTATCTGCTTTTGAAGGAACATCTACTGGCGTCACACTGGCAAAATCAGCGCCAAGGGGCTTGAGTTTGACGGTCCCTGCTGAAAAATCTCCGCGCCACGTCAGCGCGAGAGGTATGGTCAATTTTCCACCAACAGTAGCCTCCCAAGGCTGTGGCCCTGCGCTTTTTATCGTGATAGGCGCAATCTCATCGCCGCCCACTGAAACAGGAAAGTCCACCATCAGCCGTGGTGAAGGAATCTCGCCCATTGAGTCCTTCACAGGCCACGCCATCGAAGCGGTTGGACACTCGCGTGTCACGTCCACTCCGTTCACTTTCGCACGACCAAACACCCGTGCGAGGGCCATGCCTCGGGGAGCGTTTTCGGCCGCAGTCAACAACACGTAACCCTGGCTTTTCCCAGACGGGATCCTCAGCCCAGTGGCGGAAACGCCGGCCGGCAAGTTTTCAACACCCAACTCAATCTCGCCGTCAAAACCATCCCTGCGGACTACAACAACATCCAACCCCATCGTTGCTCCACCCCTCAATGACACTGGTTTAGACAAGGCAGCTCGATCCCCGTTGCGCAACTCCATGTGCAAAGCCCACGTGACAAGCGAGAAGTCCGGCTCAGCCTTGCGCAGATTTAATTGGTAAATGTTGCGTGGATCCGCACGAGTTCCTCCAAACAAATCGCGGATTTGCAGCCGGTACACACCGTCCTCCTTCGCTTCAAACTTACCGTACGGATCTGGGCTACCAACATCATAAGGAGCTCCATCATAAGCGTATCCATTTGAGGATAACTTAACTGGGCTCACAAGGTCATTGAATTCTGCGACGTCGGAAAGTTGCTCGCCCGCCTCTGTCTTCTTCACCTTTTGAATGACTACAAACGCATCCGTTGGGAGCGCCAGCCTTTCGGATAAAACTTCCATCCACCACACTTCGCCTTTCTTCGCAGTGAACTCATAGGTGTCGACATCGCCCGCCTTGGCGAAGCTCCCGTGGAGGGAGCAGGGAAGCGTGACTTTCTGCGCCTGAGCGCCCTTGTCGTTCGGCTCAACCTCCTGAACGATAAGCGTCTCGGCGGATGGACTGTTTTTCGGTGCGGAGGCTGAGCCCACACTCCGCGTGGACGGCTGACGCTGGAACGACTCGCCCACAGGCACTTGCGCGAAAACGAGCCGATAGAAATTTTCGCCTCCTCCTTGGAATGTCAGACCGTGAACCTTTACGATGTACTTACCCTCGGTTGCAGCGGTGAAATCAAGCAGACCGCTTTGACGTTCCGCCCGGATGTCACTCCCCTGCCCATCGGCAAGAATCAAGACAGGCGTCAGCCGAGAGTCGATTCCCTGGGCCGCACAATCGATGACGAAGCGTTCCCCTTTTTTTGCGGTGAAGCTATAGAAGTCGACAGATCGCGCGGTAGTGAACGCATTGCAAAGAGAATTTGGCTCCAGAGGAAACGCCGTCTCCAACGTCGTATTAGGCTTAAGCCGAGTTACTTCAGCAAACGTTCCAACTGAAAAGCAGCGCGCAGAGGAGACGCCTAAACGGGTCATGAGCCTCGCGTCGTATACTCCGGGAAGGGCATCGGCGGAAACCGTCACCACAAATCGATTTTTCAAAACGACTCCCGCCGCATCAATTTTAGGCTGGGCAACGATCTTCGGTGTGGAAAAAAGAAGTTGTGCTTCTTCGTCGATATTGTCACCGGTAATCGTAATTTCAACCATGCCACCAACTTTCGCTCCCATGGGCATGAGCGTGAGTAGCCGAGGTGCAGGGAGAATGACGAGTTGAGCACGAACCTGCGGCGCCCAAACGGAGGCAGCAAGCCCAAGAAAAAGGGCGGCGAAATGGAGATGGATGCGGGACATAGGGAGGTTAGTGATTGTAAAGAAACTCTTTTGTATTAAGCACAGCCCAAATGAGATCCTCATACGCAGCAGTGCGAGCCTTGGCTGGGGCCAGCGCCACTCCCGCAGCGTCGGCGCGTGGACGAGCGAGGAAATCCATGGCCGTTTGTCGTTCCGGCGCCTTGGGGGGACGGCATAGCGCAGCCTCGTAAAGTTCGTCGATGTTCGCCGCGTCGTCGACTCCCTTGGACAGCTTCGCCGCGCGGCCGTCCGTCTTGGCCAGCTTGGTCTTCACCTCGGCGGCGTTCATCAAGTGGAGGCTTTGCGACAAGCTTGAAGACTGGACGCGTTCACATTCACAGGCGCTGTCTGCCTCAGGCCGCCCGAAGACTGTGAGAAAATAGGAGGCCTTGTTGTAGCTGTTATCTGGAAGTGCAATGGCGCGTGTGCCGGCTGGCAGGTCTGCGAAATCAGTGGTTGCGCCCGTCAATTGATCCACCGCATCCAAGAGCACCTCGGCATTGAGGCGCTTTGGATAAAAATGCGAAAAGTTTTGCCGGTCACTTGCGTTGAAGGTGTTAGGAATGGCACTCAGTTGGTAAGCCGCCGAGTTGACAATGATCCGCACCACCGCCTTGAGATCAAATCCGCTCTCGGTAAAATGCCGCGCCAACGCCTCTAGAAGCTCAGGATTTGAGGGCGGGTTGGTATCGCGAATGTCGTCTTCGGGTTCCACCAGTCCCCGGCTAAAGAAGTGTTTCCAGTAGCGGTTCACCAGAGACTTCGCGAAAAAAGGATTCGATTTCTCGCCCATCCAATCCGCGAGATTCAGGCGAGGATCGTCGTCGGGCGGAATATCCATGGTGGCGCCGCCCAGCCCCGCTGGCTTAACAGGAACCTTTGTTTTTTTATTCTCGGCCTGCGCCATGCCGCGTTTGTGGAAAACGACGGACTGCCCGGCGACGGACGTCGGACGTCGACCAATCTGGCTGAAAAAGGCGGAAAGCCCATAGTAATCCTTCTGGCTCCAGCGCTCAAAGGGATGGTGATGGCATTGCGCGCAGTTCATTCGAACCCCGAGAAAAAGCTGCGCCACGTCTTCGAGCTGCTGCTCGGGCGTCTTGACCTGATTGTACCAAGCCACCGGCGGATTGCTCACAGCCTCGCCCGTCGCCGCCAGCAATTCGCGCACGACTCGGTCATACGGTTTGTTAGCGAGGAAGCCATCACGCAGCCAGGCGTGGAATGCAAAACTGGCCGGAGTGCCCTTATCCAAGCGCTTGTTGCGAAGCAGGGCGGCCCATTTATTTGCGAAATAATCGGCATAACCGCCACTCGCCAACAGCGACTCCACCAACTGAGAACGCTTGTCGGCAGCGGTGTTCGCAAGAAAAGCGCGAGTCTCCGCCACCGTCGGCTGGTGACCTGCGACGTCCACCGAAACGCGCCGCAAATAAGTGGCATCATCACACAAAGCGGAGGGGGGAATTCCCAGCGTCTTCAAATTCGCAAAGACAAGATCATCCACAAAATTATGCGGCTTTGGAACTTCCGTAACAGGCGCCCCCAAAGGCACGGAAGCGCAGTAGGTCGCCACCATCCCCAGATAACGCACCATCACCGCCGCGTTCCCGGGAATGTCCGAGATCTTCACCAAGCCGCCTTCATCCGCCTCTGCTAAGTTCTTGTCATTGGCCTCGAAAAGCGCGTGCCGGGTCACATCCCGACTGTTGCCATCGGAGAAATGGGCCACGACTTTAAGTTGCTGCGTGGAGTGCATCGCAAGTGTGCCCCGTTTGGGTTGCACCTCCAGAGCCGTGATATGCGGAGTGGACTCTGTGGAGTAAGGCATCCCCTGCGCAATCCACGCTGCTATCGTGCGGTAATCTTCGGAATCCGGAGCGACTTTACGGCCCCCACCGTGGGGCGTAGAATTGGTGGCCTTTCGCAAAAGCAAGCTGTGTTCGGGCGCGGCTGGGAACACCCGCCTTCCGCGACCTTCTTTGACGATGTGCTCGAAGTCCTCCTGCGGCTCAAACCCGAACAGCGAAAGTCGAAAGCCGTTTTGTCCGTTTCCCGCCTTGGCATGACAAGCTCCCGTGTTGCAGCTGGCCTTCGTAAGAATAGGCGCGACGTCGTTGATAAAGGTAAGCGCAGACGCTCCCTGCGCCCCACCGGTGGTGAGGGCGAGGCACATAAATGCAATAATGTACAAATTGACAGAAAGAAGGCGCATGGGTGTCATTTAATACAACCGCTTTTCGCCCTTATTCTTTGGTAGGATTTTAGACAGGATACAGGATACCGCTTTTTTTGCGTGAAAATTGCGACATCAGCCATTCAGTCAACTGTTGACGGAGCTGAAAAACTCACTGCGCGACTTGGAGCAACACCCACAAGACCCTGAGCGTTCTATCTCGATTAGTTTTGCTGCCCTTGTTTTCGAAGCCGCCGGACTGGTGCACTTTGAATCGCCCGCCGACAGACTGGGCCTAAAAAGATACCGCGTAGCCCAATAATTTGCTCGACGGCGTCGCTTAGAGAAGCTTTTTGGAAATGGGCGTGGAAGTTAGTCTAGCGGGCCTGAGTGTGGGCCAAAAGATCTCGCTTGAGTTCGTGCGTGAACAGCGCTGAAGTATATGCGAAGGGCCTCGCGAGACGCCCTTTTGAAGGCATGCCAGTGTAGCTCAGGGGTAGAGCAACTGATTCGTAATCAGTAGGTCGCGGGTTCAATTCCCGCCACTGGCTCCCTTATCATAAGGGACTTACGCAAGTAGGCCAAATCCCAAGCACCAACCGGTACCACTTCGGTACCACTTAGAGCGAAGAAACCTCCCGACAGCAACCGGTGCCTTCCATACGCGCCACCGCCGTCAGTCACGCCAGTATTGTGCTGACAATTGCCCTCGAAAAGCGCCCCCCGGACACATTCCAGATTTTTAGAGCACAACAAATCTGCACCAAACCACGCTCCTCACTGGAAACGCGGAAAGCCGGAATTTCTGAAAATCCCAGCCTACGCCCAAACATCACCCAAAGCCACAAGGCTACTCCGGCTGTTCAGCACCGTCCTCTGGCCCTTTGTCCTTTGAGGCCGCCAGCATCTCTTCCACGTTTTTTGCAATACGCTGAAATTCCGGCAGCTTCTCGCATGCCTCGTGTCGTCGGTAAGCCTCAGCAAGCCGACGGGTGAACTCAGCCTCTTCTTCAGGAGTCATTTGCTCCTCAAGTCGTTTGAATAGAGTGTCATTCATAGGTAGTACTCAGTTTGATATTCCGACGCTGACGCAATTTCTCTTAGGCGCTTCATCACCTTGTAAACCGTGTTGTCCACCACTCCCCTCGACACGCCTAGCTCCACTGCCACTTGCTCCACCGGCATTTCCTGAAGCTTCACCATTTCAAATATCTGAAAATGCCGCAGAGGGATCGTCTCTCTTAAATCCTCGATGAGTGTGGCGAGCAGGGCCTGCTGAAAAGTTTGAGTTTCCTCGGGGGTTTCCTTTGGGAGAGCCCCTTCAACATTGGAATTCTCGTCGTCCAGCGACACGTAATCC
>CALQFT020000005.1 GCA_943329925.2 Opitutus sp. GAS368
AAAAAAGACCCTGTCCACGCGGATGCCATTGCGCGAGTTTAGAGACAGCTTGTGAGCTCCTTTGCCCTTGAGTGCCTCCTCGTGTAACCTCGCCCTTTCCTCCTGATCCACGGGTCTTCCAAGCACGCCTTCATAGACATCCGGGACGCAGATGGGTGCCGGGGCCGCATTCGAAGCTTGTGGTAGGTTCCGGTCGCCGGGCGGGGCGGCTGGTAAGGCGGCGAAGAAGGCCAGCAGCGCGGTCAGGAGCACGGTGAGGATGAAGTTGATGGCGCGTTTCATGGTCTATTTCTCGCTTTTCTTCGTGGAGGAAATCTCTCCGATCTTCGCGTCACCACCGACCGAAATGGGATTCGGCACATCGGAGGTCATGACGTTGTCGAGTTGGAGTTGGCCGATGTCGCCGATGTCGTGCTGGAGCACGCTCTTGAGTCGGTTGACCGTAATGTTCGAGAGGTGGAGCCGGTTGATCTTTGGGATGATTTCCAGCGAGGCCTGAGCGCCCGGCCAGCCGCGACTGTCCAAAGGCACATTGCCGTAATTAGTCGGGTTCGGTTTCGTCTGGCTGGTCCCGACGCGAAGGTAGTTCTTCAATTTGGTCTTATCGGGATCAGTCCGAATCAGTGCCCCGTCGATTGGCACTTCTTTGGCCCGGTAGAGAGTCACATCCCTCACCGCCAGGAGATCAACCTGCCCATCGACCTGAATGACCGGCGCTTTGGCGGAGTGGGGATCTTTCTGATAAATCTGCATCCCCTCCACGCTGAGCACATCGATTGCCCCGTGCGGTTGAACCCAAATCACCGGGCGGCTGTCCACAGGCATCTGGCTGTGGATATTGCGGAGGGTGAGTTGCTCGAAGTGACCGGCGAGGAAAAACACAAACGGGAGCGGCCCATAGTCTGGTTTCAGGGGCCGCATATCGATGTTCTCAAAAGTAATCCGGCCAAAATCGCCTCCTGATCTCCAGTGAGGCTGGAGAAAAAATCCATACTTGCTGAAATGTCCCTGTACATTGCGGATGGAGACCCGATCCACTCGTGATTGGCGGGATAGAATGCGAATCGCGTTTTCGGCGCCATCAATCTGCACTCCGTCGATATCGACATCTGTGATCGGCCCGAAGCTCGCGTAGGGTCCAAAGCCGTCGTTGCGCACGAACTCCTCCGCCTGATTCCAATCAACATGACCGTCGTCCGCGTTGAGGGCGATGAAATCATCACCCGTCACGCCCCGGATGTTCCTCATGCTCAAGAACCGGCCGGGGCCGCACAGGTGTAGGCCGTCTTGATGTGGGCGCTTGGGCTCCGTGTGGTTGTCGAGATCGATGTTCTCGAACACGGCGCGCTGCCAGTTCGTCATCAACAACGCGAAGGTGGTTGCATTCGTGATGGTGACATCGCGAAACGTCACCTGCTCGACACCGAACAGGGCAAACCCCGTCACCCACCCGCGTCCGGGCACGTCGTGGGCCTGTTTCGCGCCGTTGCCGTTGTAGGTGCCTCCGAGGAACGCGATGTTGTGGTTCTTGCGCTCTGTGAGCGAGGGATCAGCGTTGCGGATGATCGGCTCGTCCACATGATCGGCGAGGAAGAAACCGCAATCGCTCGTGAGGCACTCGATGGTGGTGTTGGAATGGACCTTCAGCCCCTTCACGAGAATCGGGCCATCTACGACGAGTTTCAGCGAACCGAGCTCCGGTGCGCGGTCGAGGATGCCCTGGATGAGCGCCGTGTCATCCGTGCCGCCGCCTTTGGTGACGTCACTATCGAGCTTCGCGCCCGCCTCGCTGGCGATGACGATGCGGGAGTCGTGAGCTGACGCGGCGTGCAGCAATGCTAGCGGCGCGAGCAAGGTAGTGATGAATGTGAGGATGAGTTTCATAGTTTGGCGATTACTGGAGCTTCTCCACCATCAGGATTCCCCACGGGTTCAGTGCGGGGACTGACACAAGAGTCCATGCGCCTTCGGTGGTCGTGGTGAGGGTAGTTTCGCGAATGAGGCTGCGGTAGTTCTTGTCCTTCTCGGCCTTTGCATGCAGCGCGGCGTCATAGGGGAGTGGCTCGCGCAGCGTCACCTTGATCGCATTCGTTCCGAAGAACCGCGCGCTGGGCAGGCAGACTGTCGAGGCCGCGCCTTGCTCCCGTTCGACGAGGTGGATGACCACGGGCGCGTTGGCATCGCCGGGTTTGGCGCGGAGGAAGGCGCTGAGCTTGCCGCTGCCGCCTTCGATACGCACGGGCGCATCGTCGCCGAAGCGCGTGTCCTGCAAATCATAGCCGCCGACGGCTGCCTCTTCGTAGCCATCAAGGACGTCCGCATTGGCTCGGACGAAGCCGGTGAGGTCGGCGAACTTCTCTTGTGCGATGAAGATGCGGGGCAGCTTTTGAATGGGAATGCGTGGCACTCTCGTCACCGGATCGAGCACGACGTTCTGGAACTGGTCCCATGGCACGATATACAGATTGCCCGTGGCGTAGCTCGTCGCCCAGATCCAGCGGTAGTCCTCGGCAGGCCGGTCTTCCTGGCCGGTGAGCACGAAGAGCTTCTTCTCCTTGCGCGCGGCGAGGCCGATCTCGCGGATGCGGCTCGGGCTGATGACTTCCTTCGTCCCGTCCATGGATCGAAAACGCACCTCGGTCATGCGGTAGTCGAACACCTGCATGAAAGGCGGATCCGTGTGGCAGTTCGTGCTGAAGGTCAGTTTGCGGCCCGCGTGCTTTTCGATCTCGGTGCGTGCCCAGCGGTGGAACTCCAACAGATGGGCGTCGGGGATGGCGTCACGGCGGCCCTTCTTGCCCCAGTCGAAAAAGCCCTCATCCGGGTCATCGCGTTGAAAGCTGGAGACGCCCAGGTCCGCCAACCGCTTTGCACGATCGAGGTAAAGACGGCGGTACTCTGGGTTCGCGTTGTCGGCGCGGAAGGGGGGCTTGTCGCTTTGCCCATTCGTCCCGATGGGTCTGTTGTCGCGGTCACGCAGGGCTAGGGCTGGATCGACCAAGGTCATGCCGAGGCTGCCCTGGAACTCCCAGCCCTTTGCTTGGACGCTCTTGATGAAGGATTCATCTTCAATGTAAGACCACACTCCGCGCGTGATGTGAAAGTCGCTTCCGGCGGCGAGCATTTGCGCCGCAGTAAGGCCTTTCGCATCGAGCCTGAATAGCCGCAAGCAGACATCGCTAAGCTTCGGCATTTCGGGTGTGAAGCCGGAGGGCTGGGCGATTTGGCTAAAAGTGGCGTCAAGGGCAACGAAGGAATCTGCGGATTCTCTCGCGTGCAGCACGGCCAGCGGAGCGAGCACCATGGCGATTATTAATTTGAGGGTGAGTTTCATGGCTATGTCAGAGTCTTGAAGGTGAAGCGAGTGTGGTCTCATTGAGTGAAATCATGGCAATGCTTGGCTCCTCCGATTGGACACCGGCTTGCGGATGCTGACGAACGCACGCACATCATCCATAAAGTGCCCGGCGAAGGTCACGTGGTCGGGCGGTGTTGACAGACTCTCACCACTCTCAGGTTTGGGGCTAAAGGACACCTTCAACAACACCATCTCCGTCCCTGGAGGCAGCAGCAGACGCGTGGAAGCACTCTGCCAGGTGGCCGGATCACGGTCCAATGGACGGCACATCCCGACGCTGTGCGCCAGCGCATCTTCCATCAGACTTTCTTCCGTGGGAAAACTTGGGCCAAGTGCCCAAAGGGTGACCACCCCGTCATAGCGCTCCGCATCTGGGAAAGGCGCTGCATTGAATAGAGCCGACAACGTCATCACCACCTCACCGCCGTCCGCCTCGCGCAGAAAAGGCCGCACATCAACAACACGCATCAGATCGCCTTGCAGGCTTGGTTTTGAGGACGTCTTGCCTTCAAAGTCGGAACGCAGCAAGCGAACCATCCGATTGCCGTCCTTGGGCTTCACTCCCTGCTGCGGGCCGACGATTTCCGAAAAGTCTCCACTCCACTGGTTCAGTTCCTGCGGCACGCCCGTGACCAGGGGTGCAGGTCCGCTCTCAAAGCTTTCCTTCAAGATCGACACCACTTTTTCCAACGAACGCCCGACAAACCCAAATACCATCGACGCGCTGAGCAATCCGAATAGCAGCCCCGCCGCAGCCGTCGTGACCGGTCTCCAGGAGAACCAGCGGACTTTCACGCGGGACTGGGGTTGCGCCCGCACCAGATGGAGCACACTGCTCGCGAGATCGTCTGCGGGGAAGTCATTCGTGACGGCCGTCGAGAGGCCAAGGGCGTCATGCATTTCCAGCCAGCGCGGACCGGCGGCCTGCACTGCTTTGATCATGCCCAGCATTCGGATTTCTTCCACGCACTCGGCTAGGAACGCCGCATCGTTTTCGAGAAGCTGAAGAAGACGCAGGCGCTCGGCATCGGAAACATCCGCGCCGCCAGTCCATGCTTGGAGAAAGGTTTGGAGGTCTGAATTCATCAATGGGCTTCCTTGTTTATGCAGTCGCGCAGGAGTTGATTGGCACGGTAGTGAAGCTGGTAGATCGCAGGCACGGTGGTTTGGAGGTCCTCGGCTAGCGCGGCAGGACGCGCGCCTTCGAGGCCCGCATGGACCACTCGACGTAGCTTTTCCGGCAGACGGGAGATGCAATGCAGCAGCCGCTCGAGGCGACCACCCTCGTCCAGATGCGCAGCAGCCTCGAGTTCCTGCTCCGCGAGGCGGACCACCTCCGCCTGAAAGCGCTCCGTCGCACCGGCACGGCGCTGTTGGCTGCGAAAGTGCGTGAGAAGACGGTTCCGGGCAATGCCTCGCAGCCAGGTCCCAAAATCTCCGCCACGACGGAAGCTGCCAAGGTCCCGCCAGGCCGTTATGAACACCTCCTGCGCCAAATCATCCGCCTCCGCGATGTTATAGAGCTGCCCGGCGATATAACTGCGCAGCATCAGTTCATACCGCCTCACTACCTGCAGATACAAATCCGTCTCGCCGCGTTCAATGCGGTTGAGCAGTGTGGTGAGATTGGTTTCGTCGGCGTTCATGCGGTATGCGTGCAAGCTTTCTTCGGATATGTGCCAGAGCAGGTCCCGATCTCACAAAAAAAATCACAGTCATCCCACAGCCTGGGGAAAACGGGGGATTTAAGGGAAGTATACAGCGGAACGGCGGCGGAGTAGGAATGGAGTGTCAGTGAACACTCCATTTGCACCACTATTTCGAACACCGGCATTTTAGGCGGAAGAAACAATGCTTGCCTCGGTTTTGAGGCTGGCATCCGCGAAAAATGCACTTTTTTAGCGCGCCCCACGACGATACCTCGAGCGCGAACTGCTGGATGGAGCCAAAAGCGAACTCATCTAGAATTGACTTCGATGCGTTCGCGCCTACGGAAGGGGAGCCTGAGGCTCCCCCAATAATTCACCTGTGCTCGCCGGGCGTCTTGCCTGTGTATTTCAGGAAGACTTGGCTGCAATACTGGGCGGAGGAAAAGCCGCATGAAATCCCGAAGCCCCTTTTTCTGTCTCCCATTCTTTTGTCTTCTCATCACGGCATTGCTCGCTGCGGATGATCCATCCTCGCGCATCCAGAGCATGGCGGCGCGACGTGGCAGGAAGTGCTGACCATCGATTCCGACGCGGGCGGTGCGGTGCTGGCCTTTGATCCTGAGCTATGGGCGTGGTTGTGATGGAAGAGGATGACCAGACGTCCATCGGTGCTGGCTGGCATTGTGAACCGGGCAACAACAGTACTGGAGGCACATCCCCGTTTTTTTAAGGCCTCAACGCTGCTCAGAGGTACGCGAATGGCAGAGTGCTTTAACCGCCGCCCTCTGGAAGACAGACAAAACGGACTTTAACTCACTACGGAGCCTCGGCTTTGAGAAGCGCTTTGGCAAAGCGGTTACCAACCTCGAGGGTGCCCTTCCCAGTAAAATGCGTTTGGCTTGGGAGCAATGTCTCTGCCCCGTCCGTGTCGACATACGCGCAAAATTTGTCATTCGCAGCGTGCGCTTTTTGCGCAGCGATTACCTCCGCCACATACGGGTTTTTGTCATTCCCAAAGTGCACATTAACCCCCACCAAACAGCGCAACTCTGGCGCCCCGATTTCTCTACGAAGCGCCCCGAGCATTTCCGAAAGCGCTTGCTGATACTTTGGCGCATCCTTCGCATTTGAGTCGCTTTCTCCCTGAACCCAGACCAAAGCCCTTGGATGTAAGGTAACCCCCGCCTCTGCTGCAGCGGCAATCGCAGCTTTTGCTTCTGTCACAAGCGCCCGGTAGCAGGCACCACCCGCCCCCGGATCATTCGCGTTCCAATCTTTGCTCAATCCCGTTCCGCTGAAGGCGACCTTCACAACAGCCAGTGCCTTGGGTTGTTGACGCTGAAGCTCCCGCGCCAACCCCATCTCGGGGCCAAAACCACCGCCAGCATTTTTGAAATTTCCATACTGCCGTCCTAGGCCTTCGGCCGGAACATCCTCGGGAGGTGCAGTTTTTGAAATAGGATTTCCACGGGGCTGTATTTGCAATGTGCTCCACTTTCGGCTGCTCGTCGAATCATGCTCGTCGGGAGGCGGATCCCCCACACGCCACCAGAACATCACTTGTTTGTCCGTGGGATCTTCCAAAAGCGTCTCAGGATAAGCGTCATACCCAACGGCATTGGATTGTCCGGCTACAAGGATGAGATCACGGGACTCCGCGGCTAACAGCGAGACGGATGTCGCTAACAACAGAGACAGCAGTGAGGAAAAGGGGTTCATAGTGGGTGCTTCCCAAGGGGTTCGCCGCGCTCGTTAAGTGCAGCCATGTAGGCTTCATAAACGAACTTGAGGTCTAATGTTGTGATGGTAATGGAAGACTTCATGCCCAGTGATCTACGCCAGACTCTACGGCAGCCACCCGGGATTCTGATCTAGAGACACTGAGCAGACTCGGGCAGAAAGTTGGATTGATTCTCCTCCTTGACCGACAATCCAGCCTTTAGTGGCTCCTGTGTCATCCAGAACAGTTTCCAACTTCCGGGCATCATGGGGGTTTGTGCCGCTGTTGGCCTTTACTTCCACCACAATCTTCTCACTACCCCGGTCAAGAACCAGATCCGCCTCCTGACCGGTGGCGGTGCGCCAAAAAAAGAACTGGGTAAAAGGATGCAGCATGCGTTCTCGACGAATCAGATCTTCAACCACAAATCCCTCCCAGCTTGATCCTCGAATGGGGTGGTTGTGCAGGTCCTCAAGGGTTCCAATATTGAGCAGATGGTGCAGAAGACCAGTATCGCGGATGAATACCCGTGGAGCTTTTACAAGGCGTTTACGGATATTGCAGAAGTACGGAGGCAGACGGCGTATGCAGAAAATACCCTCCAATAAATCCAAGCCATGCTGGACCGTGTGGTAATTGACACCAAGCGAGTTCCCGAGGGCAGAGAGGTTTAACAAGCCGCCTTGCTGGGCAGCCAGCATGGTGAGCAGTCTTCGTAAAAACAACGCATCGGGCCGAAAGCCGTAGGCTGCAAGGTCACGCTGAAGCACTGTGCCGAGATAGGGCTCCCACCAGTTGCGAAAATCTCCACGGAGTGCTTCTGGAAATCCCCCGGAGAGCCAGTGCTTGGAAACATCCCAACCGGTTTCCAGCGGTGTCAGTGGATCGAGTTCCAAAAGCCCCACACGCCCAGCAAGCGACTCAGAAACTCCCCTTATGAGGGCAGGTTGGGCAGACCCAAGAATGCAAAAATGACACTTCCGGTCACCTCTCCGTGAGTCGATGGCTCCCCTGAGTGCAGAAAAAAGAGAGGGAACAGTCTGAGCCTCGTCAAGAATGGTCATGTCCCTGAGCAGTTCCAGTTCATGAGCAGGGTCTTCTGAGAACCTAAGATTAACGAGAGGGGACTCGACATCCTTGTAGCTGGCTTCAGGGAAAGAAGTCCGTGCCAGAGTGGTTTTGCCGACTTGTCGAGGGCCGACAACCACTACTGCTGGGAACTGATTGGCCAACTCCCGCAACCGTGATTCTGCTAGGCGTTTCCAGTTCATTTTTGTAAATTAGAGGAGAGAATGCTATTTTGCAAGACCTCGCCCGTGCCTTTAATGAATTCAGAGACCACCGTCCCGCCCGCCCAGACTGAATCACACACGTCCGAAACTTCAGAGCCCTTGGAGCGGTGCTGTTGGTTACTCGTCCTCCGACACCCCCCTCGCCAAGTTATTCTTAATGCGAGCTGAGACGGACTCTATATGTAATCTTCGATCTCATTTCGTAAGGACGCTATATCTTTTGGGACGCTGCCGAGGGGCCAAACTTCGGAGACAATCATTGGGCCCGTCTTCGAAGCGATTGAGAAGCCCACAAGAACGTCAGCCTCGGGGCTAAATGAGGACCGTGGAACCGACGTTTTGGGAGTGCCGGGCGAGGGGCCCGTTGACGGCTCGACTAGCGAAATGGACACCGCCGGACATCCCAGACGTGGACGCCGCTTTATGACTTTGATTATGACTTGGGGTCAAATGTCATTGCTAAATTCACGTAAGTCCTTCTCGCTGAGAAGGGAGTGCCGAAGGTGGGACTCGAACCCACACACCCTTACGGATACCAGATTTTGAGTCTAGCGCGTCTGCCATTCCGCCACTTCGGCTTTTCTCTGGAAAACGCCCTTTAGCAATTTCCCTTTAGCAATTTCCAAACTCCGCTCCCAGAAGGCACCCTCGACAATGTCTGATGCGCCGAATTGGAACGGAACTGAACGTTGAATCGATTTTCGCTCTGATGCAACAATGGAGTGACGATTTTTCTCAAAGTCGGCAGCAATTTCAAAAAAAGTTTCCAGGAACCAGAATCAAGGTGCCCAGTAAAACTCATAATCCTTTTTGAAATTTCAGGCTTTTCGCCCTCTTACCCCAAGCCCAATCTCTGTTGATGCGCCTCCTCCCAGTTATCGCGACCCTTCTTATGACCGCCTCCACACTGCTAGGGGCCGAGGCCCCGGTTCGCCACGTTGTTTCCTTTAAATTCAAGGCGGACGCCACCGTCGAGCAGGTACATGCAATCGAGAGCGCCTTCGCTGCCCTCAAAACGAAGATTCCCCAAATTCAGTCGCTGGAGTGGGGCACGAACGTGAGCGAAGAGAAACTCGACAAAGGGTTTACGCACATGTGGGTGCTGGGCTTTGCAGACGCTAAAAACCTTAAGGTGTACTTGGATCATCCGGATCATCAGGCGTTTGTTGCACTGCTCAAGCCGAGCTTGGCAGACGCCTTCGTGGTGGATTTTCAGCGGCGCCCCTAATCCTTATGGGCGGTGGCGGTCCTTGAGTGGCCTAGTCTGACTTGCTCGCCACCAAGGGCTCTGTGGCCTTCCATAGGGCTTGTTGCAATTGGCCCAAGCGCTCTGAGTCGCGCACCTTCTGCCCCAGTTCGTCCGTGATGTAAAAGCTGTCAATGGCGGCTCCCTTTTCGGTTGCCACGCGGGAGAGGGCGATTTCCAAGCCTTCATCACCAATGGCTTTCAGCAGCGAGTGGAGCAACCCAAGACGGTCGGGGGTTTGGATGTCGACCACGGTGTAAACCGGATTGGTGCTGTTATCGATGGCGATGCGGGTGGGGAAGTCGAGGGACTCACTTAATTTGAATCCTCGCTTGCCTATGGAACGGGTTAGGCGCGGGGTGAAGTTAAAGGCTTCGGTTTCCAGGGCGCTACGCAGCACTTTCTCGGCAAGCTCCATCGCCTCGAGGTCCGTGACGGCTTCGAATTCGCGGGTGCAGACCCGGAAAGTGTCGAGCACCAGGCTGTCTGCGCGTGTAAAAGCATCGGCACCAAGGATATTAAAGCCAGCGGCAGACAGGGAGCCTGCAATCTTGGAGAGCAGCGCATGTCGGTCCCAACCACAAAAACGGAATTCTGTGTGACCACGATTGGGGTGGGGGATCCATTTGATTGCGGGCGTTAGCGCAAAGTCCGCATTTTTCACTAGCTGATCTAAAAATTTATGAAACAGGCGGATGTGGTCGGCGACGGTTTCCGGCGGGTAGCTTAGGAAGTAGCGCTCTGGCATGCCTTGAAAATGTGCGGCAACCTCCTCGGGCCACTCTCCCTTTAGCAACTGGGCGACTGCGGCTTGGAGATCTTCGCGCTCAACGCGGCGTTGGCGGAAAAATTCGACGTTGTCGGCGAGGAAAAGTTTTGTGGAGTGATATAACTGCCACACTAGCGACTCCTTCCAATCAGACCAGGTGGAGTCGTCGCCCACGCCCTGACCGTCAACAAGGGTAAGAATCATGAGGGCGTCTAGGTTGGGCTGGTTGCCAACAAGGCTCGCAAACTCTTTGATGGTAGCAGGATCCTCCAAGTTTCGGCGCTGGGCAGTGCTGGAAATAGTGGAATGATGGTCCACCAGGAAGATGAGCTTTTTGCGCTGCGGAGAGGAGAGTTGCAGTCGCACGGCGACACGCTGTGCGGCAATCGCGCTCGCCTCGGCGTGGTGGCGTACATTTGCAGCCTTGCCGGTATCGTGAAGCAAAAGAGCGAGATACAAAACAGCGGGATCCTCCAATTGGTGGAACAACTTCCGATAGCCCTTCAGCTTGGCCTCCTCGGTGTGGAGTAGGGCGTCGAGCTTTTCGATACAAACCAAGGTGTGCTCGTCAGCGGTGTAGCGGTGAAAGAATTCGTGCTGCACCAAGCAGGTTAATTCGCCGAATTCAGGAAGATAGCGGCCCAAGAAGTCGACCTGATGCATGGAGCGGAGCACTGCGCCGGCCTCGCCCTTGCGGGAAAGGATTGCTAAGAAAGTCTCCCTGTTGGCTTTGGCATACTGGAAGGTGCGGTCCACGAGGTGGAGTCGGCGCCGGATGAGTTGCTGTAATTCAGGGCTGATACGCTCTTCGCGTTTCTGTTCGTAATGAAAGAGGCGCATGAGCCTGGGCGGGTCCTGGCTGAAAATGGCGCGGTTATCGGGGTAAATGCGGCCGTTGAGGCTGTAGAAGCCGTCGAAGTGCTCCTGCTTTGGCGGGCGAGAAAGGCGCAGGAGTTTGAGCAATTGGGTGCGCTTCTTGGGCTGGGGCGTGATCACGCACAAGCGTTCACAGAGCAGTTCGGTGATATTATAGATGTCTCGCGCGTGCATGTAATAGTCACGCATCAAAGCTTCAGTGCGGCGCAGAACGTTTTTCTGCGTGTACTCCAAATTATCAGCGATGGCTAATTGCTGGTTGATGAGAATGACATCAGAGGGACGCTGATTGAGGTAATGTAATTCGTTGCGGATACGTAGCAGAAAGTCATAGGAACGATCCAGTTGCCGGCGTTCGGCCTCGTTGAGCAGCTTCTTTTCAACCAACTCTGCCGTGGTACGGACATGTTCTTTAAAAAAGGATATCCAAAGCAGGTTCTGGTAGTCGCGGAGTCCTCCGCAGCCGTTTTTGATATTCGGCTCCTGCATGTAGACTGTCCCGCCAAATTTGGCGTGGCGCTCGGATTGGTCTGCGACGCGCTGGGCTATGTATTCGTCCACGTGTTTTTCCACACACTGCTGGACGAACTGCTTCTGAAAGCGGGCAAAAAGGGCCTCGTCACCTGCAACTAGGCGGGCCTCAAGCAGGGAGGTTTTGGAAAGCATATCCAGATTGGCCTGTGCTATGGCCTCCTCAGGAGTACGCGTGCTATGGCCAACTTTGAATCCGACATCCCAAAGCGTGTAGAGAACTTTCTCAACAATGCCAGCTAGCTCCAGTCGGGCTGTTGGATCGGAGGTGCCTTCGTGGAGAAACATTAAATCCACGTCGCTGAATGGATTAAGCTCACCTCGTCCATATCCGCCGATGGCAACCAGAGCGACGTTGAGATTCGGGGGTGCGCCTGCTTTTTTCTTTGCGACGGAGCCATCTGCAGCGGCGTCGAGTCGGCTGGCGGATCCTAGAAGGTGGCGCAACACAATGTCCACCACTGTCGCGCGCTGGCCGCAGACCTCGCGTCCGCCGCCGCCGCTGGTGTGGCGCAGGCGGATGCGGTGGTTTTCAAGTTTGATGAACTTTTGGTAAAGCTTCAGCAGCTCTTCAGAGCGCAGGGTTCCTTTTGAAAACAACTCCTGTTCGGCGTGGGCGAGCACTTTTTCGCGATGACGCATTGGAATAAAATGGTTGAGGGAGACTCGGGAGATGCTTGTTTGGGAGCTTTCTAGGGCAAGGTTGCCGCTTTCTTTAAAACTCGAAAATGGGGCGTCCGAGATTGAATGTGGTCGTTATTTAGTGAAAACTTGAACCTCCTCCGGTCTCTGATCTGCTCCAGCATAGGTTCTAAACTTAGCCGGTTTTCTTTGTCATGCAATCCTCCCACCAAACGAATCCAGACCGGCTCCAGGTGTTGCTGATCGACGATGATAGCAAACTTTGTCGTCTGATTGCGGGCTACCTTAATCCGCTGGGCTATGAAGTTCATGCGGTTCATAACGGGCTGGAAGGCTTGGATCGGGCGAACCAAGGCGAGTGGCACGCGGTGTTGCTGGACATGATGTTGCCGGGGCTCAACGGGTTTGAAGTTCTCAAACGCCTCCGTCAGACAAGCTCGGTGCCCGTATTGATGCTTACCAATCGCGGGGAGGAAGCCGATCGTATTGTGGGTTTGGAACTTGGGGCGGATGATTATATCGCCAAAACCTGCTCGAGCCGGGAAATGCTGGCGCGCTTGCGGGCTGTGGCTCGGCGCTCCCAGCGGCTTACTGCCGATTCGGTTCGGGAGGAGGATGTGGATTTGCGGGTGGGCCTGCTCCATATCCAACCTTCGTCGCGCACCGTCGCAATCGGTGATCAGCCGGTGTTACTGACTCCCGTGGAGTATGATTTGCTTTTCTCCCTCGCAAAATCCGCGGGTCGCATCAAATCGCGAGAGCAGCTTTTAGAGGAAATTCGCGAACGCAATTACGACGTGTTTGATCGCTCCATAGACGTTCATATTTCGGCGCTACGCAAGAAGTTGGGGGACGACCCGAAGCAGCCACGCTTCATCCGCACGGTACGCACAGCGGGTTATTCACTTATGAACCCGGACGTGCCGCATGCTTGAGCACGCTAAAGCTCAGAGTGCGGATGAGAATCCGAGAGGTAGGCCGGTGTGGGTGCCCGTATCGCTGCAGATTTTGTCGTGGTTTTTTTTAAACATAGTGGCAGTGGGCGTCATCGCGGCTGCTTTGTTGATCGGTCATGGCGGTCCGTTGCTGAGCGTGCTCTTGAGCGGCAGGGCGGGGGAGCGTCTGGATTCCTTGGTGACAGAGGTGGGTGAACGAATCTCAGTGTTGCCGTCTTCGCGTTGGAGCGAGGTGACCTCGAGTCTGGCGAGGCGGCACGGCATGTCCTTTGGGGTCGTGAGGCGGGGAGGGGACTTGCAGGCGGGCTGGTTGCCGCCGGTGCCAGAGCTGGTTTTGGCGAAAGTGCGTGAATTAGCTTCCTTGAGACCGCCGCCTCCAGCTCCTCCGAAGGGCCCGTTGCACTACGGAATTGAGGGCGGCCAATCAGACTCCCCATTTGGTGAAAACCTCGAGCCACAGCATCCGCCGGAGCGGGAGGGTTTACGAGGTGGAGAGCCTCCCTTGCCGCCTTCGGCCAAACGCTTTCTGGTGTATGAGAACGGCTTGTATTGGATAGGGTTGAATATGCCGCCCATCCTCAATGGCGTGCATTTTCGAGGGCCGACTTTGCTGTTAGTGGCATCCACCTCGCTGTTGAAGGGCGGATTGATTTTGGAAAGTACGCCCTTTTGGATAGCGGCGGGAATTCTTCTGGGCTCGGCACTGTTTTGGTGGCCCTTAGTGCGACGTATTACGGTGCCTTTGAAGCGGATGCGTATTGCGGCTGAACAGATGGCCCAAGGCCATTTCGACAAGCGGCTGGACATCGAGCGCAGTGACGAAATTGGGAGCTTGGCGACTTCACTGAATCATTTGGCGATGCGGTTGGAGGACTTTGTGACGGGAAAGAAGCAGTTTTTGGGGGATATAGCCCATGAGCTGGGCTCGCCTCTTGCCCGCCTGCAATACGCGGTTGCGATTATGGAGTCTCAGGCGCGGCCTGAGATGCAGCCCATTCTGGATGATGTTCGTGAGGAAGTCGCTCAGATGGCTGCACTTTTACAGGAGATTTTACAGTTTACCCAAGCGGGGTTGCAGTCTGAATTAAAGATGCAACGCGTCGAATTGTGTGAGGCCCTCGAGCGTGTATTGCAACAGGAAAACATTGCGCCTCAACATGTTTCCTCCAAGTTAAAGGAGGGGTTTTCAGTGCTTGCAGATCCGCTTTACCTTCAGCGCGCCATCGCCAATATCCTGCGCAACAGCCTGCGTTATGCCGAGGGTTCCGGCCCAATTCAGATTGAGGCGCGGCGCGAAAAAAATGAAATCCTGCTGCGGATTTCCGATCAGGGCCCCGGAGTGCCGCCAGAATTAGTGCACCGCTTGTGCGATCCATTTTTCAGAACAGAATCCGCTCGGACCCGGGAGACTGGTGGAGTTGGGCTGGGGCTATCCATCGTGAAGCGCTGCGTGGAGGCCTGCGGTGGAACGGTGTTCTTGCGCAATTTAGTGCCGCACGGTTTGGTTGTAGAGATGCGATTGCCCGCATACAAGGCCGTGGAGGGGTTTTCTCTACTGCCTCAGGGCAAATAGGTTAACCCAATCCGAGTCCATCAAAGCGGCGCCCGACTTTCGGCTTGGCCTGTGGTCAGGGGAGTTTGGGAGAGGGAAGCGGAAGACGCAGGTCGTCGGAATCCTTGGGGGCGAGGCCGCTCTCGTGGACAAGGCGATCGAAAATGGGGGAGGCCATGAGCGTTGTCAGCACGGCCATAATCACCAGAGTGGCGAAAAGCCCTTCGGAAATGATGCCCCGTTGTAGGCCGATATTGATGATGATGAGCTCCATGAGCCCTCGGGCGTTCATTAAGACGCCGATTCCGAGGGCCTCCCGGTTGGGAATGCCTGTGGCCCTCGCCGCAAGCCAGCACGCGACTCCCTTGCCCAAAACCGCCGCTGTCAAAACCGCGACGCACATGAGCCAGAGAAAGCCCGTGTTTAGGAGCCCGATTTTTGTGTTCAACCCGGAATACGTGAAAAACAAGGGCAGCAACAAGGCGACGGTCAGTGGCTGAATGCGCGCGATGAGATCGCGGGTGACAATCCCCCGGGGCATGGCGGCTCCCATGACAAAGGCGCCGAAAACGGCGTGAAGGCCGACCTTGTCGGTAATCCAGGCACCCAGCGCCATCAGGGCGAGCCCAACCACAAGACCCGCCTCGGAAAGAGCGCCGTTCTCGGTGAGCTGATGCTCGAAGCGCTTCGCCAGTGGCCGCACCAAACCGAGGGCCACGCACAAGTAGCCGGCGCCCCCCAGCATGTTCCAGAGCGCGTGCGACCAGTTGTTGTCGAAGCTCGCCAGCACAACGGCGAGCAGGCACCACGCAGTCGCGTCATCCAAAGCGCCGGCGCCGATGGCTACGGTCCCCATCGTCGTGCCATTGAGCTTTTTAAATTGGATGATCCTAGCCAGCATCGGGAACGCTGTGATGCACATTGAGGCTCCCAGAAACAACATCGCCTCCAATAGGGACGTCCTTTTTGGAAATAGTTCGGTGTGGTGGAAAAACACCCAGCCCAGTCCGGCGCCCAGTAGAAACGGGGCGATCATTCCCGCGGCGGAGACGGCGATGGAACTCCTCAGTTTCTTCCTGATGATGTCGACTCTGAACTCCATCCCCACCACAAACATATAAAGTGCCAACCCGAGTTGGGAGGCGGGGAAGAGATAGCTTTGGGTGTCGCGAAGAGTCTGTGTTTTGTCCCAAGCAAACAGGGCGGACTGCGCTTCGGGCCACAGCAGGCCGAAGAGCGAGGGGCCCAGCAGAACGCCGGCGATCATTTCAGCGACGACCTGAGGTTGTCCCAGTTTGGCCGCCACCGCTCCCACGGCACGGCAGAAGAGGAGGATGACGGCGAGTTGGAGGAAAAACTGGATCGCGAGGTGAAGGTTATCCATGAATAGAGATCCGTTTATACATGGTTATGCTTGTAACGGAAATAGAGGTTTGCTATGAGGTTGATCGCGGTTCGGTATAAGTAAGGCACCTATGGAACTCAGGCATCTGCGTTATTTTCAAGCTGTCGCCGAGGAGCTCAGCTTCACGCGGGCTTCCCGGCGTTTGCACATCGCCCAGCCCGCGCTGAGTCGAGCCATCAAGGAGATTGAGACAGATTTGGGGGCTGCGGTTTTGGAGCGCACTACGAGCCGCGTCAGGCTTACGGCGGCGGGGGAGGTGCTGCTGCGAGAATCGGCGGTGCTTTTGGAGCGGTGGGAGGAGGCGTTGCGCAAGGTGCGACGCACGGCCAGCGGGGAGGAGGGGGAGCTGCGTCTGGGTTATATTGGACCGCCTACGCAGCCGTTTTTAGGCAGGCTTTTGGGGGAGTACCGCAGGCGGTATCCAAGGGTGAGTATTCATTTGGAGGAGCGCACGCCGGAACGGGTTTGGGAAATGGTGGTCAAAGGGAAGCTCTCGCTTGGCCTGACCCGGCCGGTGCCGCTTTCGGAGGATTTGGGCCTTCAAACCATTGAGTTGCGGGCGGAAAGACTGGGTATCGTCGTGCCTCCCGGACATCCCTTTTCAAAACGAAAGGCCGTCCTCTGGTCGGCCTTGGAGCGGGAGCATCTGGTGGTTTTGGCGCGCCGGGAGGGGGTGGGGTTGCATGACGCCGTCTTAAGCGGGTGCAGGCAGTCGGGATTTGCCCCGCGTATCGTGCAGACCCCCAGCCTCATTGGAACGGTCCTGAGTTATGTGGAGGCGGGCACAGGAATTGGGGTGGTCACGGAGGGTGTTCTCACTCGGGACAACCCGCTTCGATTTATCCCCCTTTCTCCGACGCTGACGGTGCCGTTGGTGCTGGTTTGGCAGGAGGACGGGGACACTCCGCCGCTCGCCCGTTTCCGAGAACTTTTAGGCGAGTGGCTTAAGGACGGTTTACTCTGGGGGTAAGGGGGCCGTTGTCAGACTTTCGGATTTAATACTCCGCCGCTTTCCGTTCTACCTCAACTTTGGTAATGAAACACGCACTCACAATACTCTTCACCGCCCTGCTGCTCTCTTGCCTGGCAGCGTCCGGGATGTCGTCGCCCACCAAAGTCCGCACCGAGACTTGGACCGAAAAATGGACTGCCGCCGCCGGCAAGGTTGAGACCCACGCCGTCACCGCTGGCATCGGCACGCTGAGGAACATCGTGTTTGAAAACCTCACCTTCAATCGCAACGTCACCATCACCGGTGTTCGCACCCGCGATTCGCAGACAGATTTGCCCATCGAAGAAGTCGTCCAGGTCATCGAGCAAAAACCCAATTCCGATTACCCGAAGACCACGCCCCGCGGCGGCACCGGTAAAGGCATCTGGATTCAATGAGAACATAAAACCATCAACGATCTATCCCCACGTCGGCATCGATAGCAGCAAAGTGTTCATCAAAGATTTCAACGGTCGGCCAACTGCGATTGTGCAGAATGGGCGGCCGATTCCCTGTTTAATGGCCCGCGGCGCGTGAGGGTTATCCATTTTTTATCAAAAAGGGAACCTGCTGGTATTCAAGTGAAGGGGTTGGTGCGGATGCTCGTGGCGCCACGGTTTATTGTGTTTCTTTAGCGGCCCTAAGGGGCTCCAAGTAAACAGTTAAGAGCTTGGTGCTCTGACGGAGTGTCCTTTCACGAAGTTTGGGAACAGGAGGGTGTTGGTGGGCTTGGAGGAGTGCTGCTTGGCGAGCCGTAGAATAGTGCGGCAGATGCGCTGCGCCATGCTTGAATTGCTAAGGGAATAATGAGCGAGCATTGGGGAAACGCTCTCGAAAAGAGGGTCGTAATCTCGCGCGATGAGCGACAGATTTTCCGGAACGCGTATCCCGCTTTTGAGCAGGTGTAGAATTGCGGCTAGGGTGAATCTGGGTCTGGCTATGAGGAGTCCGGTGGGGGGCTTATTCGAGCGCAGAAGTGAGTCGAGTTTTTTGCAGAGCTGCTCGGAGGCCCCGTTGTGGCGAAGGACGGTTAACTCCACTTTATGGGGGTTATTTTGTTGGGCGGCTTCCAGAAAACCCGCTTCGCTTGCGCAGTCCCCGGCGGCGAGCCAGTCCGGGAGTAGGAAGGCGATATTGCGATGCCCCATAGCGATCAGTACTCCAGCGGCATGCCTGCACACAGCCCGGTAATCGATGTCTAGGGAGGGAAGTTCGACCCCCGGATGACAGGAGCCGAGAATGAAAGCCGGCAAGGAGCGTTCGAGAAACCACGTTTGGATCTCTTTGGAGACGGAAAGCAACACGCAGCAGGCCAGAGTGTTCTGTTGTAGGAATTCTTCGAGCCGTTTTTTTTGTGCGCTCAGGCCGCGCCGCGGGCATACGAGTACGATGGTCTTAAAACCTTGTTCAGAAAGAAGCGCGCTGGTTTTCGAAATAGTTTCGTAAGAGGAGAACGACATTTTGGATAAGGGCTCGTGAGTGATAAGGCCCACGAGGGTCTTTGTGGTTACCCGCTTAGCTTCAGGTGAAAGAAGGAGTCTGTTGCGGCGTCCTTGCTGGATGGTGAAAAGGCCCTCTCTGGCAAGAATCCGCAGGGCCGTGCGCACCGTGGGGCGGCTGATCTGCAAGATTTCGCACAACTTCCTCTCGCTTGGAAGTTGGTCTCGCCATACGCCTTCTGCGAGTGCGTGGCGGATGGCGTCGGCTGCTTGGGAGGAGAGGAGGTTGCGTTTTGGGGAGGCTAATTGAATGTCCGAACTGTTCATAAAGTGTTACCAGTTGAAATGTCTTGGATCAGGCAGGGGAAAAGCATTTGGTTGAAGAAATGAATACGAGCGTCCGTATGAAAATTTGGTCTGCCATTCCAACCCCCCTAACCGAAAACCTTCAGGTCGACGAAGCCTCGATGGCACGTTCGGTGGAGGCTTCCGTGAGGGATTCTGTCGATGGGTTGTTTGTTGCGGGAACTTGCGGGGAAGGACCTTGGCTCACAGATAAGGAGCGAGCAAAATTGCTTGGGTGTGTCGTTCGTTCTGCGGCAGGGCGTCTGAAAATTGCGATGCAGGTTTCTGACAACTCTGTGCCGAGGATATTAGAAAACATGAAAGCGGCGGCCGCTGGAGGCGCAGACTATGCGATCATCGCAGCGCCCGCGTTTTTATTGAATGCAACAGAGGACCGGGTTGCAGCGCATTTTCTTGGAGCAATTGACGCCAGTCCATTGCCTGTTGGTATCTATGATTTGGGGAAACATCGGCAGATTGTGATTCCAGAGGACCGTCTCGGAGAGTTATACCGCCACCCGAAAGTGGCCATTATCAAGGACAGTTCGGGTTCTGAATCCAGGCGGGTTGTCGCGCTTGCGGCACGCGCGCAACGCCCTGAGCTAGTGCTTTTGAACGGGGATGAATTCCGTTGCATAGAGTATATGGAGGCTGGGTATGATGGGGTGATGTTTGGAGGGGCGGTGATGACCGCAAGACAGTTGCGTCGAATTGGAGAGCTTCTGAGTGCGGGTCGAAGGGAGGAGGCTGCCGCATTGGATGCTGAAGTAAAACGGCGCCTGTATGGCGTTTATGGAGGTGAGTCCATCCTATGCTGGCTCACTGGGTTAAAGTATTGGATGGTGCGGGCAGGCTTATTTGAGGGGACTGCGAGTTATTTGGGATATCCGCTGCATGAGGAGTGCAAGGCCTTTGTGGAAGCAGATGCCGCCTTACATGGTTAGGTTGAGGAATTGAGGAATCCTGTTTGGATGGGCCACTTTTGGGAGCAGTCAGGAGGCTGGTCACTAGTTGTTACCAGAGTTCCTGAAGGGAGCCAAGCGTGAAGCGTTTCCTCAGCGTGGTTCCAAGGCTATCGGGAAAAACAGCGCAGGCTGATCCTGATTTATAAGAGTCCACAGAAGAATCTAAGAATGACTACCCCTGATATAAACAAAGGCAGATCCACTCCTGGTGCAGGGCTCAAGGTCGTTGTTACCGGCGGGGCCACTGGCATTGGGCTCGCCATTACCGAAGCTTTTGTGGGGATCGGGGCGAGGGTTGTAATTGGCCAACCTGAGGTGTCCGTGGCGGACTCGTTATTGGAAAGGCACGGTCTCAGCGTGCGGGTGTTGCCTGTGGATATTGGAGAGCCAGAGGCTTGCAAGCGGTTTATGGATGAAGGTGCAGCGTGGTTGGGAGGCCTTGATGTTTTAGTCAACAACGCAGCAATGACGGGGGTGGCCTGCCTAGGCTCACTTGAAGAAGTAACTCCCGCAGAGTTTGATCGGATGATGCGGGTGAATGTCGGTGGTGCGTTTTTCTGTTCGCAGGCAGCCGTGCCGCATTTGCGGGCAAACGGAGGTGGAGTCATTGTGCACATATCGTCGGTGAACGCGATTCGTCCACAGCGCGGCGCGATGGTTTATGCGGCAAGCAAGGCGGCGCTGAGCTCACTGGCACAGTCGATGGCGAAGGAACTTGCGGTGGACGGGATTCGCGTGGTGGCTGTGGCGCCCGGAGACATCCGGGTGGAAACGTCTTGGGAAATGGAGCAGGCGGCAGCGGCGGGCGGCGCAGGCTCGGATGTTTTTGGGCAAACCCCGCTTGGCCACGGAGAACCTAAAGATGTGGCACAGGCCGTTGTTTTTATTTGTTCGCCGAGTGCAAAATTTGTCACGGGTGTGACCTGGGTGGTGGACGGAGGGTTGCTCGCGTGAATCGCAGTCTTGGGCTACATGGGTGCGATGGTGCAAAGCGCATCCCCAAGGCTCACAGAGCGTTGCCTGCGCAGCATCACAATGGTGCCCGTACGTTCGGCAAGGATGGGGGACGGTGCTCCAGAATCAGTGGGGAGAACCGCGCCAAGGATCTGCTTGCTCTTTATTTTCGCTCCAATTCTGGCGGTTGGGTCAGGAATAAAAAGACCGTGATGCGGGGCGGGATGATGGACTTGGAGATGGGCTTCTTGGGAGTCGGAACTCTCCCGGAACTTTTGTGGGCGAAGGGTTTTGAGTGGGCCGGAGACGACTCCACTCCAGCGCAGGAGTTGCCGCAGACCGAGGTGGAGGGCGCGCAGATCTTTAGGGTGAACGCCGCCTGCGCCCCGGCATTCTACATAGACGGCAGGGATGTTGCGGGCATGAGCAGCGCTGAGAGTGCGGCCTGGGAGGAAAGGTCCAGACCAGCACCAGAAGCGGTCAAAGCAAGCGGCCATAGCGCGTTGTGCTCGGCCCACTTTGTCTTTGCTGGAAAGAAAACCCACCCACGGGAGCAGTTCGTATGCAGCGCCGGCGCTGTGGAGGTCGACGTAGTGGGTGCATTGGGCGAGGAGTTGGGTGTCAAAGAGATGGGCGAGTTGACTGGTGTCGCTTCCGTTTTTTTTACCCGGGAAAGCGCGAGCGAGATTGCCATCGTCAGAGGGAGTGCATCTGCTTCCTGCGAAAAAGGCGGCCTCATTGAGGATGGGAACGGCGACGACGGTTCCATTGAGGCGGGAGGGCCGCCAGCTTTGCGCCCACTGGCTCAAAAGTGTGGGCCCCTCGTATTCGTCGCCGTGGGTGGCGCCGTTGATGAGGACAACGGGGCCCGGGTTGCCCTTCCAGACAAAGGCGTTAAAACCCACGCGCTGCGTTTTAAAACGCAGGGTGTGTATTCCAAGTGGAAGGGCGCTGAGATCAGAGTGTAGTTTTGCGGAGGACGAGGCCATGGATTTCCATCTCAGAAACAAGAACTTGGGCGGAAGGTGCAAGCAAAACCGACTTGTGAGGTTTGGATCGCTCCATTTTACTGGACTGCTGAGAGGACCAGTTTTGAGCTCTGGTAAGAGTGGAAAGCTGCGGGTAGTCCTTTTGAAGACTGAAAGCAGGTTTTGATTGGAGGATTTATGAGCATTTGGAAGTACGCAAAGCACTGGGAAGGACCTCCACTGGCACATGCCGTTACAATGGGGGAGGGCGGCACTCCGCTTGTGCGTTCCACGCGCATCGGGCCGGCGCTTGGCCTCGAGAATCTCTGGTTCAAATTGGAAGGAACCAATCCGACGGGTTCGTACAAGGACAGGTTTGCGGCGGCAGCCGTGTCACATTTACGGAGGCAGGGGCGAGGACTGTGCTTGGGAACATCCAGTGGCAATACGGGTGCGGCGCTTGCGGCCTACTGTGCGAGGGCCGGCCTGCGCTGTATCCTTGCCATAGTGGAGGGGGCGCCCGAGGGGAAGTTGCGCCAAATGCGAGCTTACGGAGCCGATTTGTTGAGAATCCGTGGGTTCGGTTCTTCGTCTGCGGTGAGCGTCTGTGTCATGGAGGGACTCCAAGATCTGGCGAGGGAATTGGAGGCAGGTTTTGAAATTAGCGCCTACCGTTTTTCCCCCTTGGGAATGGCTGGGGTGGAAACTATTGGCATTGAGCTGAGTGAGTTTTTTTCCGGAGAATCCTTCGCTGTGTTTAGTCCCGCGGGAGGCGGGGGTTTGACTTTGGCGGTTGCGCGCGGGATAGAGAGTTTTGGAGGGCGGGCGCGCGTTCACTGTGTGCAGCCGATTGGAAACGATACAATGGCGACTGCACTTAGAGAGGGTGGACCGACTGTGGCGGTGGAGTCTAAAACGGCCATTAGCGGACTGCAGGTTGGAGGTGTGTTGGATGGGGACGCAGTGGTGGAGATCTGCCGGCGAATGGGAGGGAGCGGTTATGTAGTCGCGGATGAGGCCGTGTGGGAATGGCAGGCGCGCTTGGTGCGGGAGGAGGGTGTTTTTTGCGAGCCCGCCGGAGCGGTGGCCTTGGCTGGGGTGGCGCAGGCTTTGGCCCTTGGCGAGCTTGATGCGCGCCGCCAGATCGTTTGTCTTGTGACGGGCACTGCGTTTAAAGACGAGCGCTCCCTTAATCGGTTAACTGGTGAAGGGGAAACCCGGATGACGGACGATTTTACGGAATTTAAAAGAGAGGTGCGAAAGCTCTGTTTGGCGTGAGGTTGCCCTTACAAAACGAGTCTGGTTTTCGCTTTCTATTTCAGAAGAAAGCCTGTTGAATATGAAGTAGTGATGGCGACTTAATAAGCTGCCATTTAAGAACATCTCCCCCCCTATGATTGCTTCTTCAGGTGCCATTAAGGTGTCTCCTCCGGTTCCCTCCCGCCCCAACCCTTGGATTGTGGTGGCGCTGCTTTTTGTGGTGGCGTGTTTAAACTATTTGGACCGTGTGATGCTCACGACCATGAGGAGTTCAGTGGTCGCAGCCATCCCGATGACTGACACGCAGTTCGGGCTTCTGATGTCCGGCTTTCTTTGGGTTTACGCGCTGATGAGTCCTGTCGGCGGTTTTCTTGCTGATCGAATCAGTCGGAGCAAAGTGATTGTTTGGAGTTTGTTTTTGTGGTCGGCAGTGACGTGGATGACCTCTAGGGCGACGACTTTCGAGGAGTTGTTGGCGACGCGAATTCTGATGGGTTTTGGCGAGGCTTGTTATATCCCAGCGGCGGTGGCGTTGATTTCAGATTATCATCGAGGCGTGACCCGTTCGCTTGCCACTGGCATACACATGACTGGGATCTCATTGGGGCAGGCGCTTGGTGGGTTTGGGGGAGTTTTGGCGGATAAACACGAGTGGTCTTACGCGTTTAGTCTGTTCGGTATTTTCGGGGTGCTTTACGGTGTTCTGCTGGCGTGCACCTTGCGTGATGCTCCTCCAGATAGCGTTCAAGGGCCTGTTGATGCCGCTCCAAAGGTTCAGTTTTTGGAAGCCATTCGAAGTTTGTTTTCCTCTCGTTCTTATTGTTGTGCACTTGGATTTTGGGGACTCCTTTCGTTTGCTTCGTGGTGTATTGTGGGCTGGTTGCCAACCTTTTGGGGTGAGCGCTTTCATTTGAGTCAGGGAACTGCCGGACTTTCTGCCACCGTATATTTGCAGATAGCCGCTGCCGCTGGTTTTCTGGTGGCAGGGTTTCTTTCGGATCGAGCCAGTCGAGGCGATCCGTGGGGGCGGTTGCGAGTGACAATGATTGGCATCGCGATATCTGCTCCGGCGATTTTTCTGGGCTCCAACGCCACCACTTTTTCTGTGGCGATACTTGGATTTATGCTTTGGGCGTTTGGAAATGCGTTTGCGAGTTCCAATATGATGCCAATGCTTTGTTTGATCTCTGACCCGCGCTACAGAGCGACTGGGTACGGGATTCTAAATCTCTGCTCGTGCACGATTGGGGGCTTGAGCACCTACTTGGGTGGAGTGGTGCGTGACCGGCACATCGGGGTGTTAGTGATCTTCAACACATCCGTGGGTGTGATCGTTTTATGCTGCGTGCTTCTGTATTTCATGAAGCCGCGGCAAGGCGAATCAAGCGCCGCTACTTGAGTTAAAACGGCGGCCACTTGAGTTAAAACGTCGGCCCACTCCACCGGGCTATCGATCGGCAATCCGCAGCGAATTCCCCAGAGAAAGGGGCCGCGACCCATGCAGAACTAGGCGAGTTCCGGAAGTGGGTTGCATCCGGGTTCGACGAGGTATTGGGGCCGCCCGGAAAGGTCGTTGATGGTCAGTTGGGTGTGGTCGATTCCCAAATTGCGATAGAGAGTGGCAAAGACTTCCCCGAAACGGACGGGGCGGGAATCTGGCTCGCCTCCGAGTCGGTCTGTGGAGCCGATGACCTGCCCGTGTCTCATGCCTCCGCCTGCGAGTAGCGCGCAAGAAACGCGGGGCCAGTGGTCGCGGCCTCCGGTAGTGTTGATGGTTGGGGTGCGGCCGAATTCGCCCCAAACAATTACGGAGACGTCCTGCTCGAGCCCGCGCTCGCGGAGGTCTGTAAGTAGGCCGGTGAGTCCCTGATCCAAAAGAGGAAGGTCCTGACGCAGCGCCTCGAAGTTTTTGCCGTGGTGATCCCAGCGGCTAAAGGCCACCGTTACGCAACGCGCCCCTGCCTCCACCAAACGGCGCGCGGCCAAAAAGTGCTCCATCATCTTGGGGCCGCCGTCGTCGCGGTTTTTCGGATCGCCCTTGCCATAAAGATTGGCAATGCGCGGGTCCTCGCGTGAAACATCCAGGGCCTCGAGCAGCTTGCTCGAAGTGAGCACGTTGAAGGCCTGCTGGTTGAATACGTCCAAGGCTGACATGACGCCGCTGGCATCGACGTCCCGGCGAAAATGGTCGAAACTGTTGAGCAACGCACGCCGGTCGGAGAGGCGTTCTAGGGTGATGCCGTTGAGGGTCATGTCCTGAGCCGCACTGCCCTTGTTGGGTTGAAACGGACCGTGGGCAATCCCTAAAAAGCCAGGATCGCCAGAATTTGCCCAGCGCATTTCCCCCATCTTGGGCGCCAGCCCCACAAAAGCTGGGACAGCCGGATCCACGCCACCTTGCACCCGCGAAACCACGGAGCCAAACGAGGGCCAGCCTCCCGGAGCTTGATTTAAAAAGGGCCGCCCTGTCATGCACTGGAAGGCGTCGTGCCGATTGTCGCAATCAGCCATGGAGCGGATGATCGTGCATCGGTCCATCATTTTTGCCAGCAGAGGCATGTGCTCTGTGATCTGAATCCCGGGGACATTGGTCGAGATGGGCTTGAACTCCCCCCGTATTTCAGACGGAGCGTCCATCTTCAGGTCAAACATGTCCTGATGAGAAGGGCCCCCGGGCAGGAAAATCATGATGACCGCCTTATGATTGCCCTTCGATCCGGTGGGATTTGCGGCGGCATCCGCGCGCATGATTTGGGGAAGGGAAGCTCCGCCCAAGGCGAGGCCGCCGATTCGTAAAAAGTCGCGTCGGGAAAGGCCGTCACAGAAAGAACCGCCACGGGAGCTGTGGATGGTAAGCATCGTAAGATTTAAGGGGTTAACTTAAAAAAGAGCCTCTCCTTAGACTATTTCATTTGAAGCGCTAAAATCGGTTATCCATTAGGACAGTCCAATCGGGGCGGTTATCAAAGTTTGTGGAGCAACGGCGACTATTGGAGGCTGCGTTATTTCGTCGAAAAGGTCTTTAGATCCAGAAAAGCGATAAAGGACGGATTGCCGACGGGGGTGTAATGCCCAGTGAAGGCGAGGGCGCCGGTTTTGCGGTTAATTCGGAAGGCCGTGACGTTGTCGCCACGCTGATTGCACGAATAAAGAAAGTTCCCGGAAGGATCAAAATTGAAACTGCGGGGATAGTCGCCGCGGGTCCATTCCTCCCCGACAAAGGTCAGGGTGCCGGTATTGCTAATGGAAAAGAACGCGATGCCATCGTGCAGGCGGTTGGCTGCGTAGAGGAACTTGCCATCGGGAGACACCATGATTTCGGAAGAAAAACTGCTTCCGGCAAAGCCTGGAGGCAGGCTGGAGATGGTCTGTCTCTGCGTCAGATGGCCTTTGTTTGCGTCGTAATCGAAAAGCACAATGGTGGAGCCTTCTTCTTGCAACGAATAAAACCAGCGCCCGTTGGAATGGAAGGAAAAGTGCCTCGCCCCGTCTCCTGGCGGCAGTGCGATGGAGGGGGGATCGTTGGGGGAAAGGACGCCGGTGTTGGCGTCGAATTTCCACACGAGGATTTGGTCCAACCCCAAGTCGGAGGAGATCGCAAAGCGCCCCGAGGGATCAGGGGCGATCATGTGGGCGTGAGTTACATCGTGACCGCTAATGGCAAAGCTTCCCGGAGGGGCGTTGGTCGCCTTTTTCGGTCCTACCGTTCCAACATCCTTTTTCACGTCACTCGCGGGCCCGAGCTTGCCGTCGGGCAGGATGGGAATCACGGCCACGGATCCCCCAAAATAATTTGCGACTAGGAGAAACTTCCCCGAGGGATGGATGCTCAAATAAGTGGGCCCCGCGCCGCCGGAGCTCACGGTGTTGAGCAGCGTCAACTGTCCGTCGGCGCCATTCACGGCAAATGCGCTGATGGATCCGGCGTCATTTTCCCCCTGCTTTTCCGTCTCATTGGTCGAATACAGGCGGGTTCCTGCGGAGTTGAACACCAGGCAATTAGGGCTTGTGGGTTGTTCAAATATTCCGCATGGCGACAACGCCCCCGTGGAGCGATTCACCTCAAAGAGATGAATGCCGCGTCCGTTGCCGGGAGGCAGATCCACCTGACCCGGGCGGATAATGGGGAGCGGGGAGCTAAACGTGCCGACGTAAGCCATGAGCGCCCCCTTCGGAGCGGCCGCTTGGGTCCCAAAGATAGTGGCAAGGACGCTCCCGCCGCCGGCCAAAGCCGCCGTGGATTTCAGGAATGAACGTCGCGAGAGTGGGACTGAGAGGGGGGCGTGATTTTTCGTCATTTGGGGAGGATCACAGAAACAGATTTTGCCAGCCACGGGAATCGGATAAATGGGCCTTGGTTTGTTTGAGCAAGGGAACTGTTGTCGAGCGATGGCATGGGCCAGTCGGTCATGGGGCTCGACAATGTGTTATGCGCTAAACTTTTGATTCGAGAGCCGCCTTCTTGGCGCACTGTAATCTGGGCTCCAGAAAAAGGCTTAATCCGGATTCTTGCCAAGGGGGCGTGTAGCTGTATAAGTCCAATTTTACAATGATGCGCACCACAGCTCTCGCCACGTTATTGTTGGTTCCTGTAATGGCCTCCGCGCAACTGTCCCCGGCGCCCAGACCTGAAAAGCCAAATTTCATCGTTATTAATATCGATGATTTGGGATACGCCGACATCGCTCCGTTTGGTTCAACACTAAACCGCACGCCCAACCTCGAGCGAATGGCGGCAGAGGGTATGAAGCTGACCAGTCATTACGCGGCTCCAGTCTGTTCTCCCTCGCGAGCGGCCCTGATGACCGGGTGTTATCCCAAGCGCGTTTTAGCCATTCCACACGTTTTGTTTCCGGGGTCGGCTATTGGTTTAAATCCCGAGGAACAAACCGTCGCCAAAGTCCTCAAGGAGGTCGGTTATTCCACCGCTTGTATCGGCAAGTGGCACTTGGGAGATCAGCCCGAATTTCTGCCGACGCGCCACGGCTTCGATCATTATTACGGGATTCCTTATTCCAACGATATGGGAACGGCGGCCGATGGTTCCAAAAGCAGCCTCGGGGAACCGCTTCCGCAACCGAAACAAGGCGCAAATAAAAATCCCGAGGCGGACGACGCCACCGGACTCCGTGGAAACAATCAGCCGCCGCTTCCCTTGATAAAGGACCACAAGGTCGTTGAACGGGTGGTTGCGGAAGGGCAGCAGTCTATTACGCAGCGCTACACCGACGAAGCGCTCAAGTTCATCCAAGCGAATAAAGACCATCCCTTCTTTCTGTATCTACCGCACACTGCGGTTCATTTCCCCATCTATCCCGGTCGCAATTTCCAATTCAAATCGCCCAACGGCATTTACAGCGATTGGGTGGAAGAGGTGGACTGGAGCGTTGGGCAAATTTTGGATTCTGTGCGAGCGCTCAAACTCGACGCCAAGACATTGGTCCTCTTCACCTCAGACAATGGCGGCACGCAAAAGGCTAAAAACACCCCGTTGCGAGGCTTCAAGGCCAGTACTTGGGAAGGTGGCATGCGCGTCTCCACTATCGCGTGGTGGCCCAAGCAAATCCCGGCCGGGGCGTCTACTGACGAGATAACCAGCATGATGGATGTCCTCCCGACGCTGGCCTCACTCGGCGGGGCGAAGCTGCCCACACGCAAAATCGATGGTGGCAATATCTGGCCGATTCTCGCCGGAGAACCCGGAGCAAAATCGCCGCACGCTAACGTCTTCTACTTTTTCCGCGGGTTGAAGCTGGAGGCCGTCCGATCGGGTGCATGGAAGCTCCACCTCGCAGCGTCCGGTGGTGGTGGCAAAAATCCCGGACCTGCCGGCTCGCCGACAAAAGCTCAAGATGCCAATCCACGGCTCTACAATCTGGCTGAGGATATTGGGGAATCCAAAAATATTGCGGTTGAAAATCCCGAAATCGTGGCGAGACTCAAGGAGTTGAGCACTGGAATGCAAGGCGATCTTGGTTTGGAAGGCGTTGGGCCAGGCTGCCGTGAAATGGGCCGCGTTGCTCATCCGCAGGTCTTCATTAGTCAGGACGGAAAGACGTTGCCCGGATTTGATTAAACAAAGTTTCACATCCAGCCAGAATGCAACCCAAGGAGTGATACCATCTCTTTTAGGTTTATGGATGATTAAAAGACCTCAGCACCTGGGAGAGAAGGACCAGGTTTCTTCAAGATTTGGTATTATTGGAGTTTGGCGAGCAGAGAGCTGGGCGTTTGGCTTGATGTTCAGGAAAGCCCATTAGGAGCGGGGTAAACAAACGTTCAGACAAAACCTCTCCAAATTGCTGAACTATCTGGGTAAAAAAGCAGAAGCCAAAGAAAGCCGCTCCCTCAGATCGGAGCACCAAAGGAATCAAAATCAAATCAGAGCAGCAGCGGGTTTACGAAATGCTCGGGATCGACTGGAAGTAGGCATTTCAGGCGGTGAAATTATAGCTTCCGGCAGGATGGCTTTGTAGTGCGTTTTTTGGTAACCCGCTATTCTATAAGTATTTCAGGGCGAGTGTAAGAAACTTGAGTTATGGAATGCCTGTGCTTTTGGCTTTATCTTTGCGCTCAGTTCTTCTATCGCCGCTGAGTGTCAAATTCTCTAGCTATTGGATTCGTTGGAACCGGCGTGATGGGGCGTAGCATGGCTTCTCATCTGCTCCATGCCGGCCATACCGTGCATGTTTACAATCGCACCCGTGAAAAGGCGCAAACTTTGCTCGATGCCGGCGCGCATTGGCACGAATCCCCCGGCGAGGTGGCCGCTGCGTCGGATGTTATTATTACAATGCTTGGATTCCCCACCGATGTGGAAACTTGTTATTTCGCCGAAGGCGGCATTATAGAAAAAGCGAAGCAGGGCGCGCTTTTGATTGATATGACGACCTCCAGTCCATTGTTGGCCCAACGCATTTCCGTCGCGGCGGCTGCGCGCGGCTTGGAGGCTTTGGATGCGCCGGTTTCAGGCGGGGATATCGGCGCCCGTGAGGCGCGGTTGGTGATTATGGTCGGCGGCGAGGCGGCCGCTTTCGAGCGCGCCAAACCTGTGTTGGAATTGTTGGGCAAGAACATCGCACTTTTGGGTGCCGCTGGAGCCGGTCAACACTGTAAAATGGCCAATCAAATCGCCGTCGCTGTCGGGATGGTGGCTTGGTGCGAGGCGCTCGCCTACGCCCAGAAGGCTGGATTGGCTCCCGCAGCCGTGCATCAAAGTATCAGTGGCGGCGCCGCTGGAAGCTGGGCGCTTACTACTTTGGCTCCGCGCGCGCTTTCTGGCGACTTTGCCCCCGGCTTTTACGTCAAACACATCCTCAAAGACATGCGCATTGCTTTGGATAGCGCCGCTGAGTTGCATCTGGATCTCCCAGGACTTGCCATCGCCCGCAAGCTCTACGAACAGGTCGCCGAGCGGGGTTGGGAAGACTGTGGCACCCAGGCCCTTTATCGTTTGTACCTCGCCCAATGAGCACTTCACCTCTCTTTCGCAACCGAGTCCTCGCAGGCGAGTGGCTCGCAGGCACCTTCCTCAATCTCGGCTCCGCCTTGACGGCGGAAATAGCCGGCCGTTCGGGCTTCGACTGGCTCATGCTCGATTTTGAGCACGGCCCGGGTTCGGACGAGACCCTGCTTCAACAGTTGCAGGCCGTTTCGGGAACCGCCGCCGCTACCATAGTCCGTCTGGCTGCCAATGAGACGCCCCGCTTTAAGCGAGCGCTGGATCTCGGGGCGGGCGGGGTGATGGTACCCTACGTCAATTCCGCCGAGGAGGCGCGCGCTGCTGTGGCTGCCGTTCGTTATCCGCCCCACGGCATTCGCGGGGTCTCCAAGTTCAATCGTGCCGCGGGATTCGGGCAGGATTTCGACGACTACTACGCGCACGCTCACGAGCGCTTGGTGACCATGGTTCAAATCGAAACTCCGGAAGCCCTGCTCAATCTGGACGCTATTGCTGCCGTAGACGGAGTCGACGTCCTCTTCGTGGGGCCTTTGGATTTGACCACCAACATGGGGATCCAAGGCCAGTTTGAGCACCCCTCCTTCGTCCAGGCCCGTCTTCAAGTCGCCCAGGCGGCTCGGCAGGCAGGGAAGGCGGCTGGCATTCTGGCCACGGCGCCGACTCAGGTGGAAACCTTGCGCGCCGAAGGTTATTCGGTGCTCGCTTTGGGTAGCGATGGAGCTGCCGTTAGCGCGGGGTTGCGACAGTCTTTGGTTTCGCTCCGTGCCTGATAGCTCCCCAAAATTTTCTATTATTCGGTAACTTTTACTCTTTCCCGATGCGCCTCGCACAAATGCACATTACGCCGATCGCCCTTGGCGATCCGCCGCTTCTTAACGCAGCTGGATTGCACGCGCCGTACGCGCTGCGCACCGTGGTAGAACTCGTCACTGAGGACGGGATTTCCGGGTTGGCGGAGGTGCCCGGCAGCCTCGCTGTCGACGCTCTTCTAAATGAGGCACGCGCCGTAGTTTTGGGGGCGGATCCCCTGAACTGGCATGCGCTCAAGGCCCGTTTGGAAACGTATTTTCAACCCGAGTCCTCCGCTGCAAGGGGAGACGCGCCTTGGGATCAACGTAAAGTGGTGCAGGTTTTCAGTGCCTTGGACGTCGCCTGTCTGGACATTGCGGGAAAGGCCTTCGGCGTCCCTGTTGCCACGCTACTTGGCGGGGTTGTCCGCGAAAAAGTACCGTACTCCGCCTACCTCTTCTACAAATACGAGGGTGCCGGGGGCGTTTTGGAGTTCGACACCGATCCCAATGCCACGGGTTGGGACGCCGCTCGCCAACGTCCCGCTTTGGACGCCGATGGGATTGTCGCCCAAGCTCAGGCTATGGTGGAGGAGTTTGGCTTTCGTTCGCTTAAACTTAAAGGCGGCGTTTTTGAACCTGCGCTGGAAGTGGAATCCTTGCGCGCTTTGCGCTCCGCCTTCGGTCCTGGGGTGCCCATTCGCTACGATCCAAACGCCCTCTGGACGGTGGAAACCGCCATCCGTTATGGGCGTGAATTGGAAGACGTGCTGGAATATTTCGAGGATCCAGTGCGGGGACAGGCGGCCATGGCCGAAGTGCGCCGCTCAGTAAAGTTGCCCTTCGCCACCAACATGTGTACGACATCCTTTGCCGATCTTCCCGGAAGCGTACTCTCTCATTCAGAGGATATTATTTTAACCGACCATCATTATTGGGGTGGCCTGCATTCCTCGATGGAGTTGGCCGCATTCTGCCGGAGCTTTGACCGGGGCATTTCGATGCACTCCAACAATCACGCCGGAATTTCCATGGCCGCCATGACGCATCTCGGCGCGGCAATGCCCAATTTAAGCTACGCGCTCGACACTCATTACCCCTGGCAGTGGGAGGAAATTATTATCGGTGGGCGGCTTCCTATTGAGGACGGTTGCGTCTCACTACCCAAAGGCCCCGGACTCGGGGTGGAGTTGGACCGCCCGGCTTTGGCGCGAGCCCACGAGTCTTATCTGCGTTGCGGCTTGGCGGAGCGCGATGACCAGGTGGAGATGCAAAAGAAGGTTCCCGGATGGACCTTCAAAGCCACCCGCTGGTAGGAAGTATCCGGCCTGGAAATGATTCCGCGCTGTGGTCTTACGTTGAGGGTGGGTTCCCTCAACTCGTTCTCATTCGTCAAGCCGCCTATTGCCCATGGCCTCCCTGTTTGGGCGGTAGGAGAACCTAATGCGGTGCTGTATTTTGCGGAACGACGCCCTGTTTTTCGCTGGAGGAGCGAAATAATGCGCGCCTGATCGCGTCCAACAAAAGCCCAACTCCTGTGCCAACTGCCAGCCCGAACGGTCCGAAGAGTAGGGACATGGCCGCTATGCGCATTGCCACGGCCGCGGCTGGAATCTCGATGCCTTTGAGCCGGGGACTGGCCACGGTGATCACCATGTAAATCTCGGCGAGCACCAATCCTGAAAAGGCACACCATTTGACTAAGGAAGGACGTTTTTTCTCCACGACCGTTATTTTCCCTCGGAGTCGGAACAAAGTCGAGCCACTCGCATTGCTATGGGATGATTATCTAATGTGGGCGGCGTTGTTGTGGTTCTGTTTCTATAATGTTTGCTAAACCCGACGGAGAGGGAGGGCGAGCGCGTTGCTCGCCTCTCTTGGAGTGAGCTGATTTTGGAGGTGTCAGAATCATTTAGATTTGGTTGGGTTTTGGGTTGAGAAAATTTGTCAGTTAGTTTCAATTTAAGAAACGCCCCGATGAAACTCCGACTAACACTTCTTCTTTCCCTAGCTTTATCGGCTGGAGCCTGCCAGCGAGGCCGCCTTTCGCCCGTGGTAAACAACGCGCCCAGCAACGCGCCCAGCAACGCGCCCAGTGCCGCCCCAGCTCATGCATCTCCCAAGACTGTATTGGCCAGCTCGGAGAAAGCTGGAAAAACAGCTGAGGCCGAGCGTCTTGCGTCAAAGCGCAAGCGCCTTGCCGCGGCCCGTCGAGCCCGCACCCGTGCGCTGGCTTCTGCTTCTTTGGAAGCGGGTCGGCAAATGCTGCGAGATTCACTTGATGAATCCGCGCTCAAAGCCTTTCGTGAAGCAGTGCGTCTTAACAGCCGTTCCGCCGAAGCTTGGTTAGGAATTGCCTACGTTTGTGAACGTTCGGGCAACGTGAAGGACGCAATTGTCGCATTCAAGGAAGCCAAAAAGCTCTGGGGAATGTAATTTCGGGGAGCTTAAGCGGCTCTAAGCACTAGGTGACAAGGGGTGCTGCAAAGTTGCCTCCAGACGGCGTTTCCCCCTTTTCTTTTTGCCTTCGCCCGCTTCAATTCATTGAAGCCCGGTAGGTTCTGTTAGTTTTGTTCTGCTATGTTCCAGGTGGTTTTTAACGATATCAGTGCGGCAGAAATGTCGGCGCTCCCGACCGAACTGCAACTGGACTTGCTTTCGGATTTCGAAGTACTTCCAGAGGACGTGGATAAGGCCGACCCCGAGAGATTCGGGGTCATCGAACGCGATGGTAAAAAGCTATTTCGCTACCGGGTAAAGGACTACCGGATTTACTTTGAACGCGCGCCTGAAGGGATCACTGTTCATCGTGTGCTGCATCGCAACACGTTCCGAGACTTCCTGTTCCGGGCTTCCTTGCCTATGCCCACTGAGGACGTTGAACTGGCCCGGCAACGCAAGTTCTGGGAACTGATTGACGAAGGGCGCGCGGCGAGAAAGGCCTGAGAGGATGATTCACTCGCTATGCGCCGACGAAGCTCGGAGGTGTCTCGCATTCCCCATTTGCGAGGAGAAGATCTTTCTGGCGCACGCCGCTGTTACGCCCTTGCCGCGGGTAGTTGCGGAGGCGATGGCGAACTACGCCATGCAATCCTCGCGAATGCCGCAGGAGTTCGCCGAGGTGTTACGCGATATTCGTGCGACCCGTCAGCTCGCGGCCAAACTCATTGGGGCACGTTGGGAGGAAATCGCGTTGTTGGGGCCTACTTCGCTCGGGTTGAGCCTCTTCGCTAACGGGATTGCGTGGGTACCCGGCGACGAGTTGGTGTGTTATGGCGATGATTATCCCGCCAATGTCTATCCCTGGCTTGAGCTGGAACGTCGTGGCGTAGTCGTGCATCGCTTGCGTACGGAGCAGCCCGGGGAGGTGACGCCGGCCCTCGTACAAGCCGCGCTGACGCCGCGCACGCGAATGGTCGCCTTGGCCAGTTGCCATTTCTTTAGCGGGCGGCGCTTGGAGGTGGAAGCTATCGGCGCTCTTTTGCACGAGCGCGGTGTGTTGTTTGCGCTGGACGCGATCCAGACCCTTGGCGCCTTTCCTTTGGATGTAGTTCGTGCGCATGTTGATATGCTTAGCGCAGATGCCCACAAGTGGTTGCTTGGCCCCATGGCCATGGGCATCGTCTACGTCGCTCAACGGCACTTTGAAACGGTCCGCCCGACGCTGCTTGGGGCGTGGAATGTGCATTCACCCAAGTTTCTCACTCAAGACACCATTGAGTTTGTTCCGACGGCGCAACGGTACGAACCCGGGGTTTTGAATGCCAGCGGGGTTTACGGGATGAAGGCCGCATTGGAGCTTTTACTTGGAGTGGGCGTTGAAAACGTGGCAGTGAAGTTGCTCGAACTCAAGGAGGTATTGCTCTCGCTGTTACTCCCGCTGGGCTTTGAGGTGCTGGGGCCGACTCGCGGTCCTCTGGCGAGCGGCATCACTACGGTGTGGCATCCCACGGTGGCGGCCGCGGTTTTATTTGAGGCCCTTGAAAAGGCGGGAATCACCGCTTCGCTTCGCTTTGATCGTTCGGGCCGGGAGTATCTGCGTTTCAGTCCCCATTTTTACAACACGGCGCAGGAATTAGCGAAAGTAGGAGAAGTTCTGGCGGGGGCTTTGTCGTGCTAAATGAAGCGGGGCGGGTTCAATATGAGATTACGAGTCTAGATTTCTATGCGAAGAAGGGGTGACACCGTGAACTCTTCTTGTAGCTTAACGCGTCTTCGTTGAAGAATCAGATTTTGTTAGTTGGATGCTTTTAAGTTATGAAGAATGCGATTATCGTTTCCTCGGATGTGTCTTGGCGCACCGTGATGGAGGGTACTCTTCTTGCCAGAGGTTGGCAGGTGGCGTCTGTAGAAACACTTTCTCCCGGTGATCATCCCGACCCGGCAAGTGTTCACGCGGTGGTTGTGGACTCCGCGTCCATCGATGCCTCTGCCGTCGCCGCTTGGCTCGGTGCAATGGGCTCAGGCTTGAAGGTTCCCCTGATCATGGCCCCCGGTTTGAAACAGGTCGAAGCGCTGGCCGACGCGATAGAAGTCCCCACAACTCCGGTCAAGGCTTCCGGTGAAGTCATTCTTCGTTTCTGGGGCGTGCGCGGTTCGATTCCAACTCCCGGTCCCAACACCGTTTTTTATGGAGGCAATACCTCCTGCGTGGAACTGGACGCTGACGGGCAAATTATCATCCTGGACGCAGGCAGCGGAATCCGCGCTTTGGGCAACAGTCTGATGGGGCGCGCCGCCGCCTCGAAGAAGAAGTTGGATTTACATCTGCTTATTACCCACACGCATTGGGATCATATTCAAGGGCTGCCCTTTTTTGTTCCCGCGTATATTCCAACCAACCATCTGCGAGTGGTGGGGTATAAGGCCGTGTGTCACCATCTTGGTGAAGTACTTGCCAAGCAAATGGATTCCACATACTTCCCGATCGCCATGGAAGATATGCCATCGCATCCTGACGTGGAGGAGGTCGACGATCATTTCGAATGTGGGCCGGTGAAAGTCGTCGCGTTTTTTACCAATCATCCAGGTCGCTGTGCCGGGTTCCGTCTGGAAACCAGCGCGGGTTCGGTCGTCTACATGTCCGACAACGAGCTCAACCACCATGGCCAAGCGACTCACCTTCCTCGAGAAACCTCCGACCATCTTTATAAGCGTCTGATTGACACCATCAAGGGCACCAGAATCCTAATTCACGACGCCCAGTACACCCTCGCCGAATACGAGTCTAAAATCGGTTGGGGCCACTCTGCCGTTGAGGACGTCATCGAAATGGCCGCCGCTGCCGAGGTGGAGCATCTTTACTTGTTCCATCATGATCCCACCCGTTCCGACGCGGACATCAATCGCATCGTGCAACAATGTCGCGCCACGGCTCGAGAAAAGGGCTGGCCCATGTTGATTGACGCCGCACGGGAAGGGATGGAGATCGCCTTGTAGCAGGACTTGCTCCCCGGAAAAGTTCCTGGGGAACTTCCTCGTTGCGTGGTCCTTCATTCTTTCTCTCGCTCATTTCGATTTTTCCCCCGCGCGATTCGTCATGAAAATTCTCGATCGCTACATTATCCGACAGCTTTGTCTGACCACATTTTTGGCAGTGTCGGTGCTCAGTGTGGTTCTGGTTCTGGGCAATCTTTTTAGGCAAATCTTTGAACTCCTGGTCAATGGCAGCGCCACCTACGAGTTCTTCCTCACGTTTCTCGCCTACATCCTGCCTTTCTCGCTGACCTTCACGCTGCCGTGGGGCTTTCTCACCGCGGTGCTTTTGGTCTTCGGTCGCCTTTCCGCTGAACACGAGCTTACCGCGCTGAAGGCCAGTGGAGTGAGCATTCTGCGCTTGAGCATGGGCGCCCTCGCCGTGGCTCTTGCCTGCGTCGCCCTCTGTCTCTGGATCAACGTGGACCTCGCCCCGCGGGCTCAAGCGCGTTTCAAGCTCGCGCTCTACGAACTAGCGGTCAACCGGCCGCTGGCCATGTTCGAAAGCGATCGCGTGATCGACGCTTTTCCTAACCTCAAAATCTACATCGGACACAACGACGGTTCCCAGCTCCACAACCTTCTGGTTTATGAAATTGGCCGGGATTTCGAACCTCAAAAAGTCATCTTCGCCCGCCACGGAAAAATCAAAACGGACGCCGTCAACCGCCGTCTTTTGCTGGATCTTGAGGACGCCCGGTTCGAACAGAGGGATGCCACCCAGCCTCAAAGTTTTACTCGGATTCGTCAGGGGATCACAATGCAGCGCAGTACTTTGCCCATTTCCTTAGAAGAGCTATTCGAGCGCAACCAGAAGCGCCGCTCCAACAGCAGCCTGACCGCCCGCGAGCTTTGGGGAATACTCGTGGCGCGGAGTGCTCCGGACAGCGGCGGAGCGCCAATGGCGCCCCGGGAGTTGAGCGAGGTGCGCGTGGAGTTTAGTAAGCGGTTCTCGCTGGCGTTGGCGTCACTGGCGCTGGGGCTCATGGCGATTCCACTGGCAGTCACCGCACAACGTCGCGAGACGACGCTCGGCTTCCTCCTGAGCCTGATTGTCGCCTTCGGCTACTTCTTCATTATCATCATGACCAACTGGGTTAAGAGTCAGCCCGAGATGCACCCTGAGTGGTTGGTCTGGCTACCCAATTTGATTTTCCTCGCGCTGGGCACCGTGCTTTTTCGCCGTCTCGCCGCAAGATAAAGCGCCGCGAAGAACTAAGGCCTCGGCCCTCTCTCTACCAGCGGGGCGCGGGCTCGATGGAAGAGCGCGGCGAAGGGTGCCCAAACTTGGCCCGAAAAACTTTTTGGAAGCACCTCGTCGATCCCAAATACTTCGGGGAAAACATTTTTTGGCATGTAGTAGGTCTTGAACAAAATGTCCCATATCGGGAATAGGCCGGCGAAGTTTTTGTTTCGCGCACCAGCTTCCTTGGAATGATGCCAGCGATGGAAAACCGGGCTGGCAATCAGCGCGCGCAGCGGGCCGTTGTCCCAGTTGAGATTGGCGTGGAGGTAGATAGCGTAGAAGGTCACCAGAGGAGCGAATGCCATTGTGACTGTAGGATTGAATCCAATAAGAAGAACTGGAGTGACTTGCGCGATCTTGTCCAGAAGCTCGTTGACGGGGTGGACTCGCGTGGCTGCCAGCCAGTCCACCGCTTCCGAACTGTGATGGATGGAGTGAAACGGCCACCAGCGCCCAGTGTGGAAGAGGCGATGGATCCAGTACCCAGAGAGATCCCCCAGTAGAAAAATTTCCACAGCTTGAAGCCAGATGGGTTGGTGGGAGACAGGGCCAAACCCATGATATTGGCTGGCTCTGAGGAGTTCTGGGGTTGTCACGCCCAGCAGTAGCAGCAGGCTTGCCGGCAGTATCAATGATATGCGGGTGAGCATCTTAATTGCGGGCGCGATGAATAGGTAGAGTACATCCACCCAGAAGCCTTCTCGAAGAATTCTTTGGGGACGTGCCTGCCCTATGGCGCGTTCCAGCAGGAAGAAAAATGTGCCCAACACCAGAAAGCCGATCAGCGGCCGCAGTAGCAGCTGTTGGACGGTCATGCGGGTTGTTGGGGGGAGGGCGGCGCAAAGCACAGCGCAATCCAACCGGCAATAAGCAGCAGTCCACCCAGTGGTGTGATCCCGCCCAGTTGCTTAATGGAAGTGATGGCCAATGCGTAGAGCGAGCCGCTAAAGAGCACAATGCCTATGGCGAATAGCCTGAATGCGAATCTGTTGACGATGGGCCGTCCTGCAATGCAGAGGAGCACTGCCGCATGGAGCAAGTGGTAGAGCGAGGCCGTCTGCCACATTGCGTGTGCGGCGTGGGCATCAAGAAGGGACTTAAGTCCGTGTGCTCCGAAGGCCCCGAGCAGGACCCCGGTGGCGCCAAAGACTGCGGCGGTGCGGGTGAAGGCGTACACCCGAAAAGAACTAGCACGAGCGCGGCACTGCTAAAGATCAATCTCCTGCACACCGCTTTTCTAGGTTCTTCTTTCGAGCAACATCGGTGTGTGCTTGCAGGAGTGCGCCAATCAGCGAAACTACTCGGCTACCGATGCCCGCCGCCATACCACTCTCCCACCCTGAATTGTTGCCTTCCGCCCTTCTTCTTTTGGAGCGGTTTGAAAGGGCAGGGGATGAATTGCAAGCGATTGCACGAATTAAGGTTAATCGGAAAAAGATTGTTAATCTTAAGCTCCAGGAATTTCGAGCCACACTTACCGCGGGTACCACAAAAGTAGTTGTAGCCTTCATTCTGCGGGGCAGGGAGTTAGACGTGGATTGCACGGAGTGCGGCTGCGAGGGATGTGCGCATGCCTTAGTGGCGATTAGCTTCGTGATGGAACAAACTCTTGGGCAGTTGGGGGAACTCAATGCATCTCAGGGTATTGAGTCCGGGAATGGAACGAGTCACGCGACGCCCAAAAACCCCTTCGCTCGGGAAATTGCGGCCAAGCTTGGACGTGCGCTCACAGCCACCGAAGAGACGTATGGCGATGCGGTAGAATTACTTTATCAACGCCATTGGGCATCACGGATGTTGGCGGCCCCAACGCTGGATCCCTTCCTTGGCGATGCGGGGCTTCCTACATGGGAGCAAGTTGAAGTGTGGCCGCGAAAACCCGAAAACACATGGGAAGCATGGCTTTATCTAGCCGCATTTTTGCGTAATCGTGGTGTGGAATGGCCCTCCTTTTTGGGGGAGATCACAACAATGGATGCCATCGAACGGCTGGCTGGGGACTGGGAGCGGCAACAGGCTTTGCGGCAGTGGGAGGATGGTCTGGGCAAGTTGTTGACCGAGATGGAGACCTGTCAGGATCGGCGCACGGTGGATGCCCGAATCCAAATCTGTGCGACTCACGCTCGATTGCAATGGCGTCGGGATGCGGTTGCCGAGGAGTGGAGCTATCCTACAGAGGTGCAGTATGATGAGTTGATTTCCTATTTGGACAAGGGGCGCCTGGACTGCGACGCCGCCGTTCGTATGCTCCTCGAGGTTTTCTCTCAGTTCAGCATCACATACGCGCAGATTTCCTACAATCGGGAGGAAACCTGTGAGCGCCTCGCTCGACTGTTGTTGCATCCGCTTCTTAACGATCGCTTTGTCACAGAGGCTGGTCTTCCTTTCGAACGCTCCTCCGAGCGCCTGAGTTGGCAGTTGCGTCGGGAGGATCTCACTCCTGGAGGGGATGGCGATTACCTGCTGGAGCTGGCTTTTTCTAATGGAGAGCGTCCAAGTGCGCCGCTTTTCACCGCTGCTGCAGAGTTGAATTGCTATGTGACGGCCTCAGCTATCTATCGCACCGGACCACTGTTGCGCTTGGATCCACGGCATCCCATTCGGATTCCAAGCGCGGGATTGTTAACCGGACGAACGGTACAATTGTTGCAGGGATTGGGTGTGTCGTTGCCAGAAGATGTGCAGAGTCGAGTGTTGGCGATTCAACCGACGGTGCGCTTGCGCTGTTGGTTGGAAGAGCGAGCGGGGGAGGAGCGATTACACATTTGCGCGCGGGCTTTGTTGGGAATGCACGGAGAACGGATTTACACGGTCCAAGGCTGGCAGATCACCCAGCAGTTGCCCGAGGAGCAGCGGCGTATTTTGGTGTTAGACGACTCACTGATGCGTCTTGTGCCCAAAATGTTGACGGATCTGGGAGCCAAGGATTTCCAGGCCAGCACCGAGAGTTGGGGGCGTTTGATTGGGAAGCGTTTTGCCGAGGAGTTTAGCGCTTGGATGGACGAATTGCCCGAAGGCGTGGAGGTGGAATTGGAAGGGGACTTGGCGAGCTTGCAGAATGCGGTGGTCAGCGGTGCGATCCGTCTGGACGTGACCGAAGCGTCTCCGGACTGGTTTGATTTGCAGGTCGCCATGAGTTTGAGCGACACGGAGTTAACGCCAGAGGAAGTGCAATTGTTGTTGGAGGCAAAGGGTAAGTTTGTGCGCCTCAAAAACAAGGGATGGCGACGTTTGGAGTTTGAGATCGATGACGAACAGGCCGAGCAACTTTCTGAACTCGGCGTCAATCCGTTTGAGATCGGTGGCCCTCCGCAGCGTTATCACGCGCTTCAACTCGCGGCATCTCCCGCGCGCAGCCTTCTTTCCGGCGATGCTCGCGACGGGGTATTGCGACGCGCCTCGGAAATCAAAACCAGCGTCAGCCCTCCGGTGCCCGCTGGAATTCGCGCTGAAATGCGTGCATACCAGGTCGAAGGTTTTCATTTTCTAGCTTATCTTAGCACCAACCGGTTTGGTGGTATTTTGGCAGACGACATGGGGCTTGGAAAAACTTTGCAGACCCTTACCTGGCTGGCATGGCTTCGCGAACTTCCGGCTTACGATGGAAGCCCCGTGCTGGTGGTTTGTCCGAAGTCGGTGGTGCAAAACTGGCTGGGCGAGACCGAGCGCTTCACCACAGGAATCACTGCAAGTGTATGGCGGGGAGGAGATGCCAAGAATTTAAAACAGGCGCTTGCCGAGACGGATATACTCGTGGTGAACTACGCGCAATTGCGTCTTTCGGCCGAGTTGCTTGCGAGCATTTCCTGGCACGCAGTCGTGCTGGATGAGGCGCAGTACATCAAAAATCCGTCGTCCCAAACAGCCGCTGCGGCGAGCGCCCTGCGAGGAGCTCATCGCCTCGCACTAAGCGGGACACCGATTGAAAATCGACTGCTCGATCTTTGGAGCATCATGCACTTTTCGATGCCGGGCCTTCTCGGTTTGCGTGCTCATTTCCAGCGTCAATACGACTCCCGCGCGGACATGCTCGCCCGCCGCCGCCTCTCGGCCAGAATTCGTCCCTTCATTTTGCGACGCACTAAAAGTGAAGTCGCCAAAGATCTTCCTGCCAGGATCGAGGAGGATCTCGTGGTGGAAATGGAAGGCACGCAGGCTGCGTTATATCGGGCGGAATTGAAGCGGGCGCGACAGGCGCTCTTGAAAATCCAGACGAGCCGGCAGTTGGACAAGGAGCGCTTCAATGTGCTTACGTCTTTGCTGCGCTTGCGCCAGATTTGCTGTCACCCCGGCTTGGTCAGTCCCGAGCATGGACACTCGGATAGTGCGAAAATGGAGGCGCTCATTGACTTGCTGGAACCCCTTATGGAGCAGGGTAATAAGGTGCTCGTATTCTCGCAGTTCGTCGACATGCTCGAGCGTGTCGAGAGGGAGGTTGAGGCACGCGACTGGCACTCGTTTATGCTCACCGGTGAAACCGAGAATCGTGGCGAGTTGGTACAGGAATTCCAAGAGTACGAAGGTGCAGCCACATTCCTTATTTCACTGCGGGCGGGCGGGATGGGTCTGAATTTGACGGCGGCGTCCTACGTGGTTTTGTTTGATCCTTGGTGGAATCCGGCGGTGGAAAATCAGGCCATTGATCGTACGCATCGCATCGGACAAACCAATCAGGTCATTGCCTACCGGCTTGTGGCAAAGGGTACGGTGGAGGAAAAAATCCGGCAGCTTCAACGTTCTAAAAGTGTTTTGGCCGGAGACATTTTGGGCGAAGAGTCCTTCGCAAAAGCTCTCTCCCTAGACGACTTTCAGTTTCTGTTGCAGGATTGAGTGTATGGCCGCCAAGGAGCCCTCCAAACTTCTTAATTTGAAGCGCCTAGCGTTTCGCTGGGCGCTGGAGCAGCGCTTTCGTTTGGCGGCTCTGGAGGTGAAGGTTCCCCAACTGGGCGCGCGCATCGATGTCGCCGCTTGTCGTCCCGAACAACCGCGCAAGGTTCGTGGTCGGATCGTTTTCAAACCGGGAGCCACGGCCGTCTTCGAGTGCAAGCGCAGCCGTGCTGACTTTCTCAAGGATGCCCGGAGCGAGGAAGTTATCCGTGAACAGTTGCGGGTGCTTCAACAAAGCCGGCTCGAGCTTGAAGAGTCATTGCGCCGCAATTTCCCGACACTGCGTGAGGGTGAGACTCTGTTTCCGGAGTACGACATGTACCGCTACCTCGATGCGGGCTGCGCTCCCTACGCCGAGCTGGTTGCCGAGATGAATGCGCTGACGGCGCAATTACATAGCCGCACTAAGTTTGCGAAGTTAACACGATGGAATGCGGCCAACATTCTTTACCTGGTCGCTGATCCGGAAGTTGCTTTTCCTCAGGAGCTTCCTTCGGGCTGGGGGCTATTGGAGCGCCGAGATGGAGGGCTTTTCATGGTAGTACGTGCCGTCTGGCAGGATGTGCCTGAGGTGCACCGCTGGAACTTGATGTTGCGCATCGGGCTTAGCGCTTCTGCCTCCATGGAAAAGCGTTTTGAAGAAGGTGCTTGAGGAAAATGTTTAAGCTCATGTCCTCAGCCGGGGCCGGACGCAACGCCACCTGAGCGAAAAACTTTCCACTACCTTTTCGGCTATTGTCAGGAGCCCGTGATGGGTGCCAAATGGAGGAATGTCGCGCTTCCCTTTGAGCCGCCTGTTGTCCTGTATTTCGGCGCTGTTTTTCCTCGCTGCGCCTGTTTTTGCGAGCGAACCGCAGCCACTTGTTTTGGCTCATTACATGCCTTGGTTTGCGTCGCGGGAGGTAAGCGGTAAATGGGGGTGGCACTGGACGATGGACCACTTCAACCCAGATCGGTTTTCGTGGGATGGGGAGCGGCAAGTGGCGTCGGAGTATTATCCGCTGCTCGGGGCGTATGACTCAGGCGACGAACATGTCCTTGAGACTCAGGTTTTACTGATGAAATTTGCAGGAGTTCAGGGCGTGATTCTGGATTGGTACGGAATCAGGGATGTGAAGGATTTTGCGATGGTGCATCGGAATTCGCAGCGTTTAATCCCAATTCTCAAAAAAGCGGGCCTGAAGTTTGCGATTTGTTTTGAGGATCAATCACTCGCGCAAGCGACTCAGGGTAAACCACTTTCTCCTGAGCAGCAGTGGGATGGCGCGCGGGATGCTTTACAGTGGCTTGATCAGAACTGGTTTAGCGATGACTCGTATGTACGGCAGGACGGCCGTCCTGTTCTTCTTGTCTTTGGGCCGCAGCAGGTTCAGGGAGAGAAGTGGAAGGCTTTGCGCGACGGTCTCAAGAGCCGGCCCCTCATTTTCGGCCTGCCGCACCTTTCCAAACCAAGTGGCTTGGACGGCCTTTTTGCTTGGATACCTGTGGCGGATGGAAAAACGGTGCCGCCGGTAAAGTGGCGAGGGGATCTGGAGCAACTCTATGGAAGGCGGTTGGCTGGAGAAAACGTTGTGGCGGTGGCATTTCCAGGATTTCAAGACGTGTATCAAAAGGCGGGTCTTCACGCCAGTTATGGGAGGATTGAGTCAAAGGATGGAGCCACCTTCCGTGAAACGCTCAATCTCGCTCTCAAAAGTAATGCCCCGCTTTTGCAACTCGCAACGTGGAACGACCACGGCGAGGGTACTGCCATAGAACCAACGCGCGCAAATGGATATCGTTATCTAGAGATCCTTCAGGCGGCCACGAATCCTGCTGGGGAGAATATGAAAAAGTTCACGCTCAATGATTTGCGTCTGCCAGTGCAACTTCACCAGCTTAGAAGGCGTTCGCAGAATGATCCGGAACTTGCTGCGCGACTTGATCATGCATCCTTGCTCCTTTTTGCCTCAAAATGCACTGAAGCGGAGGCGGTTCTGGAAAAGGTCGCCGTCACCCTGGCTTTGCGGCCGGCTCTTTTTGCTGATACTGCCGACGCGCCGGATCCCAACTATCATCTAGTCACCGATGTTTTGTACCGTAACGGAGAGGGCGTTTCGGACGCGATGAGGCAGCGGTGCCGTTTGGACGTGTATTACCCGATGAACCGGAAGAAGTTCTCGACGGTTGTGTGGTTTCACGGGGGTGGGCTGACAAAGGGCGAACGCTCTATTCCATTACCCCTGCGCAATAAGGACGTGGCGGTGGTGGCGGTGAACTATCGGCTTGGCCCAGACTTTCAGTCGCCCGCTTATTTGGAAGACGCGGCGGCGGCGATAGCGTGGACGTTTCAAAACATAGCGAGATTTGGGGGTGCCCCTGAGTCGCTTTTCTTAAGTGGTCATTCCGCAGGTGCTTACCTCTCGATGTTGATGGGATTAGATCCCAAGTATCTGGTAAAGAATCAGATAGATACAGGCCGAATTGCGGGGCTGATCCCCTTTAGTTCACAGATGATCACCCACTTCCTCATTCGCGAGCAGCGTGGGTTTGCAGATAAACAGCCTGTGGTAGACGACATGGCGCCGCTTTTTCACGTCCGCAAGGATGCTCCTCCCATGCTGTTGCTCACTGGGGACCGGGAGCAGGAGTTGATGGGGCGCTACGAGGAAAACGCCTATTTTTATCGGATGGAAAAGCTTTTTGGGCACCCTGATGTGACGTTGCGCGAGCTTCAGGGGTTTGATCATGGCAGGATGCCGGAGCCTGGGTTTCCGCTGTTGTTGCGCTTTATGGAGGAGCATGCGCCCAAAACACCTTAAGTGAAGGGACGTTAGGCGCACATTTTGCAGAGGGTCTTCAAAAAAGCGCTCTGGCAGCCTTTCTTGGACTTTGCACCCAGCGGGAATTTGCTAAAACTAGGGGATGCGCATCCCCAGAGTGTTAGGTTCTATCGTCGGCGTGTTTCTAACAGGTCCTCTTGGCCTGAGCGCGGCTCCAGATTTGGGAAAGGCTGCCGCGCAACCAGTTTCAAATGAAAAGGCTGCAGTGAATCTAGCGGCACCTGCCCCGGCCAAAGCGGCGGCAAAAGGCGAGCCAAAGCCCAAGAAAGTGTTTTTGCGGATGGCGGAGGGACTGCGTTTTGATCCCCCTCGGTTTGAGGCTAAACCGGGAGATCTCATCGCCTTAAACTTGGAAAACGTGGATGTCTCCCACCAACCGCACAATTTCGTGATCGTGCAACCCGGTCTGGTGCAAGATATAGTGAAGCTTGCTATGGACCTGGCCGCCTCGGGTGCAAGTCAGGGAGCGCTCCCAAAACATCCAGGGATCATCGCCTCTAGTGCGGATATTCTCAATCCGGAAAGTAAAGCGGTGCTTCAGTTTAAGGTGCCAGAGACTCCTGGAGTTTATGGTTACGTTTGCACCGTGCCAGGCCATGGCGTGGTGATGTACGGAGCCATGTACGTGGGCGTGCCGATGCCGCTTCTTTCAAAGGATACTAATATCCCACAAATTACTTTGGAAAAAGGTCTTGCAGGTGGCGGAAAGCGTCCGTTTGTGCAGCGTCTTTTTATGCCTAACTCTGGTCCCGCTTCCATGGGTGTGGCGTTACCGGGCACTCAAAATTATTGCTTTGATAGCGCAGCGTGTCGCGTGCGTTACGCTTGGAACGGCATATTTATGGATGGCTCTCAGCACTGGCGAGGCTCCGGGAAAGAACTCGCGGAGCTGGGCGATGTGCCTTGGTGGACTTCTGGAGCTTTTCCTCTTAAATTTGGGGATCGGGAATCGAGTTCGCTCGATTTTAAATTCCTAGGCTACAGCATGAAGGGAGAATTCCCGGAATTTCATTTCAAAGTGGGAGCGCAGGAGGTTTTTGAATGCGTGCAGCCTTCAGGGAGTGGGATTCTGTTAAAGTTCCGCCTTCCGGGCATCAACTCCAGTGTCGGAGTGCGTTCTGATTCCTCTGCCCAATGGGCTTGTCCAGATGGTGTTGCTACTAAGAGTGGATTCCGGATTTCTGCTGCAAAAGCCGCTGAATTCAGCGTTCTAATTCAACCCAAAGACGCTTCGGCTCCTGCCGCTTCTAAGGCATCCGCGCCCTCCGCTTCCCGCCCCGTTCCCTCTTCCTCCAAACCTTGAACATGCAAACACGCTTTTCCTTCTACACCGCGGCCGCTCTAACGCTGGTTCCGATGCCGCTTCACTCGGAACCCGCCGCCGTGGCGCCCGCTGCTAAAGCGCCTGCAACTGGTGCGACATCTTCGGTTCCTGAAAAATCGTTCTATTCGGCTTCGGAGCGCGACTCCCAGATGGGGCGCTTTTACAAGGTGACGCAGGTGAAGGCACCCGCGGGAGTGGATTCCCAGGTCGGCGCGCTCTCCGTGTTGAAAGACGGTCGGATCGTGGCGGCGTTTCATAGGGGGGAGGTTGGTATTTTTAATCCGGAGAAGCAGGAGTGGAGCATCTTTGCGGAAGGCCTGCACGAGCCGCTGGGTATTTTAGAGGAAGCTGACGGGAGCCTCCTTGTGATGCAACGCCCTGAACTAACGCGTCTTCGCGATACCACAGGCAATGGCAAGGCCGATAGCTACGAGACCGTCTTTAGCGATTTTGGGATGACGGGCAATTACCACGAGTTTGCTTTCGGCCCAGTGCGAGCCCCTTCGGGAAAATTGTATGTGGGGCTCAATCTTGCCTCCTCTGGGGACACTGTTCACGAGGAGGTGCGGGGAAAGTGGCTTCCTATCGGACTTGATCGCAAGGAATTCTATGGTGATTGGAAAAAGAACAGCAAGGAAGCCGGCCGGATGTATTCCCGGGTGCCGTGGCGCGGCTGGGTGCTGGAGTTGGACCCGATTACCGGGAAGGCGACGCCTTTTGCTTCCGGATTTCGCTCGCCCGATGGATTGGGTTTTGACGCAGAGGGGCGCTTGGTTGTTTCCGACAATCAGGGGGATTGGCGTGGCAGCAGTGAATTGCATGTCGTAAAAAAGGGCGGTTTTTACGGGCATCCGGCTTCCCTTCCTTGGCGGGAGGACTGGGGTAAAGGCGCTCCTCTGGATGTGCCCGTAGAGACGTTGGACAAACTGCGTACGCCCGCCGCAGTATGGTTTCCTCATTTGTCTTATGCCAACTCGCCGACGCAGATGGTGGCCATTCCGAAAACTCCTGTCTGGGGTCCGTATGGCGGCCAGTTTGTGATTGGCGAAATGAACGTACCCAAGCTGCTGCGTGTCACCTTGGAGGAGGTCAACGGGATGTGGCAGGGCGCTTGCTATCCCTTCGTGGAGACTTCCGAACTTAAGGCGGGCCTGCACCGGCTCGTTTTCCGTGGCGACCAGCTCTGGATGGGGCGCACGCACCTCACTTGGGCAGGTGAGGAGAACCTTGGATTTGTGGAGCCCGTGGGGCCCGCTCCGATGGACGCAGTATCCATCAGTCTGACAAAGACGGGCTTTAAGGTCCGCTTCACCCGTCCGCTGGCCTCTTCCAGCACGGATCCGACACTCTGGAAAATCCGCCGTTACACCTACGCCTATCACAAGGAATACGGCTCCCCTGAATTGGATCAGGAAATTTTGGCCCCGACGGCGGTGGTCCTGAGTGAGGATGGTCTTACTGCGGATCTGACCTTGGAGGAGTTGCATGAAAATTTCGTATACGATTTTTATCTGGAAAAATTGCGTGCGGCCGACGGGGAAACGCCATTGAACGTCCGGGCGGCTTACACCTTGCGCCGGAAGCGTTGAATGGGCTTCGTGGCTCTTTTTTGCGTTTGTTAAAGGGCCGATGGCGCAATATCCCTTCCCGTGTTAGGTTGAGTTAGGGGGTGATGACCATGACTGGGAGGACTGTTACTTCGGATACTTCGGATACTTCGGATACTTCGGATACTTCGGATACTTCGGATACTTCAAATTTGAAGCTGGGTAAGATTCGGCCGTTGGGCAGGAGGTGGGCTTGCGGGCGGATTTTTAGCCGATTGGGGGCGTGGTGTTTTGTGGCTTTCTGCGCGGCGGGTGTTTCCCTCGGGGGCGATGGGGTTTCGGAGCGTTTTTTTCGCACTTCAGACGGGGTTAAATTGCATTACTTGGAAGCGGGCAGGGGACCGGAAACCATGGTGTTCATCCCTGGGTGGTTGATGCCCGCTGCAGTATTTGACGCTCAGGTTCGCGAGCTTTCGAATCGCTTTCGCGTGGTTTCGTTCGACCCTCGTTCCCAAGGAAAGTCAGAAGTGTTTAACGGGGCTCATACTCCGGAAGCGCGGTGTAGGGACATTCACGAATTGCTAAAAGTCATCAAACCCACCAAACCGATTTTGGCCGGTTGGTCTTTGGGCGTAATGGAGGTGCTGGATTATCTCGCGCACTATCAGCCTACGGATCTTGCGGGTTTGGTGCTCATTGATAACTCCATCGGCGAGGGAAGTCCGCCGGGGGGCGGGGGATCAAGCAAGAGCAGTTCCGGTGCGTCTGCCCCAAAGGACAGGAGTGCTTACTTGCGGGATTTCACCCTCAGTCTTACAAAAAAGCCGTTGTCGGATCCGCTATTCAAGGCCATCTATGCGTCTACGCTACAGGTGCCACAGGCCGCTGCTCGGGAGTTGCTTCGCAAACCCTATCCGCGTGAGTATTGGCGCGATACTCTTCTTGCGCAATCCGTCCCTGTACTTTACGCTATTCGTCCGCGTTATGAGGAACAAGGCGAAGCGCTTCTTCGGAAACGGCCCGGCCTTGCACGGGTCGAACTCTTCACTGAAGCCGGCCACGCGCTTTTCCTCGACGAACCTGCCCGTTTCAATTCTGTGGTGACAGCCTTCGCAGAAAAGACTTGGGCGCTTGCCCCTAAGGGGCGTTGATATCCGCCCATTCGTGACTCATGCCCCCCTCCTTATCCCTGCTAGCCGCTACTTTCCTCGTTGTTGCCAGTATGTTGGGGTCTGGAATCCTCACCACTTCGGGCTCGATTTTGGGCCTCGTCAAATCTCCAAACGCGGCAATGGCGGTTTGGCTTATTGCAGGAATTCACGCGGTTTTGGGGGCGTATTGTTACGGCATTATCTCCCGGCGGGTTCCTGAAAACGGAGGGGAGGCGAGCATCCTGCGTGCGTTTTTCGCCCCGGCTATGGGTGAAATTGCGGGTTGGGTATCCTTCATAGTTGGCTTCGCTGCCTCCAATGCGGCCTCGGCCATCGGTTTTGGCGCCTATCTTTTGAAAGCTTTCCCTGCAACTGCGCCATTGGGGAAAGGCGCTGCGCTTTCCGCCATTTTGCTGGTCACCTTGCTACACTCGGTTTCCGGAGCGATCGGCATCCGGATTCAGACAGGGTTGGCGATGTTGAAGTTTTGTATGCTGGGCGGGTTGGCCGTCTGGGGCTTGGGGCATGTGCCTGCGCTAGCACTTGCCGAGCCGGTAAGTGCGGCTGTATCTGCTGCTCCTTTTGGGCCGGCTTGGGGTTTGGCGGTGATGTTTTCAATGTTCGCGTACCTCGGCTGGAGTGCCGCGATTTACTCCACAGCCGAAACTCGCGATGCCAAGCGTAATGTCCCAAGGGCGATGCTGCTGGGGACGACGATCGTGCTCACGTTGTATCTCGGCGTGAACTTGGCTCTTTTGCGTCACATCCCGCTTTCGGAACTCGCTTCGGAAAAGGCCGTCATGGAGCTTCTTGTGCGCAAGCTCTTCGGCCAGGAGGCGGCTGTGGTGTTTGCAGGGGTGGTGGCCTTTGCCCTACTTTCTTCGCTGGGGGCATCCGCATTTTTGGGGCCGCGAGTTTTGGACACAATGTTGGACTGGTACCGCCCCAAACCCGCCCTTGGCGGGCCTTCTGGGGAGGCTCAAAAGCTGGGTGTAAGGGCGCCCGTCCCCGCCAGCTTAGTGTGGCTTCAAGCGGGCCTTTCCATGGCGATGATTGTCTCGGGGACCTTTGAGCAGATTTTGACGGTGACCGGGTTTCTGCTGGGGATTTTTCCAATGCTTGCCGTTTTAGGGCTTTATTCTGTGAAAGCTAATTTAGTGGAGCAGGTTTCAAAATTTGCTAAGTGGTTTGCCGCTCCAGTCTTCTTGGCGGGATCTTTGCTCATTCTAATCTTGGCTGCGACCGAAAGCCCCAAGGAAATGGCCATTGCAACGGCTTTGATTTTGTTGATTTTCCTGCTCCGCCGCCAAGCCAACGCGGAGCCTCTTTTGGCACCACCACCATCAAAATAACTGCTATGCGTTTGACCTCCGCCACCCTTGCTTTCTGTCAGCTTCCATTCCTTTTCTCCCTCGCCGCCGCCCCTGATTCCTCCAGCGTAGATGCCCTTGCCCGCGATTACGCTGGGCTCCCTGTCTTGGGTGAGGTTTCCCCCGCCGCCGCCAGCACGCCGCCACCGCCTGCTCCTTCCCTTCCACCTGCCAAGGCGCCGGTGAAGTCCTCCGCCCAAGTCGCTTGGGCCGCTTACGAGAAATTCATCGGCATCCCCTTGCGCAACTGGGCGGCTGCAGAGGTTGCGCCCCCTAAGGGAGGTACTGTCTTTTACCCATTCTCAGGACCGGACCTCGTCACCGTTGCCCAGATGTTCCCCGAGGCCGATCGCTATGTGCTGGTGGCCATTCAACCGGCAGGTGCGCCGGTGGAACTCTCCTCCAAGACTCCTGTTGCTCTGGCTGCGTTCAGACAGAAGTTCAGCGAAGAGTGGGTGAAATTTGGCAGTCTGGGTTTCTTTCGGACGCTTGATCTTAACGAAAATACAGCAAGCACTACGGCTCAACTTACTTCGACTCCCGTCATGCTGGCGTTTGCCGCCTCGCTCGGGTTTCGCGTCGATGCAGCGCGACCCCTTACCCTAAATTCCGAGAAGAACGAGTTTGAACCGGCAGTTCCCAGCTCGGACTCAAAATGGACATCGGTGCGTTTGGACCTTTCCAAAGACGGGCGCAATGTCGTGGTGGACTATGTTTGCCTGGATCTTTCTGATGATTATCTAAAGTCGCATCCTCACGAGGCTCAGTGGCTCAAGAATTGCGGTAAAAATCCAACCTTGTTGAAGGCTGCCTCCCATCTGTTGCCAAAGCCTTATTTTACAGTGTGCCGCGCTGCCGTGGTCGAGGGGGCCACGTTGTTGGTTCAGGACGAAACCGGCTTGGAATACAAAGATCTGAAAAAAATCGGTCCTGTGAAGCTTTACGGCCGTTTTGTGGAGGCCCACAAGCTCTTCGACGCTAACTCTCAGCGCGATCTAGCGGCTGCTTATGTTGAAAGTCACCAAACCAGCCCGTTGCCTTTCTCGTACAGTTACCAAAAATCGGCAGACCGCCGTTCACTCCAAGTGGTCCGCCGCGAGGTGGCCCAAAAGGACGCGCCGAAACAATAAGGCGGTGTTCTGTCTGAGGGTTTGGCGGGGGCGTCGTAACTTGTATTCGTATCTCTCCGAGTCCCAGTAATGAAGGGCTCCACCTCAGCTTTCGTGCGGACAGACTCTACATAAAGCGCTCCCCGACCGCGTCGGCTAGCATCTTGCCCCTGCGTGTCAGGCGAAAGTGTCCTTCCGCCCGCTCTAACAAGCCGATCTCCTCCAAATGTGCTGTCTCGTCTGACCAAGGCGCGAGCCGCTCCTCGGCAACGCCTACGTCGAGGCGCAGTCCAAACGCCACGCTTTCCTTCAAGAGCGTCTCGGGTGCCAGCGCCTCACGTGTGAGTATGGGGGACACGCCTCCTTGCATGCGTTTGACGTACTCGGCTGTGTCTCGAACGTTCTGCAAACGCGCCCCGTCCAGAGTGGAAAACGCACTGGGCCCCAGCCCTAGGTACTCGCGTCCTTCCCAGTAGGCAAGGTTGTGCCTTGATTCAAAGCCGCTCCTTGCGTGGTTTGAAATTTCGTATTGGCGAAAACCACCGCCAGACAGCACGTCCATGGTCAGTTCAAACATCCGCGCGTCCTTTTCCTCGCTCTGTACGAATTGGCCAGTGCTGAGTTTTCGGAAGTACTCGGTGTCTTCCTCGTAGGTGAGGCAGTAGGCTGAAATGTGATCGGGTTGAAGGCCTAGGGTCGTCTTCAGGTCGCATTCCCATTCTTCTGGAGTCTGCCCCGGAACAGAGAACATCAGGTCGATATTCACCGCAGGAAAGCCCGTGCTGCGTAACAAATCGTAGGTTGCGTGAGCCTGTTGGGATGAGTGGACGCGACCCAATGTTTTTAAAGTCGAGGAGTTCCAGGACTGCACTCCAAGGCTGATTCGAGTCACCCCAGCGTCGTGTAATACTCTCGCCTTTTCCGAGCGCACCGTGGCGGGGTTGGCTTCTACCGTCCACTCTTGGAGTTCATTGAGCGGGAGACGTGCATGGAGGCCTTTAAAGAGGTATTCCAGCTGGTCCACCAGAAGTGCAGTGGGCGTGCCTCCTCCAAAATAAATGGTCTTGGGTATCACCGGTCGCAGGGCTTGAGCCGCGTCCAATTCACTCAACAGCGCATCTAAAAATGCGATGTTCTTATTGCGCCCTCCTTCCTCGACATAGAAGCAGCAGTAAGGACAAAGCTTGGGGCAGAAGGGGATGTGGAAGTACAGATGTTCGATGGGCGGCATGCTGGTGATGTGAAAGAGGCGGCAAAAGCGCGGGGATCAGGATTCTGAAAGGGCTTTGGTCCAGTAGAGTGTGAGCCGGGAGTGCCAGTCAGCCAAACCTGCGCGACTAAATCTTTGGGAAAGCTAATTTTACTCAGGCTTTTTGCACGTTATTTACGTAGCCAAGAGTGAGGATACGCCATGCAATCTCAAGAATGCCCGCCAGCAATCCATCTTCGCCAATGAGAGCAGAATTTCCAACCCAGCCTCCAACCCAGCCTCCAACCCAGTTGCCTGCAACTGCGCCCTCCGCCTTGCCTTCTAGGGATGTTGGTAGATCCGCGGCCTTGGGGGGCGAGTCTTCGCTTGCCGAGGCCGAAAGTCTGCGGGGGCTGCGGGGGATTATCCTCTCGTCTCCCGTCGCCGCCTCCATTGTTACACCGCAAAAACGAGCTTCAACCCCACCTGTTTTGCTGTCCGTCGCGGTGTTTGATTCACACAAATACGACTGCGGGCCATTGAAGGAGGCCTGCGCCAAGGCGCTGCAGAACCCTCAGTGCGACAAGCCGCCGGTGTCCATCGAATTGCGGTTTTTGGAGTCGCACCTAGACGTGCACTCCGCTGCTCTCGCCAAGGGGTGTGAAGCGGTCTGCGTGTTTGTGAACGACAAAGTTTCCGCGGAAGTGTTGCAAGAGCTTAAGTCTCTTGGGGTGCGTCTGGTGGCATTGCGCTGTGCTGGTTACAATAATGTGGATCTGCAGGCGGCCAAGCGTCTGGGCATCGCGGTGGCTCGTGTGCCGGAGTACTCTCCTCACGCCGTTGCCGAGCACGCGGTGGCTCTTCTGCTGGCGCTCAACCGCAAGCTGGTGCGGGCCAGTCAGCGGGTGCGGGATGGTAATTTTTTGCTCGAGGGATTGGTGGGCTTTGATCTGTTTGGTAAAACTGTCGGGGTGGTTGGCACGGGCAAAATCGGGGCGGTCTTCGCCCGGATTATGCACGGCTTTGGTTGCCGCGTGCTGGCCAGTGATCCGGTTCGAAACGAGGCGCTTGCGAAGGAGCCATGGCTTCAATACTGCGAATTTCCAGTGCTGCTGGAGCAGTCGGATATTGTTTCGCTGCACTTGCCGCTGACCCCGGAGAGTTGGCACCTGCTCAATGCGGACTCCATAGGCCGGCTTAAACGCGGAGTCATGTTGATCAACACCGGGCGGGGCGGTCTCATTGAAACCGAGGCGCTTATTGCCGCGTTGAAGTCCGGGGGCGTGGGGGCCGCAGGACTGGATGTCTACGAGGAGGAGGAGGGAGTCTTTTTTGCAGATCACTCGGGAACGGTTTTAACGGATGACAAACTCACCTGGCTGCTTATGTGTCCCAATGTGTTAATTACCGCTCACCAGGCATTTTTGACGCAAGAGGCGCTGCAGCAGCTCGCTGCCGTCACCGTGCGCAATCTAAGTGCGTTGGCTCACGGCGAAGTGCCCGGGCAAGGATGCGTAGATGGTCAGCGCTGGCTGGCGGGTCTTTAATGGAAGCGCCGCTTTTTCTTTTCACACCCCATTCCAAAAGTTGAGCAAAGAATGAAATCGGGGCTATTGCATTTCCCGTTTATCGCTGAACTTTAGTCGCATGGCGTATCGCATAAGGTAATTGAGGCAAGTTTGTTGCGGTTATGTGAGGGATTCTTGCGCCTGAGATAGTTTGCGAAATCTCACGCGGAGGTTGCTCGGTGCGGCGGATTTTTTGGAACATCTTCCCGTTTTTGCGAACTGCGAGGGACCCGTTTTTGACCTTTTTTAGGCGCTCCAAAGGACTTCCTGTTGTGCTAGATTTGGTGCGTGTGCTGGGCATCCCCTTTGGCGCTGAGAATTTCTGTATCGGTTCGAGTTTGCTTGGACACCATTTAAGCACCATAAGAGACATATGAATCTCTCCCCAAACTTACGGGGCGGCTTACTGGTCGTCGTTGGGTTGTGCGGTGGTATTGCTTTGGGCGCGTTACTGCCGGGCGACATTGCCGTGGGGGCCGCGTCGCACGGACATGAGTCCGGCCAGACAGCGGCGGCTTTATCCGGTCAACTTCACGAGGGTGCCGAGGCCTTCGTCAAGGATGGCGGGGAGAAGGGGGTGTTTCGCGGCGCGCTGGGTGCCGACGCTGCTGGGGCTCTGGGAAAACTCCCGCCAGAGAAGCTGATCGCCTTATTCGAGCGGGTCTCAAATTTAAAAAGTGATTCGAGAAAATACATTTTAGCCTACCGGATCGCCAGTCAGTTGGAGGCGGGGCAAATCGAGGAGGCGTTGAAGTCAGCGCTGCAGGATTTGAGCGATGGCGACTATGTGACTACGCGGGCGCTGGCCCGTCGCTGGGTTGAGTTAGACCCCAAGGCGGCAGCAGCCAAGGCGTTAGAGTTAAAGCAACAGCATCTGCTTGTACCCATCATGGAATCCTGGTCGCGCCTCGATTCCGCAGCGCCTTTGAAATGGGCGCTGGAACAGCCTGAAGAGACCAAGGTGGATGCCACCCGCCAGTTGCTTGTGAGTAAAATGCTCGACCCCAAACAACTCGAAAAGCTGGTCATGACGGCCGCTGATTCCCCCACTGAAGCGATGCGCAGTCAGATTTTCCCTTTTGCCACGGCGCGGCTTGCAGAAAGTAATCCGCAGGGTGCCTTACATGCGGCTTCGGCTATCGAGGATGCCGAAGTGCGGCAGCGAACCGTGGGAATGGTGTTGGGACGCCTCGGACAGAGTTCACCGGAGGTCGGTAAGGCGTGGCTGGCATCGCAACCGGATTTGGCACCTCAGGAGCGCGCGATGTACGAGCAAATACTTGCCAACCCGCGTCCTGCACGCCGAGGCGGTCCATAGAGCAGGGAGCGGAGAGCGGGTGGGACGGTTCTTCCGTGGCGCACCCAACTGGCAAAGCCGCTTGCTCAGAATTTCGCAAGATCCCGCGCTTTTAAAGGCGATGAAAACTCCAAGCGTTTTTGAATATGGTGATGGCGTTGAGAGCGCCTTATGAAGGGGATGGATTGGGTATTTTTGGCACCGGTGTCTGCGGTTGCGCATTGATGTACACATCCATCTGTTGGCCGGGCTTTACCGGAGAGCTTCCTCGGCTAAAGCTGTAGATGATCTGCATAACCCGCGTATCAACCCGCTCCTTTGACGCGCCGGTTAACGACACTTTAGGAATTACATATGGCTCGAATCGAACGAAATTTAGAGGCATTGAAATGTCAGCATTACCGCGCAGATAGCCCACGGCAGAAGCCCCAGTGAACACCCGCCAGGCTTCGTTTTCGTCCACGTCGACACGGATATGGAGTGGATCCAGATTCCCCATTAGTAGCAACGGAGGTGAGACGACCCCGGTTTGAGCAAACTCACCAAGATGGATCTTGAGCTGCAGGATCTCCCCATCAACTGGAGCACGGACGATTAAACGTTCCGCGTCGATGGCACTTGCCCTGGCTTGAGCTTGGATGAGCGCCCGTTGAGCCGCAGCAGTATCGGCAACGTATTGGCGCAGACTCGCGTCTTCGGCGCTGATGACATGTTTTTGGGCTAATGTTTCTCCGATTCTGGATTCGTATTGTGCCTGAGCCAGTTGAGATTCAGCCACCTTGACGGCCGCTTGCAAGCTGGCAAGCGTTGCCTGGGTTGCCCTGTCATCGATACTGAAAAGTGGCGCGCCTCGCTTTACGTGGCTCCCAATTTCCACATAGATTTGCGAGACAATCCCAGCAATGTGTGTGCCAATGGAGATGTTTTCTGTATTTGCTTCGACTAGACCTGCACCTGCTACAAACGTTTGGTAGGGTGGAGTCGGAGCGTTAGAAACCATCGGAGTGGGGATCAAGCTCTGGGCGCTGCGAACGGCGGCTAGCACGCCCAGACCAACGCCAATAAGCGCAAAAAACGACAAGAGATATTTTCGGATCATAATGGTTCCCTAATCTAACTTCGGCTGCAGCGTCTTTAATTCCTGGGCTGAAGAGGCAATTTGAGTGATTCGTCCGTCGTTCATTTCCGCAATCCGATCGGCGAAATCGAAGATGCGCGAATCATGAGTTACTACGACCAGCGCTCGGTTCTCGCCCCGCCCAAGCCGGTGTAATAACTCCATGACTTTACGGCCTGTCTCGGCATCCAGAGCGCTAGTGGGTTCGTCACACACAATCAGGCGAGGTCGATGGACCAAGGCGCGGGCAATCGCGACGCGCTGTTGTTGTCCGCCCGACAAATCAGTTGGGAGCGACTCCATCATTCGGTTGTCGAACCCGACTTCTGCTAGAATGTCGCGAGCCTGCCTGACCGCATCTCGTGGCTTCATACCATTGATGATTAGCGGAGTAGCGACATTCTCTGCTGTTGTTAGGGAGGGGATGAGGTTAAAGGCCTGAAAAACAAAACCGATGTTCCTACCGCGAAATAAAGTCGTCTCTTCTTCGCTCATGCCGTTGTAGTCCTGCCCGAAGATTGTGCATTGGCCCGCATCGCGCCGGAGAACTCCCGCGATGATAGAGATCAGAGTGGTCTTTCCGCATCCAGAAGGGCCCACGAGCATGAGAAGCTCCCCGTTTTGTACATTCATATCCACGCCGCGCAAAGCCTTGACCATGGCGTCTCCCTTGCCGAAGACTTTGGTCAGTCCTTCGCAAGAGACGGCTACGTGAGGGGCCGAGGGGAGGGACTCCGAGTGGGTATTCATCGCAGTTAGCTCCGAAATACGACGGCTGGTTCCAGCTTCATGACCTTGCGAATACTCAGGGCGGCCGAGCTCAGGCAGATCACTAACACCGCCACAGCGCTCACCACCAGTAGATGCCACGGCAACCGGAAGGCCAGCTGAGTGCGTCCACTGATGAGCATCCCCCAAGCCGAAGCCGTGCCTACTCCCAGACCGTACCCAATAGCGCCTACCACCAGAGCCTGCAGCAGGATCATCCGAAGGAGCATTCCATTTCTGGCGCCCATTGCTTTGAGCGTTCCGAAATAGCGCAGGTTATCGAGGGTGAAGTTGTAAAAGGTCTGCCCCGAAAT